>JAZKTD010000234.1:0-5514 GCA_036625705.1 Salinivenus sp.
CCAGCCGGCGGTCGCGCATCTGCACGTCGAGGGCGAGGTCGTCGATCCGCTGCGGGTCGTTGAGGAAGGTGCCGATCTCGACGCGCCCGTCGACGTCGTAGGCCGGAAGCTCGGTGCCCCCGTACAGGGTCTTGGCGACGGCCTCGGGCGAGCGGCCGTTGACCTGCGAGCCGGAGAGCGTGGCCGCGAAGAGCTGCGAGTAGTACACCTCCGAGGTGTCGCCCGTCGCCTCCGGGTACAGCGCCACGAGGTCAAGGCGGTCGGCCGTGAACGTAAAGTCGAGCGCCATCGCCGGGTCCGTCTCCGCCAGCCCCGTCGAGACCGGGAAGAGGTTGCGCGCGGTCGCCGCCAGGGCCATCGTCTGCTCGCCGGACCGGATCGTAAACCGGTCCATCGAGAGGCCCGTGCCGGTGAGCTGCACGGTGGCGTCGGGCACCTCGATTGGGTGCCGGAACGATTCGTACGGGTACTGCACGTCCGCGAGGCGCACCTCCCCGGTCGGCCGGATCGCGTCGGGATCGTCGACCGGCCCGGAAAACTGCACGTCGTACTCGGCCCGGCCGGCGATCGACGACGTCTCGTTCGATCCCTCCTCGGCCGTGAGGGCCGACAGCTCAGACAGGTCCGCCGCCCCGGCGAGGCGGCCCTCCACCGTCGCGTCGCCCATCGGGTCGCGGATCGTGACCGCCCCCTCCAGCCGCTCGCCGAGGAGCTGTCCCTCGATGCCCTGCACGGCGGCGGACGTGCCGGAGAACGCGAGGTCGGCCCCCAGGTCGCGGAGCAGGGCCGCCCCGTCGTAGTCGACCCCCGCGCCCGCCAGCTGCCCGGTGCCGTCGATCGCGAGCTCCTCGAGCGAGTCGGTGCCCTCCGGCATCGGCCCCTCGACCGTCGCGTCGAGCCGGAGGGTGCCCCGCGGGTTGACCCCCTCCGTCTGCTCGGGCGGGGCGAGGGCCGCGAGGTCGGCCAGGGTCATCGCGCCGGTCTGTACGTCCATGGCGACCTGCGGGGTGCCGGTCGGGTCCGTGACGGCCGCGTTTCCGGCGAGGTCGGCCCCCAGCAGCTGTCCCTGCACGGAGCGGAGGGCCGCCTCCTCGAGGGAAAATGTCAGGTCGGCCTGCAGGTCGCGGAGGAGGGCGGTGCCCTGGTAGTCGAGCCCGAGGCCGGCGAGGCGGCCCGTGCCGTCGACCACGAGGCTGTCGGTCGCGCCCGTGCTGTCGGGGAGGGGGCCCCGGACGGTGGTCGTCAGCTCGAGGGTGCCGGTGGGGTTCACGCCCTCCACCGCCGCCGCGGGGGCGAACGCCGCGAGCCGGGCGAGGTCCGCCTCGGTGGTTTCGACCGTCAGGTCGAGCGTCGGGCGCGTGGTGAGGCGCGTGACGGCGCCGGTGGTGGTGAGTGTGAGGGGCGCCGTCTCGACCGTAAGATCTGCCAGGTCCGCGCGGCCCGCCTCGAGGTCGGCCCGCACGTCGTAGGTGACCCGCGCGTCGGTCACCGCCAGCGTATCCTCGTTCACGTCCGGCAGGAGGGCCCGGAGGGCCTGCACCTCGACCGTGCCCGCACTCTCGACGCTCTCCCCGTCGAGCAGGGCGCGGAGGCGGGCGTCGAAGTCGAGATCGAGCGCCTGCCCGGTGCTGCGGTCCACGTAGCGCACCCGGGCGCCGGTCGCGCGGAAGTCGGAGACCGGCACGGCGAGGGCTCCGTCCTCCTCCTCGGCCGCCGTCGAGTCGGACGCCATCAGGTCGTCGAAGTTGGCGACACCATCCTCGGAAATCTCGTAGCGGATCGTGGGGTCGACCAGCTCGACGGCGGTCGGCTCGATGGAGGCGGTGAGCAGCGGCCACAGGGCCACCTCCACGTTCAGCGCCCCGGCGCTCACGGCCGGCTCGGGGCCGTAGCCCTCGCGGTCGGCGAGGCGGAAGCCGGAGACGGACACCGCCGGCGTCCACAGCACGCGGAGGCCGATCTCGTCGATCTCGACGGTCCGCCCGGTCGCCTCCTCCAGCGGCGGGACCACGTAGCCCTTCAGCTCCTCGGACGTGAAGAGCCGGGGGATCAGCAGGGCGGCCGCGAGCACCAGTACGAGCAGGCCGCCGAGTATGCTTCCCCCCCAGAGGGCCATTCGGGAGAGTGTCGAGCGGGACGGGTCGGAGGCATCGTCGGGGGAAGACGTCATGGCGTCGAGAAGGGATGTAGGCACAAAGACGGAACAGGAGACAATGTTGAACCCCCTTGCGGGATTCGGAAAGACGGACGGCGGCCAAACCTCACTCCCCGTGTACCCTGTTCCCTGTGCCGCCCTCGGCGGAGTACACAGAGTGGGTATACCTCCTGGACGGGCCCACCGATCCCTCTCCCTCAGCCCACCGATCCGTGAAGAAATGCATGAAGACCGTTTCTGCTCATGTGAGGCTCGGTCCTCCGGTCACCGGGGAAACCGTTCAGGGACTTTTGCACGGATCGGTAGGTACGTGCTCACGGCTCCCCAGGCGACCCAGTCGATCGAGGAGGCGGGCATCAACTGGGACAACCACGACGAGGTGATGGACTTCCTCGGGGAGAACTTCAGGGTCGTGCGGAAGTAGGTCGCAGGCTGCGGTCTGGCCGGTCGTAGGTTCGCTACCGAACGCTCCCGTGGCGAAGACGCAGTATCGATACGAAATGCCCGCCCGGCGACCTGCTCGGGGCGGGCGGCCGGGGACGGCCCGGGCGAGGCTCACGGTGCGTCGGCCGCCTCGTTCACCAGTCGCTGCTTCTCGCGACAAAGCGCGGCGAGCAGGGCCCGACGCTCTGCCCCCGAAAGGCCGTCGTAGGTTGCTCCCGCGATCGCCTGGATGGCGCGGTTGTAGTGCCGGAGCGCGCGGGACGGCGGTCCAGCGTCCGCCGTTCGGGGCTCGGCCGCACGTGCAGTCACAGGCTCGGTATCGTCGTCACAGGGGGCGGGGCGGTCCATGCCGGGGCACAAACGGGTGAAGGCGGCTCACCCGATGGTGAGTCGCGGGGCGCGACGGTTACAGCGGGCGGAGCCGCAATCGGGGCCCCAGCCGGTCTCGGCAGCATTCCGCTACTCCGTCTCCGTCCCGTCCGCCGTCGTCATCTCCTGAAGCACCTTCGTGGCCGTGACACTGCGGCCGCCCGTCGTGACCTCGAGGTCGGCCCGGACCAGGTGGTGGGGGGCCGCCCGCCGGACGTGGATCGTGCCGGAGGGCCCCGGCCCGTCGGAGGTCGCCTCCAGGACGTACGTCTCGAAAGCACCGGCCGGGGTTTCAACCGTGTCGGTACCGGTGACCTCCACGGTCGTCGTGGCCACGGCCTGCTGCTGGAGCTGGTAGACGGGCATCCGGGCCGCGTAGCCCGGCTCGAGGGGCAGGGCCGCGAGGGCCACCTCCATGTTGGCCGTGCTCGCCAGGACCGGCTGGTCGAAGTTCTGCTGCACGTCGCGCGTCTGGCCCCGCATCGAGAGGCGTCCGCGCACGCTTGTGCTGTCGAACGTGAGGCGGATCGACGCCTGTCCCCCGACGCGGCGCTGGAGGGGCCGCAGCGAGGTTCGGTCGACGACCAGCGTGTCGGTCTGGGCGCCGCTCTGGGCCGCGTCCACGACCTGCCAGACCGGCGTGTCGTCGTGGGTCGCCTCGGCGAGGGTGCGGGTGGTGGGCCGGTCGACCGAGCGCTGGCCCATCGACACCGTGTTCTCGTACCGGAGCGTGGCGGGGGCGAGGGCCGAGCCGTCGAGCGCGGCGAGGCCGTCGACGGTCTGGGCCGGCGCGGGCACGGCGAGAAGGCCGGCGAACAGGACGAGACACGCAGTGCGGAGCAGCGACGTCATGGCGGCAGGCGGGTCGAAAAGAGAAAAGGCCAGGAGGGACCACACTTGCAACGGAACGTGCGTCGCGATTCGTATGGGGCAACGCTCGCCTTCGTTTTCACGTCAGCGTTAAACGTGGAGGGGTGGAGCGGCCCGGCATCGACGCACTTTTGAAGCGAAACACACGGCCGCCGCGCCACCCACGCCGTCCGCGGTCGTTCACATACTTGCGCGTTCTGCTTCAGCAACTCCATCCAACCTGACTGTGCACGTCGAAACCCTCGGGGACGGCCACCCCGCCTACACGATCCTTGCCTGCGTCCACGGCGACGAGACCTGCGGCTGGCACGCGTTCAACCGCCTGAAGGTAAGCGACGTGCGCCTGCGCGAGCCGGTCAAGTTCGTGCTCGCCAACGAGCGGGCGTTCAAGCTGGGCCGCCGGTTCTGCGACGTCGACCTCAACCGCGTGATGCCCGGCGACGCCGAGAGCGAGAAGCACGAGGAGCGGCTGGCCGCCCGTCTCGCCCGCGAGCTGGAGGGCACCAAGGTGATCGACTTCCACTCCACCGAGTCGCGCGGCTGCCCGTACGCCATCGTCACCGGCGGGGACGAGGCGTCGCTCCGGCTTGCCCGCTCGACGGGCCTCGACCGGGTGGTGGACATGAGCGGACTCTCGGGCGGGGTCACCCGCCCCGTTCCGGGGGCGGCCATCGAGTGCGGCTACTACGACGACGAGGACGCGGCCACGACGGCCCACCGCATCCTCCGCCACTTCCTGACCGTCGAGGGCCTGCTCGAGGGCGAGGCCGCCCGGTCCAACCCCGTCCTGTACCGGGTCACCGGCGAGGCGGCGGGCCGCGGCTACACCTTCGTCGGCGAGAACTTCCGGCGCGTGGAGGCGGGGGAGGTCTTCGCGGAGAAGGACGGGGTCTCCCGCCGGGCGGAGACGCCCTTCTACCCGGTGTTGATGTCCACGCACGGCTACGCCGATCGGATCGGCTTCAGGGCGCGGCGTGTGGGCCCGGTCGACGAGGCGCACGCCACGGCCCGGACCGATGGCGAAGCGTCCCGCTAGTGGGCCTGCACAACTGAACCGAGAGACCTCGCCGATGTCGTGACGCTGTTTCCGTCCCTCTCTCCGGCGTGGACACTGCGCGGCATCGCCGCCCCCCGGCAGACGCTGGCGGGTGTAGCGCCGGAGGACCACGGCTCGAAATCGTCACAGTCGTTGTGCAAGGGCACTCGACCGGCGGGGGCTCAGGCCGCCCCGTCCTCAAGGTGCGCCAGCAGGTCGTCGCGGCGGCCTCGGCCTTCGTCGAGATCGTGTGCAGGGTGTTGAAGAGAAAGTGCGGGTTGAGCTGCATGCGCAGCGCCTCCAGCCGGGCCGAGGTGAGGCGGGCACGGATGGAAAAAGCCCAGTACAGAAGGAGGCGGTGCGTCTCGGCGGTTGCGCGCCCGTCAGTCGTCGGAGGGGCGCGCCCGGGAGCGGGCCTCGCCCAGGCACAGCGCGACGGGCCCGGCGGAGTCGTTTTTGTTCACACGGCCCCTCTCGTTTAAGGTTCGAATCGAGGCCTCCGGCCCGGAGGGACGCAGAGCGACCTCGATGCACAGCCCGCGGCCCCGGTCGGGCCGGGCCGGCGCCGACCCGCGCTCCCGCTTCTCTTCCTCTTGGACAGCGCTCGGTCCGTCCTGGAGGCCCGGAGCCGCCCGTCGGA
>JAZKTD010000014.1:0-26871 GCA_036625705.1 Salinivenus sp.
GGGCGCCATGGGCGGCTTTGCGGTGATGATGGTGCTCGACGTCGCCCTGGGATGAGGGTCGCCCGAGGGACAACGCCGCGGCGATCGAGGGAACGGCACGGAGGCGACGGATCGTCGGGATCGGGCCTTCCGACGGCGCCCTCCGAGGCCGGCGCGGCGCGTCGGCTACGTCCGGGAGGCCGGCTACTCCTCCTGCTCGTACGGCGTGCCGTTCACCGTGAAGGCGTAGGTAATGGTGGCGGTCTGGTCCACCATGTTCGACACCGAGCAGTATTTGTCGAGGCTCAGGGTGATCGCGCGGCGGACCTTGTCCGGGCTCACGTCCCCCTCGAACGAGTATCGGAGGTGAAGGTCGGTGAAGACGCGCGGGGGCTCGTCGGCACGGGCGGTGTCCACCTCGGCGTGGAAGTCGTCGATGTCCTGCTCCTGCTTCTCCAGGATCATGAGAATGTCGATGCTGCTGCATCCGAGGACGCTCAGAGCGGCCATCTCCATGGGGCTGATCCCCTCCTGGTCGTCCGACGACGCGATGGTCACGTCGTAGTCCCCGTTCGTGCCACGGAAGTGGATGGCGTCGTTGATGCGGTCGAGACTGAGGCTCATTCGATCGGGTCCGTTGGCGAAAAGAAGGCGCGTCACGAAGATACCGATACGTGAATAAATTCGCGAAGTCCGATTCTTGCTCGCGGCTGTGCACGGTGCCCAGCTATCGGGGAAAATGATTTGCGCACGTTCTCACGGATCGGTAAGCACGAGGGCGACACTCATCTACCCAGCCGGCCGAAACGGGGAGGACGGCGTGCCGAGGCCGGAACGATCGTGCGGTGAGGGGGATGGCCCGTCCCGTCTCCGGCCGGCCCGAAGTCCCCCGCAACCCGCACCGCCGGGGGCCTTCTCGATGCCATGCCTCCGGCGACGAGCCCGGGGGCGCTTGACCCCTCCGGCCCACAGACATAGATTGATGTGCGAAGATGTCCCTCGTCGCTCTTCTCGACCCCCGATTCCGTGTCATGAGCCGCCTCTCCCGCCTCCTTCTCGCGCTTCTCGTTGCCGCCGGCCTCGCGGTCGCGCCGACGGCACAGGCCCAGGCCCCCGACGACGACAGCACGCTGACCGTCGACCACTACCTCGACTGGGAGCAGGTGTCCGGTCCCCGGATTTCCCCGAATGGATCCCAGATCGTGTACAGCCGCTCGCACGTGAACACGGAGGAAGATTCCTGGTCGTCGGAGATTTGGATCATGGACGCCGACGGCTCGAAGAACCGGTTTTTGGTGGACGGGTCGAGTCCGCGGTGGTCGCCGGACGGGGAGCGGATTGCGTTCGTCAAGGAGGGGGAGTCGAAGGGCGCTCAGATTTTTGTGAAGTGGATCGGCGAGGACGGCGGCCCCACCCAGGTGACCCGCGTCGAGGAGTCGCCCCGCAACCTGCAGTGGGGGCCCGACGGGGAGCGAATCTCGTTTTTGATGCACGTGCCCGACGTCAAAGACTGGGCGGTCGACATCCCCTCCCCCCCGGAGGGCGGAGAGTGGACCGGGTCCCCGCGCGTGGTGAACCGGATTCACTACCGGGCCGACGGGAGCGGCTGGACGGACGAGGGCTGGACGCACCTCTTCACCGTGCCGGCCACGGGCGGCACGCCCCGCCAGCTGACCTCCGGGGACTGGCACGTGGGGGCCCGGTTCGACAATCTTCCCTCCAGCGGGGGCTACGACTGGACGCCCGACGGCTCTCACATCGTCTTCGACGGCTACGGCTGGGAAGAGGGCGTCCCCGACCGCAATTATCGCGCGTCTCACATCTACGCGATCGACGTCGAGTCGAAACGCATCCGCCGCCTCACCGACGAGACGGGCACGTGGTCGAGCCCCGAGGTCGGGCCGGAGGGCCAACAAGTGGCCTTCATCGGCCACGCCGAGACGGATCTCACCTACAAGGCCCCGGCCCTGTGGTCAATGCCGCTGGACGGGACCGCGGAGAAACAAAAGCTGTCCGGGGACCTGGACCGGGGCATTCAGGACCTGACGTGGCGACCGGACGGAGGTGGCCTCTACTTTACCGTGCCGAACGAGGGCGCGCAGAACGTCTGGTACGCCGCGGCAAGCGGCAGTGGGCCCCAACCCGTCACGGAGGGCGATCACATGGTGGAGCTCACCACTCATGCGTCGAACGGAATGGCCGCGGGCGTGCGCTCCACCTCCCAGCAACCGGGCGACCTGGTTCGGTTCCAACTGCCCTCGTTCGACGGGTTTGAGCGGCTCACCGCCGTCAACGAGGATGTTCTTCGGGGCGTGACTCTCGGGGACGTCGAGGAGATGTGGTACGAGTCCACCGACGGCACACGCGTGCAGGGATGGGTTGTCAAGCCGCCGTCGTTTGATCCGAACAGGGATCAGGGCTATCCGATGGTCCTGTTCATCCACGGCGGGCCCCACGCAATGTACGACGTGGGCTTCAGCTGGCTCTTCCAGAACCTCGCCGCGAACGGCTTCGTCGTGCTCTACACAAACCCGCGGGGGAGCACGGGCTACGGGACCGAGTTTGCGGCGGCGATCAGCCAGGACTACCCGAGCGTGGACCATGAGGACCTGATGACCGGCGTCGACCGCCTCATGGACCGCGGCTACGTGGATCCCGACCGGCAGTTCGTGACCGGGTGCAGCGGGGGCGGCGTCCTCTCCAGCTGGGCCATCGGGCACACCGATCGATTCGAGGCGGCGGCCGTCCTCTGTCCGGTCACCAACTGGATCAGCATGGCGGGCACGACGGACATTCCGTACTTCACGTACAACTTCTTCGAGCAGCCCTTCTGGGAGAACCCGTCCGCGTGGCTGGACCACTCCTCGCTGATGTACGCCGACGAAGTGGAGACCCCCACGCTGCTCGCCACCGGCAACAAGGACCTGCGGACGCCGATGCCGCAGACCGAGGAGTTCTACCAGGCCCTCAAGCAAAACGGCGTGAACACGGTGCTGCTTCGGTTCAACGAGGAGTACCACGGCATCTGGTCGCAGCCCTCCAACTTCATGCGGGCCCAGCGCTACATCATCGAGTGGTTTGAGAACAAGGGCCAGATCGAGGGCCTCACCGTGGAGGACGGAGGCTCGCCGGACGCCTCCGAGTAGCCTGCGTCACCACGGGCCGTCGTCCGCGTCGGGAAGCCGGGGACGGGGCGGCCTCCCGGTCGTCGAGTCCGTCGCCGCGATCGCTAGTCGAGTTGCCTGTATGACGGGACCCCACTCCCGGTGGCGGCCGACTCCCGACACCCCAGCACCTCGCGGGGCCGATCCGTCGTGGACTCGGCCACGAGCGTCTCGTCGTTGAGGTTCGGATTGTTGGAGCGAAGAATTCGGATGTTCAGGGTGTCATCCGAGATGGTCAGCCGCTGGGTCTCCAGGCGGTTCGATCCGATCTCGACCCTGATCTCGTTGCCGTTAACCTCCACGATCTCCCGGGTGAAGACATTGCACCCGGAAATCGGGTCGTCGACCAAGATCGTGAGCCGGTCTTTGCTGTAGGAGAAGTAGGTGTCACGGTCCGGAGCTTCGCCGCTGAAGTCTTCCGCGAGTCGCCAGTCGCCGACCCAGTCGGGGCCCGAGTCGTCGGAACGGAAGGTGTCACATCCGGCGAGGGTCGCGGCAAGGAGAACAAACACGAAGAGACGCTTCGTACGGACGGCAATCATGGGGAGAAATAGAAAAAGGCTGTGGGATACGCCCCAGAGGCTGGATTGAAGGAACGATCAAGAGAATGAGGGAGGATCGCCGCCTGTTTCGTTTCGGGACGAGTACCTCCTTCACGTTACATCTCGGTCATCGCTCCGGGGGCGTCTTCGTCGGCGAGCGGGATTAGTTTCCGTCGCCGCCCTCGGAACCGGAGGCAACGCGGACGTCGAACCGGATGATGGGGTGCGTCTCCGGCTCGATCACGGCGTTGAGCACCTCGAAGGCGAGGGGCACCGACGTCGTCCGCTCGCCGGGCTTGACCAGAAGGCGCGTCGTGTCCTGCGGCGCCACCCGGACGAGATCCGACCGGCCGTGGAAGGGCGCGTCCCCGCGGCTGTCGAGGACATATTCCGCGTCGGATCGATTCGCGATCCGGACCTCCAGCACCGAGGTGTCTTCCCGGTAGCGGGCCCCGGCGATCGAGAGGGAGGCGTCGAGGAGCGGCCGGAGGTGCTCCTCGCGCCCGATGAGCGTGTTGTGGTGCCAGACCGCCGTGCGCCCGGCCTCCAGGGCGCGTTTGAGTCCTTCCTTCGAGCGCTCGTCAGCGAAGGCGAGGGTCACCGGTCGGTGGCCGTCCTCGTGCACCTCGTAGTCCCAGTCGATCAGGCCGTGGACGTCGGAGGTGCCGAGCATGGTGAGGTCGTGCTCGAGCGCGATCCGCATCGCCTCGGCCGCGTGCCGGTGCTTGTTGACGACCTCGATTCCGTCGAGCAGTCCCTCGTCGATCAGCGTGCGGTGCATCTCGGTCAGTGAAGGGATGCCGTTGGGCTTCTGCGCGGTCCACATCGGATGATTCCAGAAGACAAATGCCCCCTGGCGCTCGGCCTCGCGGAAGACGGCCATCGGGTCGTCTTTGAGCAGCGGGTTCGCGTCCTCCAGAAAGACGGCGTTGGCGTGGCCGGGCGGCATCTCGCGGGTGATCTCCGACCCGCTGAGGACGAGCAGGTCGTGGCTCTCCGCCTCCCGACGGGCGACCTCGTAGGAACGGTTCCGGTCCGGGTGGGGAATGTCGTCCTGGTGGGGCTGGTACTCGAGGTGGTCGGTCATGGCCACGGCGTCGAGCCCGTCGCGGAGGGCCTCCTGCACGCGGATGTCCGGCCAGACGCTCCCGTCGGAAAAGACGGTGTGGGTGTGCAGGTCGACCCGAAGGGTCTCCCGTCCCTCTACGTCCGGAAACTGAATGGCACGGTCGCCGCCGTGGGTGTGCTGGGCGCAGAGGGGCGCGGGAAGCGCGAGCAGAAAGGCGAAAAGAACTGGAAGGACGCGTCTCATAGAAGCGGCAAGGGCGGGTGGGGGGCGAGCAGCGGTTGCTCGAAGGGTAGCCCAGACTCGTCTCGGGATCAAGCCGAACCGGCCGTCATCACTGTTTGATGATCCCGCACGTCGGCGGGGCCGACGAGGGACGCCTCCGGCCGGCGGCGTTGCCCCCGGGCGATCTGCTCGATGGCCCCCCGATGAGGCCTCCCCGTCGCGGACGGGGGACGCCGGGTCGGATTGATCGTTCGGCCCTCGCCTCTCCGGGTGGGGCGCTCGGGGGCCGCGCATAAAAAAGCCCCGCCCATCCGGGCGGGGCAACGGGACTCGACGTCGACGTTCACCGGTCTCCCTACTCGAGGTCGAACCGGTCGAGGGTCATCACCTTCGCCCAGGCGTCCACGAAGTCCTGGACGAACGTCTCCTCGGCGTCGTCGCTGCCGTAGACTTCCGCGAGGGCCCGAAGCCGGGAGTGCGACCCGAAGATCAGGTCCACGCGGGTCGCGTTCCACTGCACCTCGCCGGTGTCTCGGTCACGGACCTTGAAGTGCTCCTTGGCCTCCGAGACCGGCTCCCACTCGTAGTCCATCGAGAGCAGGTTCACGAAGAAGTCGTTGGTCAGGGTCTCCGGCCGATCGGTGAAGACGCCGTATCCGTCCGTCTGCTCGTGGTTGGCGTCCAGCGCACGCATCCCGCCGACGAGCACCGTCATCTCGGCGGGCGTCAGGTTCAGCAGCTCGGCCTTGTCGATCAGGAACTCCTCCGGCGTCCAGTCCTGATCCAGGTCGTCGGCGAGGTAGTTGCGGAAGCCGTCCGCCTTCGGCTCGAGGGGCTCGAACGCCTCCACGTCGGTCTGCGCCTGCGTGGCGTCGGTGCGTCCCGGGGTGAACGGCACCTCCACGTCGTGGCCGGCGTCGGCCGCGGCCGTCTCGACGGCGGCACAGCCGCCCAGGACGATCAGGTCGGCCAGCGACACCCGCACGTCGTCGGTCCGCGCGTCGTTGAAGTCCTGCTGGATGCCCTCCAGGACCTCCAGGGCGTGGGACAGCTGCCGCGGCTCGTTGGCCTCCCAGTTGCGATGCGGCTCGAGGCGAATGCGGGCCCCGTTGGCACCCCCGCGCTTGTCGCTGTCCCGGTACGTCGACGCCGACGCCCAGGCGGTCTTGACCAGCCGGGAGACGGACAGGTCGGTGTCGAGGATTCGCTCCTTGAGTTCGGCGATCTCCTCGTCCCCGATGGTCTCGTATTCGGCGTCGGGAATGGGGTCCTGCCAGATCAGGTCCTCCTCGGGGACCTCGGGGCCCACGTACCGTTCCTTCGGCCCCATGTCCCGGTGCAGCAGCTTGAACCAGGCCCGCGCAAACGCGTCCTGGAATTCGTCCGGGTCCTCCTGGAAGCGTTCGATGATCTCCCGGTAGTCGGGATCCCGCTTCAGGGCGATGTCCGTCGTGAGCATCATGGGGTCCACCGTCTCCGACGAATCGTGGGCGTCCGGCGCGATCCCCTTCAGCTCGTCGCTTTTCGGGCGCCACTGCCACGCCCCGCCGGGGCCTTTGTGGACCTCCCACTCATTGTCGAGCAGGAGATCGAGGTAGCCCAGGTCCCACTGGGTCGGGGCGTCGGTCCAGGGGCCTTCGATGCCGCTGGTGATGGTGTCGCCCCCCTTGCCGGAGCCGAGGTCATTTTTCCAGCCGAGGCCCTGCTGCTCGATGGGCGCCGCTTCGGGCTCGGCCCCCAGGTGCTCGTCGCTGTCGCCGGCGCCGTGGACTTTTCCGAACGTGTGGCCGCCGGCGATGAGCGCGGCGGTCTCCTCGTCGTTCATCGCCATGCGACCGAAGGACTGGCGGATCCGCTGGGCCGACCACTCCGGCTCCGGCTTGCCCTCCGGCCCCTCGGGGTTCACGTAGATGAGCCCCATCACGGTCGCGCCGAGCGGGTTCTCGAGCTCGTCGTCCTCGTCGAACCGGTCCCAGGTCTCCATCTCGTTTTCGGGCCCCCAGTCGATGGACCCGTCGGGCTTGTAGTCGTCCTCTCGTCCGCCGCCGAAGCCAAACGTCTCGAAGCCCATCGATTCCATGGCCACGTTGCCGGCCAGGACCATCAGGTCCGCCCAGGAGATTTTGCGCCCGTACTTCTGCTTGACCGGCCAGAGCAGGCGGCGCGCCTTGTCGAGGTTCGCGTTGTCGGGCCAGCTGTTGAGGGGGGCCAGGCGCTGTCGGCCGCCGGACGCGCCGCCCCGACCGTCGGTGGTGCGGTACGTGCCCGCGGCGTGCCACGCCATCCGAATGAAGAGCGGGCCGTAGTGCCCGTAGTCGGCCGGCCACCAGTCCTGCGAGGTCGTCATCACCTCTTTGATGTCCGCCTTCAGGGCGTCGTAGTCGATTTGCCGAAACGCGTCCGCGTAGTCGAAGTCCCCGTTCCAGGGGCCGACGTCCTGCGCGTTCTGGTCGAGGATCTCGATGTCGAGGCTGCTCGGCCACCACTGGCGGCTCACCTCGGGCGTGCTCGTCCGCTGGTTCTCCGAGCCGTTGTGCATCACCGGACAACCGTTTGTTTCGCTCGCACTTTCCATGGGGGGATCCTGTGACATATGGGAGTCTGGTCAGACGAAGGGTGCTGCGATACACTGGGAAGGATGTCTCCCCTCTATTCGACGATACAGACCGTCGATTGGTGCTGGAGGTGCGTTGTGAGGCACTGAAAACTCGTGAAAATCCTGAAGACCGGCCCGGCCGTCGGGGCGGGAAGCGGGCCCCGACCGAAAGACCAGTCGGGACCGGGCGGGAGGAAGGCTCCGGAACGGGGGACGAAGGGCCCGGGAAGAGACGCCCCCGAGCTGGCAGGCGGTTGTGACACCGGAGGCCCGCGGCTCGAAGCCGTCAGAGCAGTTGTACAAGGTCACTGGTGCAACCTTTTCCCGCGTCCACCCCTCTACTGTGGTGTGCCCCCGGTAGACCGAAGGGGCACGCCGAGCACGCAAATTCGCTCTCCCCAACCGTTTCCGCCAACACCATGACCACCCGCCCTACGTCTTTTCTCCTTGCGTTTGGACTCGTCGTTGCCGGGCTGCTTGCGGGCCCCGTGCCGGCCGCGGCCCAGGACGCCCCCCGCCAGACGCGCTCCGTCGACGCCTTCACGAAGGTGGCCTTCACCCTGCCCGGAACGCTTCACCTGCGCCAGGGCGGGCCCCAGTCGGTCGAGCTGGAGGGCCCCAGCGAGGCCCTCGACCGCATCGAAACCGTCGTCGAGGACGGCCGGCTCCGGGTGCGCACCGAGGGGGACGGCAGCCTGTCGGGCCTGTTCGACTGGCTTACCGACGACAGCGACGAGACGGCCCCGATCGACGTCTACGTCACGATGCCGACCGTGGAGGGCGTCAGCGTCGCCGGGTCCGGCGACATCGTCGCCGAGACGCCGATCGAGGGGGAGCAGCTGAGCGTCCGGATTGCCGGCGCCGGCGGCGTCGACGCGGAGCTGAGCGCAACGCGCCTCACGGCCAACATTGCCGGCTCCGGCGACATGAGCCTCCGCGGACAGGCCGACGAGGTGACCGTCGAGATTGCCGGCTCCGGGAACCTGCAGGCCGCCGACCTGCGGGTCGCGACCGCCGAGGTCAGCACCGTCGGCTCCGGCGACACCACACTCCACGTCACCGACCGCCTCAGCGCCCGCCTCATCGGCTCGGGGAACGTGCGCTACCGCGGACAGCCGACGCTCGACACCAACATCGTCGGCAGCGGCAACGTCGGGCCGGTAGGCGAGTAGCGCCGCCGGGAGGCCCGGGCGCTACGTCGGGCCCTCTACGCGGAACGCCGGCAGGTGCAGCTCCCACCGGAGCGCGGCGAGCCGGAGGGCCGCCACCGCGACGATGACCGCCCCGGCCGCCACCGGCCCCGGGCCCCCAAGGACGCGGATCTCGTAGTGCAGCGCGCCGCCGACCAGGGCCGCCGTCGCGTAGATCTCCTCCCGCAGGATGAGCGGCGTCTCTCCGCAGAGCACGTCCCGAATCATGCCGCCGACCGTGGCGGTCGTCGCACTCATAATCACAACGACCGCCGGCGGAGCGCCCGCCTCCGCCGCGACGCGGGCCCCAACCACCGTAAACACCGCGAGCCCGAACGCGTCGGCCACCTCCAGCGACAGGCGGGGCGGGCGATAGAACGACGCGTAGACGAAGGTCGCCCCGCCGGCCCCGACGATCGCGCCCAGATAGGACAGGTCCTGAATCCAGAACACCGGGTGCCGGTCCAGGATCAGGTCGCGCAGCGTCCCGCCTCCCACGGCGGTGACGGCCGCCACCACGAGCGCGCCGAAGAGGTCGAAGCGCCGCCGCCCGGCCGCCAGGGCCCCCGAGACGGCAAACACCGCCGTGCCGAGGAGGTCCAGGACGTAGAGCACAAATTCGGGCGATGGGTCCATGGGACACCGTCGCGATGTGGGGGAATGAGGCGGTCCGATTTACTGTACGGTAGAGACGCGCCGGCCGGTACGCGACCGCGTGGCCAGCCGCACCAGCACGCCCAGCATGCCCACCAGCAGTCCGGCGAGGCCGAGGAACGCCACGCCCCAGCCGAAGAGGTCGGCCACGAGGCCCACCGCCACGCTGCCGCTCGCCCCCAGCACCATGTAGACGGTCCGGATGAGCCCGAACCCGGCGCTGCGCTCGTGGTCGCCGAGGTGGTCCATAAACTTCGGCATGAGGGCCGCGCCCCAGCCCATCGAGATGCCGGCGAGGGCCACCGCCACGACGGCGACCCCCAGGTCCGCGCCCGCAATCAGGAGCCCGTACCCGACGATGCCGGTGCCGACGGCCACGCTGGCGGCGGCGTCCCGCCCGATACGGTCCGAGAGGGCCCCGAGGCCGGGCTGCGACACCCCCTGCACGAGGAAGTACGCGGAGAACAGGAGGCCCGCGGTAGACGCCGAGTAGCCGTGGTACGCCACCAGAAACGTCGGCAGAAAGGACGCGGTGGCCTGCCACACGAACATTCCGGCCGCGGACAGGGCCACGGTGATGGCGATGGGCGGGCGGCGGAGCAGCTCCACGAGCGGCCCCGGCCGGACGCGGCTCCACAGCGACTGCTCGGGGCGCACCGGCGGGCGGGCCCGGATCACAGAGACCACGAGGGCGACGGCGGGAAGGGCGAAGGCGGTGCCCAGGACGAGGGCCCAGCGCCACCCCATCCAGGCGCCCACCGCCCCGGCGGCCATCGGGACCAGCACGCCCGCCACCGGCGCCCCGGCGGTGTGGATGCCGATGGCCGTTCCGATCTGGTCGGTGGTCCGCGTCAGCAGCGACGTCGCCACGCTGTAGTGCAGGCCCGCCACGATCCCCAGCGCGGCCGTGCCGACGAGAAAGACCGAGTACGACGGCGCGAAGGCGAGCAGCGTGCTCGCGACGGCCGTGCCCCCCACCGCCACGAGGATGACGCGGCGCTCGCCGTAGCGATCGGCCAGCAGTCCGCTGGGGAACTGCGCGAGGGCGTACCCCAGCCACATGCCCGTCAGGGCGAGGCCAATCGCGCTGTTGGGCACGGCAAACGCCTCGCTGATGGAGGGCACGACCGGACTGATGGCGAGCCGGGCGGCCATGGTGGCGAAAAAGGCCAGCGTGCACGTCCCGAGGACGGCGCCCTGGCGCGACCAAAGTGTCACGGTGTAGTCGGAGCTCTGTGAGGGTAGAGGAGCGCAGAGTGAGAGCCGGGGCCGCGAGTGTTCGGCGGTACAACTAAAGGGCGTAGAATTCGGCGACGCCGCCCAGCACCATTTTGGCCGCGATGGCGGTGAGCACCATGCCCATGAGGCGCTCGGTGGCCACGAGGCCGCGCGTCCCCAGCATCCGCGACAGGTTGGGCGCCAGCAGCAGCACGGCCCCGGTCGCGGCCCAGGCGGCCAGGAGCGCGGCGAGCCACTCCAGCCAGCGGGTCGGGTCCTTGCTCATGATGAACAGCACCGAGGCCAGCGCCGAGGGCCCCGCGACGAGCGGGACGGCGAGCGGCACGAGGATGGGGTCCCCGCCCGCCTCCTCGACGTCCTCCGCGAACACGCCGCCGGGCGACGGAAACACCATCCGGAGCGCGATGAGGAACAGAATGAGCCCGCCCGCCACGGTCACCGACGACTCGGAGATGCCGATGGCCGCGAGCAGATACTGGCCGCCGAACAGAAACACGACCAGGAACGCCAGCGCAATCAACAGCTCCCGCGCAATCACCCACCGCCGCCGATCGCGCTCGACCGGTCGCAGGACCGAGAGGAACACCGGGACGTTTCCGAACGGGTCCATCACGAGAAACAGCAGGAGCGCGGCCGAGAAAATGGTCATTTCGTTCGTAAAAATCGATTGAACGGAAACGGTCGACGGACCGGGCGTTTTCCCGTGTTACGGAGCCGTAATCCGGCCTTTTTCCCCTCTTTCGACCCGCAGGAGATGGTAGTGCGGCCCCCTTCTGGCCGTTTCATGGAGTTTTTCGCTCGGATCGATCGACGCCATCGATCGGTTGTACTGGGGACACGCCTCCGGTCCCGTGCTCGCCGGCTCGCTCCCGATCTCGTCTCCCCCCCGCCCCGTCATGGAACTCCGCCACCTGCGCTACTTCACGGTCCTCGCCGACGAGCTGCACTTCGGCCGGGCGGCGGACGCCGTGTTCGTGGCCCAGTCCACCCTCAGCCAGCAGATCCAGGCCTTCGAGGACGAGATCGGCGTTCGCCTCTTCGACCGGTCGTCCGGCGGCGTGGAGCTGACGGAGGCCGGGCGCACCTTTCTGCCCTACGCGAAGCGCGTGCTGCGGGAGGCGAAGCGCGCGGAGTCGGTGGCGCGGGCGGCCCGGGACGGCCTCGCGGGACTGCTCACGATCACCTACGAGGGCACCGCGATGCGGAGCGGGCTGCCCGCCATCATCAAGGCCTTCCAGCACCAGCGCCCGCACGGGGAGCTCGACCTCGTGGAGGAGACGACCCGCGAGCAGGTGGAGGCCCTCCGCGAGGAAAAGACGGACGTCGGCTTCCTGTTTTTGCCCATCAACGAGCGGGGGCTCCGGGTCCACACGCTCTTTTCGGCCCCCATGGTGGCCGTGCTGCCGGCGGACCACGCGCTGGCGGACCGCGACACGGTCCCGCTCCGCGCGCTGGAGGGGGAGCCCCACGTCATCTGGGCGCGGAGCGGGGCCCCCCGCATCCACGACGCCTACGTGCGGGCCTGCCACGAGGCCGGCTTCACGCCGCGGATTATCCAGGAGATCGAGCGCGGAGAGAGCTTCCTGGGGCTCGTCGAGGCGGGGCTCGGCGTGTCGACCGCCCACGCCTCCAACGCGCAGATCCAGCGCCCCGGCGTCCGGTACGCCAAGATCGTGGAGCCGACGGTGCCCCTCACCCTCGGGCTCGCCCACCGGCACGACGACGAGTCGCCGCTGCTGGCCCGCTTCCTGAAGACGGTGCGGGAGGAGCAGTCCGCCTTTCAGCAGAATACGCTCTGAGCGGACGCCCGCTCAGGGAAACGCCAGCGCCAGCTGCTCGCCGGCCCGGGCCCGCTCTGCGGTGAGCGACGAGACGCTGATGCCCAGCAGCCGCACCGGCTCGGTCGGCGGCCGCGGCCGACGGAGCAGCCGCTCGGCGAGGGCGAGGAGGTCGGCCGCCTCGCCCACCGCCCGCCCCAGGGTGGTCTGGCGCGTGCTCACCTCGTGCTCGTGGCTTTTGAGCTTGAGGGTCACGGTCCGCCCCTTTGCGGGCCCCCCGTCCGGCCCGGCCGTCTGGAGGCGGCGGGCCACCGTCTCCGCAATCCGCTCGAGGCGGGCGAGCATCTCCTTCGGATCGGCAATGTCCTCGCGGAAGGTGCGCTCGGCGCCGACGGACTTTCGCTCGCGGTCCGGCTTCACGGGACGGTCGTCTTCCCCCATCGCGAGGCGTTTGAAGTGGGCGCCCCGCTTGCCAAAGTGATGGATGAGCCGTCGCTCGGGGGCCTCCTGGAGGTCCGCGCCGGACCGGAGGCCGAGCTCCCGCATCGCCTCGGCCGTCACCGGCCCGATGCCGTGGAACGCCTCGACCGGCAGGTCCGCGATGAAGGCCCTCTGTTCGCCGGGCGGCACGACGGTCAGACCGTCGGGCTTGTCGCGGTCGGAGGCGACCTTGGCCACGAACTTCGAGGGCCCGACGCCGGCGGAGGCGGTCAGGCCCGTCTCCTCGCGGATCTCTCGCCGGAGGCGGCGGGCGATCAGGGTGCCGGACGGGGGCCCGGTCTTCGGGGCGGTGACGTCGAGGTAGGCCTCGTCCAGGGAGAGCGGCTCGACGAGGTCGGTGTAGCGGCGAAGGATCGTTCGTATGGCCCGGGACTCCTCCTTGTAGACGTCCATCCGCGGGGAGACGAAGATCAGGTCCGGGCACTTCCGGTCGGCCTCCACGGCCGGCTGGGCCGAGTGCACGCCGTAGGGCCGGGCCTCGTAGCTGGCGGTCTGGACCACGCCCCGCGGCGGGGTGCCCCCGACGGCGATCGGCTCGCCGGCGTACTGCTCGGGGAAGTCTCGCTGCTCGACCTGGGCGTAGAAGGCGTCCATGTCCACGTGGACGATGCGCCGCGCCCCGCCGGCCGGGGGCTGCCCGCCTCCAGAGGCCTCCTCCTCGGGGCTCGCCATACAAAAGAGTGTTTGTGATTGGGCCCTGCGTCGTGGGGACTACGCCGCCGCGACGGGCAGCTCGTCCCACCGGGTCGTATAGCGGGGCGACGTGTGTTGGCGCTTCATCGTCCAGTCGCGCCCGGCGGAGGCGCTGCCCGGCAGCCCCGCGGCCGCCAGGCCGACGGCGCCCGTCCCGTGCTCGCGGTTGACCTGGTCGACGGCGGCGGTGAGGGCCTCGTCCGCCGAGCGCCGTCGCCCGAACAGGCTTTCCTGGTGGGGCCGCGCCGGGCGGATGTCGTAGAGCTGCACCCCGGCCTTCTTGTACCCGTAGCCCGAGCGATAGATCACCTCCAGGAGGCGCCCGCTGGCCTTCACGAGCGGCGCCGCCCGGGCGGTGTGCTCGCCGAGCGTGCCGGCCGCCCCGTTCGCGTAGTACGGCGGGTCGCCCATCCGCTTCGTCGTAATAAACGCCTCGAGGCCCCGGGCCACGAGGCCCTCCGTCCGCAGCTTCTCGGCGGCCCGCTGGCTGTGTTTGGCCAGGGCCTGCCGCAGCCCTGTCTTCGAGCGCACCCGCTCGCCGAACGACCGGCTCCGCACGAGCGTTTTTCGGTCGGGCCGCACGAGCTCGAGCGCCAGGCACGACCGGCCCCGCAGCTCCCAGGCCGTGCGCAGCCCGACCACGGTCATCTCCCGGCGGATCCACGGGTCCGGGAGCGAGCGGAAGCCCTCGGCCGTCGTCACGCCCTCGTCCTTCAGCGTCTGCTCGTAGGCGCTCCCGATGCCCCAGATGTCCCCCACCGGCACGCACTGGAGGAACTCCCCCAGCGTCGGCTCCGCCGGGCACACGTAGACGCCGTTTCCCCAGCCGGCGCGCTTGCGCGCCTTGGCGTTCTCGTCGGCCGCCTTCGCGAGGGTTTTGGTCGGCCCGATCCCGACGCGGATCGGGACGCCTACCCAGCGCTTCGTCCGCCGGCGGAGCCGGTCGGCCAGCCGCCACAGGTTTTCCCGTGAGAGGGCCGGGAGCGTCAGGAACGCCTCGTCGATCGAGTAGCGCTCCAGCTCGAGGGCCTCCTCTTCCAGGATCCGGGCCACCCGGCTGGAGAGGTCCCCGTACAGGGCGTAGTTCGACGACAGCACGGCCGCGCCCATCTGTTCCAGGTCGTCCCGCCACTTGAAGTAGGGCGCCCCCATCGGCACGCCCTCGGCCTTGAGCCGCTCCGACCGGGCAATGATGCAGCCGTCGTTGTTGGAGAGGACGGCGACCGGCCGTCCGCGGAGCGAGGGGTCGAAGACCCGCTCGCAGCTGACGTAGAAGTTCTCGCAGTCGACCAGGGCAAACACGTGATCCACCGGAGCGGGAAGGGCCGTGCGCGGGAAAACGGGGAGACGCCTCCCTACACACATACTCCACACATACCTCAATGTCAACCGGCTCCTCACCGCCTTACAATTCGCTTATCTTCGTGGAATCGGCGTTAGACGGAGGGCCTCCGATGTGTCTACCGGGCGCACTTCTGATGGAGGATCGGTCCTCTCCGGACACGTTCCCAAGCCCGGCCTTCTGGTGGGAGGCCGGGCTTTTGTCTGTGGGGGCGTCCCGGCGCGACCACTGGCGCCGACCGACCGGTGCCCCCCGAGGAAAGAGGGGGCGGAGGCGACAACGGCCCAGAACTCAAAACCACCCCTAAAGACGAAAAGCCCGCCATCGGGGGCGGGCCGAGGCAGGCTTTTCTAAAGCGGCTGCCGAGATCAAAACCATCTCGTACAGCGCTCTACCGACCAACATACAAAATCCACCCCCCGGGGCGTCAAGGCCCGGACGTGAAGGTTCGGCGACTTCCGCCCCGCCGACGACCGTGCCTGCACCGTAATGGGTATTATATACCACGTTTCGTTTTTACTGATAATCCGTGACGAGACCCGGCGCGCGCCCCGTTCTCCGCCCCTGTGCGCCTCGGGTCGGTCTCGTCGGGCGGATCCCCCCTCCCGCCGCGGGGGGATCATCGGGGCAAATGTGGGCCGGTCCCCGGGCACAGCGTCCCCAAACGCCCACTTCGCCCCCCTGGTCCAAGACAAAAGCCCAGGCGCCCCCCACCAGAGGGTCCCGGGCTTTGAAGAAGTGCGAAGGGGAAGGGGCCGCGCCTTCGGACGGGACACGCCCCTTCGGATGTGCACGACATAGTTTGAGCAATCCCTATTCCAGCGGGTGTCCCCCCTCCGGCCCGACGGGGGCGTACGACCGGTCGCGGCGGCGGGGGCAACAGTGGGTTCTGCGGGCCGCCCGGGGCCTGATGGTGTCGGCCTACCGGGCGGCCGACGGCGAGACCGCTGTCATCGTAGCCTGCGCCCAGGAGCGCGAGGGGGACGCGCTGTCGGTCCCGGCGCGGTCGATTGTCACGTACATGGAGGCGGGGGTGTGATGCGGGCCCCGACGGAGACGGGCAGGGTCGCCCGTGGTGCCGTGGACTTTCTCACGGATCGGTAGACCCGGCAAGAACGGCGTCCAGGTCCTCCCGCCCCGTGTCCTCGACGAACGTGCGGGCATCGTCCATCGCCCCCAGAATGTCGAGAAGGGACTGCTTCTGACTGCGGCTCACAGGTATTCCACCTCTCGACGGATGTTGTCGGCCGCCGGTCCTTCGTTGAGGGCATCGGGCATGCCGAGATCGACCGGCCGGTGCTGCTGGGCACCTACGATCCGTTCTTCGTCGCCATGATTAAAGAGCGGTGTAAGCGGGACGGGCTCAACGTTGAGGGCGACGTAGCTGTACGAACACTTCCGCGCCCACGTGCATCGGGGCGTCGCTCTGCTCTACAAGCGGGTGAAAGACATTCCTGACTTAAAGCACCTCATGCCCGATCCCGAACGCGTTCCCGAACCCGACACAGAATAGTGGGCTGGAGAAGGGAAGAGGGGCACAATTCTCCGTTTACCACCGTATCTCTACTCTATACGGCCATTCGCCACGAGACTGGAGGCCCACTATGGAAACGTTACAAGTCGAACTCGATCTCCCCCGCGATCTGCTCGGAGCGCTAAACGTGACGGAGAATGAGCTTGGGCCGCAGCTCAAGAAGCTGATTGCACTGGAGCTCTTCCGAGAAGAGCGTATTTCGTCGGGGAAGGCTGCGGACCTACTGGGCATCTCGAAGGCTGAATTTGTTGATCTTCTGGATCAGCACGGGATTGCGTACTTTACGGAGACGCCCAAGGAACTGGATGCCCAAGTGGAAGCTGTTCGGGGTAAATTTGGAGGCTGACTGGCTGAGAGCTGCTAAACGCCTTTGGCTCATTCTACTTGGCGTGTCCATTTTGGCTTGATCCAAAATGGACCTAAAAGATCAAGGCTGTGAAGAAAGCAGCTGAATCCACCGCTCCCTCCACTGAAATTCGACGAACTCTCCCCGACCGGCAATCCGCTATTGGCTTGGTCGGGATCGGACAAGTCGAATTTCGGCCGTTTCGGTCACGGCGAATACCGGGCGCTGTTTTCTTCAAGGCCTCTGGGGCTTCTCGTTTTCTGTGAGTGGGAAGTGCGAAGTCGCCACAAAATCGGACCTTCCACAACTCTCGCACCAATCATATGTCGGAGCAGGATCAGGAGCGCATCTACCTCGACCACCAGGCCACCACGCCCGTCGACGAGCGAGTGATGGAGGCCATGCAGCCCTACTTCACGGAGGCCTTTGGCAACGCCGCCAGCAACGATCATCTCTTCGGCGTCGACGCCAACCAGGCGGTGGACGAGGCCCGCAATACGATTGCCGACGCCATTGGCGCAAAGTCCGACGAGGTCATCTTTACGAGTGGGGCGACGGAGTCCGATAACATCGCCGTCTTCGGCGTGGCCGAACGGTACGAGGACGAGGGCAGGCACGTCATCACGTGCCAGACGGAACACAAGGCCGTTCTCGATCCCTGCGAGCAGCTGGAGGAGCGGGGCTGGGAGGTCACCTACCTGCCGGTGGACGAGCACGGCCTAGTCGATCCCGACGATGTACGCGACGCCATCCGGGAGGACACGACGCTCGTCTCGATCATGATGGCGAACAACGAGGTGGGGACGATCGCGCCCGTTCGGGAGATTGGGGCCGTCGCGCGGGAGCACGACGCGAAGTTTCACACCGACGCCGCGCAGTGCCTGGGTCACATCCCGATCGACGTGGAGGAGATGAACATCAACCTCATGTCGATGTCCGCGCACAAGTGCTACGGGCCGAAGGGGGTTGGGGCGCTCTACCGACGCCGCAGTCGCCCCCGCGTGAACGTGACGCCGCAGATGTATGGGGGTGGGCACGAGCGCGGGCTCCGGTCAGGGACGCTGAACGTCCCGGCCATCGTGGGCTTTGGGAAAGCCGTCGAGATTGGGCTGAAGGAGATGGAGGAGGAGAACGAGCGCTTTGAGGCCTGGACGGACCGCATGTTCGATCGCCTCCAGGATGAACTCGGCGACGTAGAGCGCAACGGGCATCCCGAACAGCGACTCGCCCACAACCTGAACGTCTACATCCCGGGCATCGAGAGCCGGGCGCTGATCGTAGACCTGAAGGAGACAGCCATCGCGACGGGCTCGGCCTGCACCTCGGCGGACGTGGAGCCGTCGCACGTCATCACGGCCATGTACGACGACCAGCGAGCTCACAGCAGCTCCGCATCAGCGTGGGACGGGCGAACGAGGAGGAGGAGATCGACGAAGCGGCCGGGCGGATTGCCGAGGCAGCGGAGCAGCTTCGGGCGTTCGCACTCTGATAATGAGAAGTACCGAAACTGGGGAGGACTGAGAATCGTTGCCAACGTGTGATTTCCTCTCATCACTCTTCCCGCTTCCATGGCCGAGCTTCATCTAACTGACGTCGACGACGAGGTGCTTGATCGATTGCGACAGCGAGCAGAGAAGCAGAACCGCTCGGTTGAGGCCGTTGCCCATGAAGAGCTGGAACGGGCGGTGTCGCTCTCGTCCATGACCGAAACGGCTGTAGAGGAATCCTTCGGTCAGGCTGTAGAACGGATCCGATCTACCCCTGCCGAGGAGCGGGTGCCGGACGTAGAGCCGGTGGAGATCGAAGGCATTCCGGCCTCTGATTTGCTCATTCGAGACCGTCGCCGTCGATAATGCTCGTCTACCTCGACGCCAGCGTGTGGGTGAAGCGGTACGTGATTGAAGAGGGGAGCAAGCGCGTGCGACAGTGGTTTCGGGAGGGACCCGTCGTTGCGACCTCGCCTCTGGCCCTTATTGAAGTGATGAGTACACTGGTTCGGAAAGAGCGGGCCGGGGAACTCGCAACTGAGGACATGGAGGCGTCACTGGACGCCGCCGAAGCGGATTTCGAGCGGTTCGCGGCAGTGCCACTACTGAGCGGTGTCACGAACAATGCCCAACTCCTTTCGCGGCGATATGGATTGAGAGGGGCCGATACCCTCCATCTGGCAGCGGCTCGCTGGATCATCAATCAGCCCGTTTTCGGAGACGACCCGATTGGGCTCGTGACCTCCGACCGCGAGTTAGCAGAGGCGGCCGAACAGTCTGGGCTCGCGGTCTTCGATCCGACGCGAGAATCCCTTCCGAGACCGTGAGGGATCGGCTGTGACGAAAATTGACATCCGCTCACCACGAGAGGTAACCCACCATGGCGAATCATTCGGAGGAGACGGGCGACGGAATTGATGCTGTAGAGATGACACGGCGGATCCGGTACGAGCGGTATGAACAAGTAAAGGACATGACTCCGGAGGAGCGGCTCGAACATTATCGGAAAGAGAGCGCGGCCGCCCACGAACGAATCATGGAGCGCATCCAGAACGAGGACGAGGGGGCACCCTGAACAACCTGAACGTCGCGACGGGCTCGGCCTGCACCTCGGCGGACGTGGAGCCCTCACACGTCATCACGGCGATGCACGACGAGCAGCGCGCCCACAGCAGCATCCGCATCAGCGCGGGGCGCGCCAACGAAGAGAAGCAGATTGACGAGGCGGCGCGGCGGAGCAGCTTCGAGTGTTTGCTCTCTAACAGCCCGGGACAGCCTAGTGCAGCGTCAATCGTGATTATGCAAGTACGCGCGATCTCAAAATCCAAGGCAGGTCGCTCCGAGCAAGGCCATCTAGATGGCCAAAGTCGAGGAGCCTCCTCGAAGAAGGCGGCTTCGACGGGAAGATTTCTCGACGTTGCTCGAAATGACGTGCCCGGGTTTTGGATTTTGAGATCGCGCGGTCGTACCAAGAATGAGCATTGACACAGTACTAGAGATCGGAGGAGAGGGTCGGGACCTCCTCGTCGAAAAGATGTTCGATGCCCGTGTTGAAGTACGACACGGCGGAAATGTGATCGGCGGGGATCACGATGTTCAGATCGTCCGGTCTCACGTTCTCTACGCCGTCCTCTTGTTCACGTCCGATTCCCTTCAAGACGCTGCTGTACCGGGTCTTGATGCGGACATGTCCCGTCTCTTCGGTCCGGTAGCCACTGGCAACCTTCAGGAGCCGGACGTACTCTTTTTCGCTGTTCGGGTCCACGTTCGACGTTACGAAGCCGACGTAGACCTGCCGGTTGCGCAGCGTGACGAGGACGAGTTTTGCTCGTTCGAGGGCGTCGTTGAGAAGGTATTCGAGGTCGTTTCCCTCGTCTTCCACGACCTTCCTGGATTGCGCGTCTTCAGTAGTGGTAACGTTGAGAAGGAGGAGGGTGACCCCCAGAAGAAACGAACCTACGAATGTACCGGAGTACCCGTCGTTCTCAGGGACGAAATGCTCCCACGCCCGAAATATGGGAGGAAGAAACTCCTGAGTAAACGCACCCAACGCATAGGACACAACGAGCAATCCAAAGCCGACGCAGGCGGAGAGGAAGAAAAGCGAGTACCCCTGCAGCCGCCGAACGTGGAATTTGGTGTAGTGGCAGAGGTACAGAAGCAAAAATCCTCCCAGGATCGGGAGGAGGGTGACGCCGACGTTGCTCATCGCCGTGTCGAAACGTCAGAAGTGGGATTAATCGTCTTCGTCGCTCTCTGCCGCGAGGGCATCCAGGGCCTCATCCGCCTGGTCGAGCTCGCGCTGGGCCGCTTCGCTCCGAAGGAGATCGTCTGCCTCGACGTACCGAACCCCTGATCTCCGGTGTCGGACTTTGGGATACTCCGACGTTTCGGAGCGCTTCGTCGACCCGTTCGAATTGTTCAACCAGGAGAACATGGGCGGATCGATCGTTTGTCAGCGGATCTGTTCACGATCTGTTAATGGAATCGGAGTCGAATGATCCGTCGTTCGGGACGGATCCGGTCTTCACGCTTCCGGATGATCTTTCCCAGTTCCAGCTCCGGGGGCTGAAACGTCCACTGCAGCTTCTTGGCCAGCAGCTCGGAGCATGGTCCTGCGGGCGCGTCGTCGTCCATGCGCGTGACATCCTGAACGCTGCGGCTGACGGCATAGAGCATCCGCAGCAGGGTGGACTTTCCGGTGTCGTTTTCGCCGATGACGAGGTTCACGTTTGAGAGGTTCTCCCCCGTAAACTCGCGGAAGAGCGTGACATTTTCGAGCCGCATGTCTTCAATCATGGCCGGCCTCGCAGCGCGATAGGCAACAACTTCGGAGAGGTGGGACCCAGTGCAGGGAATGGATCCGCTCTTGCAGGGGAGGTGCGATACCTGGACTGTGCGCTTTCGTTCACCAGCAGAGCCGGACGAGTACGACGGGCTAGGCCTGCACGTCGGCGGACGTGGAGCCTTCACATGTCATCACGGCCATGCACGACGAGTAGCGCGCCTACGGCATTCGCATCGGCCTGGGCCGTGCCAACGACGGCGAGCCGAACCGCCAGAGGAACGGATGAGGCAGATAGAGATCCTCAGAGACCTGGGGCCGACCCGTCGTCAGAGGACGAGAGCGAAGCAGAGTGAGAGTGGGACGGCAGATTCCAGGTCGCCGGTTCCTCATTCTCGAAATTGCTCCTCGCGGTGCCACGCCAAGTACTCGGGGGCGGGCCAGAGTGCCTCTTCGTCGGGGAGATGCAGCGACCGATCGTGCAATGTGTCCAGATGGCCGGTCGTGTTATATGGAGCGGTGAGTTCCGAAGAGGTCAGGATGGTGTATTCTGACGAGATGGCGAAGAGGCCCTCCTCGAAGGCCCAGTGACAGAGCTTGCTCAGCGCGAGGCCGTTTCGGGGATTGTCGTTCTGGCTTACGCTCCACGGTTTGATGTGAGCCGCATCGACGGCCGTATGGTGGTCCGCGGTCAAGATGCGAATGCCGCTGAGGGCGCACCGATGATCGTAGGCCTCCACGACGGCCTGTCGAAATCCCTGGTCCCGGGCCGGTTCGCTGATTTCGGCAGACGGGTCCCCCGCAGGTTCGCCTTCCCCTCGGCCCTGCCGCAGCAGCTTGCGCCTGTATTCGAAGGCTTCGACGTGTATTGAACTCTGTTCGACCAGAGTCTCGTGGACCGATTCGTCGAAGTGCGTCTCAATCAGGGTAGTCCGAAGAATGTCTCGGGGCTCCTCATGGGGGAGCAGGGCATGAAGGTCATCGTCGAGCCGGGCCCCACGGGTGTGGTTTTTGAGTTGGCGGATCGTGCGAAGGCGGCGCCCGGCCTCAATCACGTCTTCGCTGCCGGGCTTCGGGATGAGGTGCCAGAAGCCCTCGCTTGTGAGATGATAAAACGGTAGGGCGATGTTGCCGCGCCGTTGGACCGGCATGAGGAGATCCCAGTACCCGTTGAACAGATCGAGCAGTCCGGGATCCGGTTCGATCATGTTCTCCTCGATTCTGCCCTCTGCGAATAGGTCAAGCACAGAGAGCAGGAGCAGGGGCTTGTGGGGTGCGGCGTGCTTCGTGGACGCCGGGTACTTGTTCTGATTTTTATCCTTCCGAAGTTGTTCAAATTTTTTAGTGTAATGGTCTACCTACATGTCTTGTTCGAACTTATCATCTAAGTCTCAGTCGAACTTCGCCTGTATTAGAACTCACTTTTATAGATATATTCGATAATAAAGCCCACCATATGTCCGCTTCGCACCGGGCTGGAGCTAACGTCCTCCACGCCGCGGTCGTACCGCGTGGCGTTCTGCAGCATCGGCACAAAAAAGTCGCCCACGATGTCGTGCGACGACGTGTCAATGGTACGGGCAGAAAAAGCGTCGCGGAGGCTCATGATAGGAACCTGGCGGCCAGCTACAGCTCCGTAGGCCTATGACCGGCCAGGAGGGTGCCTTTCAATGAATTGAGGAGAGTGAGGGGGTCTTTCGGGATCGACGTACACCCCGACTATGCCTTCACGATAAACGCAAGGAGGACACGGAGTTGCGAATGCTCGCCCCCCATCGCGCAGAGAAATGTCTTACCAATGTTGTACCGGCATACATGTATATTCCTGTCAATCAGGGGTTTATACGAAATGAGGGTGGGCCCGGCGGGACTCGAACCCACGACCGATCGATTATGAGTCGACTGCTCTAACCAACTGAGCTACGGGCCCATCGCCGCGGCGCCGCTCGGCGGCGGCATTCAGGAGGCTGCACGCCCCCTGCGCGAGACAGTTCCACGGCCGGGCGGGGCTCCCGCCTCGGACGCGTCGGCGGCGGGCCCGCAGCGGAGCCGGTGTAAAGAGACTGGCATCTGACGGCATCCTGAGGAGCACCTCCGCCGTTCCGAGGTACAATGACTATCATTACACATAAATAGAACAGGGCCGTGCTGCGCACCGGGCCCGCCCCTCGCCATGATCACGTACTACGCGCTCGGCCTCCTCCTTCTCCTCGTGGGCGCGGCCGTGGCCCGCACCTTCAAGGTGGTGAAGGAGTACGAGCGGGGCGTCAAGTTTACGCTCGGTCAGTTCGTCGGCGTGCTGGACCCGGGTCTGCGGACGGTGATCCCGCTGATCCAGTCCTGGGAACGGGTCGACATGCGCGTCAAGGCCGTCGACGTGCCGCGCCAGGAGAGCATCACCCGCGACAACGTGACCGTCGAGATCGACGCGGTGATCTACTACCGCGTCCGCGACGCCGAGAAGGCGGTGCTGGAGGTCGAGCAGTACATGTACGCCGTCCAGCAGCTCGCCCAGACCACCATGCGCAACATCGTCGGCGAGGTGGACCTCGACGCCCTGCTGGCCGAGCGGGAGCGCATCTCCCGACAGATCCGCGAGATCATCGACGAGGCCACCGACCCGTGGGGCATCGAGGTGCAGTCCGTGGAGCTGAAGGACATCATCCTGGCGGAGAACATGAAGCGGGTCATTGCCCGGCAGGCCGAGGCCGAGCGGGAGCGCCGCGCCGTCACCATCCAGGCCGAAGGGGAGCTGGAGGCGGCCCAGAACATGGCCGACGCCGCCAGCACGCTCAACACGGAGGAGGGCGCCCTGCACCTGCGCACCCTCCAGACGCTCAACAGCCTCAGCAGCGACGACTCGAACACCGTCATCTTCGCGGTCCCAACCGAAGCCCTCCGGGCCCTGGAGACCATCGGGGCAGATGCGTCCTCGACCGAGTCGCCCGCCAACGACGCCCCCAACTAGCTTCTGCCCATCCTGCGTCCCGCCCGATGCGCACGCTCCTGTCCCTCCTGATGCTTCCGGTGGTGATCGCCGCCGCGGCGGGCCCCGACGGCGCACACGCCCGTCCCGCCGCCACGTCGCCGACCGCCCCCCGACCGCCCATGTCCGCCTCCGCCGACACGCTGCCCGAGCCCTCGCCCGACCTCTCCGCAAAAGAGGTCGTCCGCCTCCAGGTCGACGCCCTCGGCCGCAACGACGAGCCGCGCGAGGACGCCGGCATCGAGGCCGCCTTCAACTTCGCGTCCCCCGACAACAAGCGCGTCACCGGCCCGCTCCGCCGGTTCCGCACCCTGTTCGACACGCCGGCCTACGGCCCGATGATCGACCACCAGGGGGCCACCTACAGCGAGGCGGAGGTGGAGGACGGCACGGCCCGCATCGGGGTGATCCTCCAGACCGAGAGCGAGGGCCGCGTCGGCTACCTGTTCCGCCTGTCGCTCCAGTCGTCCCCGCCCCACGAGGACTGCTGGATGACCGACGCCGTGCAGCGGGTCCCGCTCGACACGATGGGCGAGGAAAAGATCTAGGGCCGGATTTTGCGGGCGAGCCGCCGGAAGGCATCCGGGTCGGGGCAGTGGAAGTGCCGCCCCCGGTACTGCAGGCGCACCCGCTGACGGCGGTCCCGCGGGCTCTCCCAGTAGTCCGCCGGCGGGCAGTTGTCGAACCAGTAGAGGTTGCAGGCCCGCGAGTGGGTCACGATCTCGTCGGCCCCGTCCCAGTCGGTAAAGTAGAGCACCGTCCGCCCGTCGAGGGCCCAGTCGGCGCCCCGGTCGTCGTCCACGAACCGCATCGGCTCCGGGTCGAAGCGGGCGTCGATCCGGCCGTTGGGGCAGAGGAAGATGTCGATGTCGTCGCGGAGCATCGCCCCCGACGCGATCTTCGAGTAGAAGACGGCCTCGTCCCGGCAGGACGGCGAGGTGTCCACGAGGAGCGCCAGCCGCCGCTTCGTGTAGTCCATCTTGCAGTGGCGGAGCGGACGGTTGTCGATCTGGCGGCGCATGATCTTGCGCGGGTCCCAGAACTCGTCCCCCGGCATCCGCTGGTAGCTCATGTCCTCGGCCACCTTGCCCACGAGGATCGCGAACATGGTCGCCGTCTTTCGGGCCTCGACCTGGGAGGGCGTCCAGTCGGTGTCCGCCGTGCCGTCGTTGACCTCGTAGACGAAGTCCTGCAGTTCCTCCTCGATCTGCTCGGCGCCGCGGACGCCGCGGCGCTGGTCGGTGTAGAAGTCGTCGCGGTCGGGGGCCCGGTCCGCGTCGGGGCGGTCGTTGGTTTCGTCGAGGCGATCGGTCCAGGAACGCTCATCGGCGTCGTCCGCGAAGGCCTCCTCGTTGATCTGCTTCCCTTCCTCGCGGGCCGCCTTTCGGTCGGGGGCGTCCCCGTCGGCCTCCTGCGAGCCCTCGACCTCAATTCGCTCGGGCGCATCCTCGGGACGTGACGCGTCCGCGGCGTCCGGCAACTCGACCGAGGAATCCGGGGGCGGGCCCGCGTCCGTCGGCGACCGGTCGTCCTCTTCCGCGGGGGGCGGGGACGAGTCCGGTGGGGCCTCGTCGGCGTCGGCCCCGTCGGAAGGGGGCGCGTCCCCGGATGCGGGCCGATCCGGGGCGCTCTCCGGGTTCCCCTCCACCTCCTCGACGTCGGACGCGGACGGCCCCGCCTCCGGGGCGGACGAGGGGACGGCCGGCGGGTCGTCCGCCTCTCCGGTACGGGGGGCGTCGTCGTTCGGCGCGGGGGCGGAAGACGTCGTCGATGGGGACGCGTCGGGCGAGGAGGGCGCCGCCGAGGTGGAGGGATCGGGGCCCTTGTCGGGCGCAGACGCGTCCCGGAACGGGTCGTCGGCGGCCGGCTCGTCGCTGGGTCGCGATTCGTCTTCCGCGTCGGGTCGGTGCCCGCTCTCCGGTGGCGTCGGGGGCTCCTCCAGGGGCGTCTCGGCCGGGGGCTCCTGCCCGGCGGCATCGGACGCTGTCTCGTCGGCCGGGTCCGCCTCGGGAGACGGCCGCTCGGCCTCCGGGCCCGACGGAGCGTCGGGGGAGCGGTCGGGGTCAGCGTCGCGCTCAGGGGCGGCGTCGGGCGCCGACGCGGGCCGCCAGGGGCGCTCGACCGCAGGGTCGGGGGGCTCGGGGTCCGCCGGGGCGTCGGTGTCGGGGGACGGGTCCTCCGCCATGTCGTTATTGGGCCGGTGGTGAGGAGGCGGCGAGCGGGCAACTACGCGGCGAGCTCGTCCATCGTCCGGTCGATCTGCTCGATGATGCGGGCGACGCGGCCCGCCGAAATCTGCGTCCACGCGAGCCGGGCGCCGACCGTGATGCGGCCGTCGCGGACGATGCTCTTGACGCCGTTTTCGACGCGGACGAGCGTCTTGCTGGGGTTGGGGCGGTCCTCCGACGGCCGCGCTACGCGGAAGCCCTTCTCCCCCGTGAGCGTCGTGGCGGGGAGGGCGGCCTCTCCCTTCCGGCCGAGGGAGAGCCGCGAGTTGGGGAGCCAGTCCTGCAGGTAGGCGGCCAGCTCCGAATCGAACGGGCCCGTGACCGACACCGCAAAGTGATCGTTCTCCGCCCCGACAAACCCGATCATCAGGCCGTCGAGGAGCGCAAAGGCGCTGTCGTTCTCGAGCAGGAGCCGGTCGGCGTGGTCCTCGGCGTGGGTCATGAACTGGGCGTACCCGGGGATGTCGTCGCCCTCGGCGGTGTCGACCTCGTCGCGCTGCCAGTAGTCGAAGACGCCGGCAAAGTAGGGGGTGGCG
>JAZKTD010000235.1:0-5493 GCA_036625705.1 Salinivenus sp.
CGGCCGTCGGGGCCCTTCCCGCCGCCGCCCAGGGCTACTTCGACCAGTACGCGATCGAGAACATCCTCTCGACGCGTGTGGACAACCTCAACGATCTGCCCGACGTCTACTACGAGTACGCCGTCCTCGACGACCCGAGCGGCAACCACGTCGTGGCCCGGAACCGGCTCTATCAGCGGCTGGGCGAGGGCGACTCGAAGCTCGGGCGCGAGCGGGCCCGGCTGATTGAACTCCTCAACCGACGGACGGTCGAGAACACGTCCCTCGGCGATACCCTCGTGGCCCCGACCCAATACGGCCTCGACTTCCGGGCGTACTCGCCGTTCCCCCGCTACTACCCGGGCGCCCACACCCTCAAAAAGCTCTTCGTCATCCACAAGCGGGTGCAGGCCTTTGCCGCCTACGAGTACGGCAAGCTCGCGCGCTGGGGCATCGTCAACACCGGCAACCCCGACTCGACTGCCACCCCGAACGGCCGGTTCAACTTCAACTGGAAGCAGAAGCAGCGGATCTCGACGATGAGCCCGCCCGGAGAGGAATGGAATATGCGCTGGGTGTTCAACTTCGTGGCCTCGCGGGGCATTCACATCCATCAGTACTCGATGCCCACTGGCGGCCCCATGAGCCACGGCTGCGTCCGCCTCGTGGACGCCGACGCCAAGTGGATCTACGACTGGGCGGAGCCCTGGAAAACGACGGCCGGGCACATGGGCCCCTCCTCGATGCAGGGCGAGCTCCTCAACCCGGGCACGATGGTGCTCGTTCTCGGGGATGAGCCCGAAGGCACCCCCAAGCCGTTCGAGTACAAGAAGCGCTACCCCGTCCTAAAACGGTTCGAACTGCCCAACGACCCGTACGCCGTCCCGCCCGGCACCAACCAGCAGAAAATGTGGGACCGGCGCCGGCAGGCGCAGGCGTCTCGGTAGCGGTCCGGCGTGTGTCGGCCGGCGTCCCGGTGTCGCTGTGCCGGACGCGACGGGTGGTGGAGGGGCACGGGAGCCCGGCTCACTCTGCTGCGGATCCGCCCCCACGAGCGAGCCCCAGGCTGCGGGTGCTGGGGACAACCACGTCGGGGAGGGCCGCCACCGTGCACGGCGGCCTCGTCGTGCAGTGGACGCCAAGGGACCCGCAGCACTTCCACTCCTCGGCCCCCTCGTCGGTGATTTTCGGGCGTTGCCTCCGGTGGCCAACACTGGGAGGCCATAGGTCCCGATGAGGCTTCCGTCTCCACGACCCGACTCTCCGAACGCTCCAAAATTTCACCGTCCCCCCCGAACCGAGGTCTCCATCCGGGGTCCAATGGGTATTCCGGCTGTTTCCCCCTCAGTCCCCCATTGTTCGTCTACCGTCTAGAGCCGAGTGCGCCGCTCCGCGACGGCGGCTCGCTCTCTTCTCCCGGAGGTCTACATGTTCTCGCCCCTTCGCCTTCTCCTTTCGTTTCTTCTGCTCGTCGCGTTTGTCGTCGGGGACGCCCCGGCCCAGTACTTCGGTCGCAATAAGGTCCAGTACGACCGGTTCCAGTTCGACATTCTGCCGACCGACTACTTCGACCTCTACTTCTACGAGGAAACCGAAACGGCCGCCCGCGACGCCGCGCGCATGGCCGACCGCTGGTACGAGCGGCACCGCACGGTCTTCAGCCACGAGTTGACCGCGCGCCGTCCTCTCATCTTCTACGCCAACGACGCGGACTTTCAGCAGACCAACGTCATCGGCGGGTCGATCGGACAGGGCGTGGGGGGCGTGACGGAGGGCCTGAAGCAGCGGGTCGTCATGCCGTTTACCGGGCTCTACGGCGAGACCGACCACGTCCTCGGCCACGAGCTGGTGCACTCCTACCAGTACGACCTCGCCCTCTCGAATCCCACCGGCATTCGCCTCCAGCGCCTGCCGCTCTGGCTGATCGAGGGGATGGCCGAGTACCTGTCGCTCGGGGCCCACGACCCGCACACCGCCATGTGGCTCCGGGACGCCCTCGTGCGCGACGACCTGCCCACCATCAAGGATCTCTCAACGGGGCGCTACTTCCCCTACCGGTACGGACAGGCCTACATGGCCTACATCGGCGGCACGTACGGGGACGGGGCGGTGACGGACCTGTACAGGCTCGCCGGGCAGGGCGGGGTCGAGGAGGGCGTCACCGTCGTGACCGGAATGACGACGGACTCCCTCTCCCGGGACTGGCGTCGCACGGTCCGGGCGGCCTACGGCCCCCTCGTGGAGGGGCGCACCCCCGCCCAGGAAGCCGGTCGACTCGTGCTCGGCGCGAGCACGGGCGCCGGCGACGTAAACGTCTCTCCCGCCCTGAGCCCGGACGGGCGCTACGTGGCGGTCCTGTCCACGAAGGACCTCTTCTCGATGAATCTCTACGTGGCCGACGCCCAGACGGGCCGCATCGTCACCCGGCTCCGCTCCGCCAACCGCGACGCCCACTTCGACGCCATCCGCTTCATCAACTCCGCCGGCACGTGGTCGCCGGACGGGCGCCGGTTTGCCTTCGTGACCTTCGCGGAGGGGGACAACGAGCTCACCATCTGGAACGTGGAGACCAACCGGATTGAGCGGCGGCTCGCCGTCGAGGGCGTCACGGCCCTCACGCAGCCGGCCTGGTCGCCCGACGGGGCCTCAATTGCGGTCTCGGGCATGGCCGGTGGCATCAGCGACCTCTACCTCGTCGACCTGTCGTCCGGCAACGTCCGCCAGCTCACCGACGACCGCTACGGCGACCTGCAGCCGACCTGGTCGCCGGACGGCGCCCAGCTGGCCTTCGTGACCGACCGCGACCCGGACGGCACCGACTTCGACCGCCTGCGCTTCGGCGAGCCGCGCCTGTCCCTGCTCGACGTGGACGACGGCACCATCACGCCGCTGCGCCCCTTCGACCGGGGCCTGCAGCACAACCCGCAGTTCGCGCCCGACGGACGGGGGCTCTACTTCATCAGCGACCACGACGGCTTCAAGGACGTCCACTACCTGGACGTGGAAACCGGGGACGCCCGCCCCATCACGCGCCTCCAGACCGGCGCCAGCGGCTTTACGGCCCTCTCCCCCGCCATGACGGTCGCCGCCCAGAGCGGCGCCATGATGTTCTCGGTCTTCTCGGACAACGCGTACACGGTGTTCGCCCTCGATCCGTCGGAGCTCAGCCGCCGACGCGAGGAGGGCGTGCCGGTGCCGGCGGGGATGGCGGCGGCGGCCGAGGCGCGCCCCGACACGGTCGAGGTCGACACGTCGCTCGCGGCGGTGGCCGGGCTTCTACCCCCCTGGACGGGCGGCAGGGTGGTCCAGGGAGCCCTCAACACTCCGACCGCGGGCCTCCCCGACGGCGACTACGGCGCGGTCCGCCCGTACCGTCCGCGCCTCCAGCTCGACGGCATTGCGCCCCCCTCCGTGGGCGTCTCCGTCGGCGGTGGGTTCGGGACGCGACTCGGCGGAAGCGTCGGGATTTACTTCAGCGACATGCTCGGGGAGCACAATCTTTCGGTCGACGTCCTCGCCAACGGCACCCTTCAGGATGTTGGCGGACAGGTGACGTACCTCAACCGGGCCCAGCGCCTCAACTACGGTGCCCAGGTGTCGCACGTCCCCTTCGTCACGCGGCGGGGCTTCACCTCGATCGTCGACGGGCGGCTGCGCTTCGCGGAACTGGAGGAGCGGGTGTTCGCGACGCGGGTGGGGGTGCTCGGGGCCTACCCCCTCCAGAGCACACGCCGGGTAGAGCTCCAGACCGGGATGGCGCGGTACGGGTTCGACACGGACCTCCGCACGTTCGAGCGGACCCCGGGCGGATTTATTCGGATCGAGGATGCGTCTGTGCCCTCCCCGGATCCGCTCTACCTGTCGCAGTCGTCCCTGGCCTACGTCGTCGACTACTCCAACGTCGGCTTCACCTCCCCCGTCCAGGGCGGCCGCTACCGGCTGCAGGTCGGGGCGACCCTCGGATCCAGCAACGAGTTCGGGGATGCCCAGTACCTATCGGCGCTCGCCGACGTCCGCCGCTACGTGCGCGCCGGCCCGGTGACGTTCGCCGGCCGCCTCTTTCACGCCGGGAACTACGGGGCCGAGGAAGGGGACCTCTTCTCCTCGGAGTATCTCGGGGACTCGTTTACGCCGAGCTACCTGCGCGGGTATAGCTTCAATTCCTTCGACCCCGACGAATGCCTCTCGACGACCGGCTCGTGCGAGCCGCTGAACCGCCTCGTCGGAACCCGCGTCGCCGTGGCCAGCGCAGAGGTGCGGCTCCCGCTCCTCGGGACCGACCAGTTCGGCCTCATCTCCTTCCCGTACCTCCCCACCGAGCTGACCGCGTTCACGGACGCCGGCCTCGCGTGGACGGCCGAGGACGCCCCGGTCCTCAAGTGGGCCCGCGAGTCCGAGTCCCGCATTCCGGTCGTGAGCACCGGCGTGAGTGCCCGGATGAACCTCTTCGGCTCGCTGATCGTCGAGGTCTTCTACGCCGTGCCGTTCCAGCGACCGGACAAGGGGGGCTTCGTCGGCGTCAACCTGCTGCCCGGCTGGTAACCCGAACTCCGCTGGCACTCGACCTCCTTGAGTGCACGCTCCGTTCGGGTGTGGAAGTCTGGAAGGATGGATGTATGGACGTATTTTGCCTCCATACTTCCACCCCGACGGCAGTCGGGCCGCGCACGTCCTCACATCCAAACCCACCAGAGGCCGAAGGCCGACCGACGGAGGTTATCCTGCTACAGGATTCGGTATTTACGCCTCTGGACGGACGGCTTCTTCGACGGGCGTGTCGCCCCCGTAGAGTTCGATCGTGTGGCCGATCGTGGCGTCGTCCTCCAGGCACGCCACCACGGCGGCCGCCACGTCGGCCCGCGGGATGTCGTCGCCGCCGCCGGCCGGCGTGAACGCGGCGGTGATCCGGTCCGTCCCGTCCTCGTCCGTCAAGGTGGTGGGCCGCAGGACCGTGTCCGCGAGGGCGGAGCGCTGGAGGTAGTCGTCCGCGCAGCGCTTGGCCACGAGGTAGGGGCGCAGCGGCTCGTAGCCCGTGTCGGGGTCGGCCGCGCCCCGGGCGCTGATCATGACAAAGCGGTCGATGCCGCGCTCCTCGCAGGCGTCCACCGCCCGGCGGGCGCCCCAGAGGTCCACCATGAGCGTCTTGTCCCAGCCGGTCGCCCCGCCGGAGCCGGCGGTAAAGACGACCGCGTCGGCCCCCTGCAGCGCATGGGCAAACTCGCCTTCGAGATCACCCAGCCGAGGATGGGCCCCGAGCTCTCGCATGCGCTCGAACTGCGCCTCGGACCGGACGACCCCGACGGCGTCGTGGCCCGCATCGGCGAGACGGGGAAGGAGTTGGCGACCGATGCCGCCGTTCGCACCGAGAACTGCAACGTCCATCGCCAGATCATTGGGGTTGTGAGAGGAAGCACACATCGGGGCCGTACGGCCTGGGGAGCGCGCCGTTCAGTGCCGTCCCGCACCACAAAGACCGACCAGCCGCCGACGGGCTCGCAGGCTGTGCCCCGACGG
>JAZKTD010000236.1:0-5485 GCA_036625705.1 Salinivenus sp.
TCTAAGTCGACGGTACGGGTCACGGTCCGCGAGGCCTGGCCCAGAACGGGGGACGACAGAAGGGCGACGAGCAATGCGACGAGGCCGACGCGAAAAAGACGCATGGGACCGGGGTATGAACGTGGAGACGGCGATCTGTCCCACGCCGACAGGCCGATCGGGTCGCAGGTTGCAGGGAGACGCCAAAATACAAAAGCGACGGTCCCGAACGTCCTCGGGACCGCCGCCGGCTCGTCGAAAAGCCCGGATGTCCTCTACTCGTCGTCCGCCTCGTCGTCGAGGTCGGCCGAGGGCTCCCCGTTGGGCCGGATGGACTTGAGGCCCTCGAGATTCTGGGGATTGAGGACGTTGTCCACGAGGCCGTATTCCTGTGATTCTTCGGCGCTCATCCAGTAGTTGCGGTCGGCGTCGTCCTCGATCTGGTCGATGTCCTTGTCGGTGTGGAGGGCCAGGATCTCGTAGAGCCGCTTCTTGAGCCACATGATTTCCTGGGCCTGAATCTCGATGTCGGAGGCCTGGCCTTCAGCCCCGCCCATCGGCTGGTGAATCATGACCCGTGCGTTGGGCAGGGCGGCGCGGCGGCCGTCCTCCCCGGCGGCCAGCAGCACCGAGCCCATCGAGGCGGCCAGCCCCACGCAGATGGTGGCCACCGGCGCGTTCACGTACTGCATCGTGTCGTAGACGCCGAGGCCGCTGTAGATGACGCCGCCCGGCGAGTTGACGTAAAGGTTGATGTCCTTCTCCGAGGATTCGCTCTCGAGGTACAGGAGCTGCGCGACCGTCAGGTTGGCGATCTGGTCGTTGATCGGCGTCCCAATGAAGACGATCCGCTCCTTGAGCAGGCGGCTGAAGATGTCGTAGGCACGCTCGCCCCGCGTGGTCTGCTCGACGACCATCGGAACGAGCCCGGACGTCGGCTGATCGCCCATGCCCCCCTGGTAGATGTCGCGGGGCATCGACGTCAGGCTCTTGCTGAATTTAATGAAGTCGTCGGCGTCGGCCATGGCAGCGAGAAATCAGTACGGAATACGGTGGGTTTTCAGAAGAAATGACACCCTGAGCAGCGGGAAATCGTTCCGTTCGCTCGGTGTCTGGGGACGGAGGATTCCGGGAAAAGGAAAAGTCGGACGCGGGTCGCGTCCGCGCCTGCACTTGGTCCCGCGGCCGGCCCCTACGGCGCAACGGTCTGGCGGGCTTGACGCTCCCGCTGCATCTCCTCTTCGAACTCGTCGCGGCTCTTACGCTGGACGTCGAAGCGCTCGATGAGCAGGTCGTACACCTTATCGCTCAGGATCTGCTGCTTCACCCGATCCATCATGCGGGGCATCTGGCGGTAGAACTGCTCGATCTGCTGTGCGCTCACCTCGTCGTCCCCCGCCGCCTGTTCGGCAAAGAAGTCCTGCAACTCCTCGTCGCTGACCTCCAGGTCCTCCTCCTCGATGATCTTGTCGCGGATGAGCATCCAGCGGCCCTGCTTCTCGGCGTCCCGCCGGTTGCGGTTGCGAAAGTGCTCCTCGTCGAAGTCGTCCGGCAGCTCCCCGTCGTGCTCCTCCTCGACCTGCTTGACGAAGGAGTCGAGGTACGTCTCGATGACCGACTCCGGCACCGGAACGGGGTGGAGCTCCAGCATCTTGTCGATGATCTCGCCCTGCACCATCTCGCGGGCCTGCTCGTCCCACTGCTCCTGAAGCTGCCGCCGCACCTCCTCGCGGAAGGCCTCCGGGTCCTCGAACTCCTGCTCGGAGATGCGCCGCACAAAGGCCTCGTCGAACGGGGGAAGGTCGCGTTCCTTCACGTCGTTGACGGTGACTTCGTAGAGGCGGTCCTCCTCGTCGCCGTGGTCGTGGTCGGGCCCGCCGGGGCCGTGGTCGTGGTCGTGCATGTCCTGGGGCAACTGCACGCGGAACGTGTCGCCCGCCTTCTTGCCCACGAGCGCCTCGCGCAGCTCCTCCTTCAGGCGCTCGTCGTCGAGGAAGAAGGAAAGGTCCTCGTCCTTGTCGCCGATGATGGGGGTATCGGTCTGCGGGTCGATGCGCTGGAGGTCGATGTTGACGAAGTCCTCCTCCCCGGCCGGCTCGTCCTCCATCGGGAGGAGGTCGGCCTCCTCGGTCCGGAGGCGCTCGATTTCCTCCTCGACGTCCTCCTCGCTGATCTCGTGCTCCAGCATCGAGATCTGCTCGGTCGAGACGTCCTGCAGGTCGACCTCGGGCCGCACGCCGAAGCGCACCACCGCCCGCAGGTCCTCGTCGACCTCGTAGTCGAGCTCCGTGATGGTGGGCTGCCCGAGCGGCTCGATGTCGTCGCTGTCGTCGACCTCGGCCTCGAAGGCCTCCTGCACGAACTCTTCGGCGACCTTGTACCCGATCCGGTCCCCGTGCATCTTCTTGACGAGGCCGAGCGGGACCTTGCCCTTGCGGAAGCCCTGCACGTCCATGTGCTTCCGCTGCTCCTTGAGGGCCTCTTTCAGTTTGGGCTCCATCTCCTCGGCCGTGGCGTGGAGCTCCAGCTCGTATTCGACCGGGGATGCTTTCGAGATCGTCGTGTCCATAGAGCGGTGCGGGTTGGGGCAATCAGCACGGACGGTGCGGGCGCCGCTCGCGGGCCCGTGCGCAGTCACTGCGCAAGCATGTGGGCCCAGAGCGACTCTATATAAATGCGCGACGGAGAAAGAAGATCGGCGCCGGCCCGGCCCAGCGGCCCGTGGGGACGCGTCTGGCCGCTAATCCCGCGTGAAAACGGGGGTCATCGGTCGTTGGAGGGGCCGGCGAGGGACAGGAGGGGAATGGAAAGAGGGGGAAGCGTGAGAGAGGGGGGCAGAGGCGAAGGGGCGTTTGCAGCACCGACGGCCGGAACCACAGCGTGGATGCGCCCACACTCCCACACTTCCATACCCCCACACCCTCCCCGGACGCGGCCGTCGAACGAGGCACGGAGCGTACGCCGCCGAAGCGGGCGGACCGCCCCGCCGCTACTCGTACGTCACCCACGTCGCAATCTCCCGGAGGCTCGGCGTTTTGCCGTAGGAGAGGATGCCGACCCGGTAGACGCGGCCCGCGACCCAGATCGTGCCCACGAAGGTGGCGATCAGCAGCGCAAACGAAACGACAATCTGCCAGAGGGGCACCGAGGTGATGGCGGCGCGCAGGACCATGAGGATCGGCGAGAAGAACGGCACCATCGACAGCACGACCGACGCCGTGGCGTTCGGGGCTTCGATCACGAAGACGAGGAAGAGGATCGGCAGGATGAGGGGCGTCATCACGGGGATGAGCAGGCTCTGGGCGTCCTGCTGCTGCTCGACGGCCGAGCCGACGGCCGCGAAGAGCGCGGCGTACAGCAGGAAGCCGCCCAGAAAGAAGAGAAGGAACCAGACGACGAGGTCGAGCGGAATGGTGGGGATCGTCACGCCGGCCGCCTCCTGCATCGCGGCGGCGGACGCGCCCTCGGGCGCCCCGAGGTCCGACGGGTCGAAGAACAGGACCAGCAGGGGACCCACAGCTGCGGAGCCGCCCAGACCGACGGCCGCCCAGGTCAGCATCTGGGCCAGCCCCATCGCCCCGATGCCCAGCACCTTGCCCATCAGCAGCTCGAACGGCCGGACCGACGACACGATGATCTCGACGACCCGGTTGCTCTTCTCCTCGATCACGCCCTGCATCACGAACTGCCCGTAGAAGAGCACGGCGAGGTAGATGATGAAGGCCATGGCGTAGCCGATGGCCGTGTAGGCGAGGGACGAGTCGGCCGTCGTGCCCTCCGCGCTCAGCTTCCGCGTCGCGAGGGCGACGTCGGACCCGACGATCGAGCGCACGGTGTCGGAGGCCCCGGCCGCCTCCAGGCGACGGGCGCGCACGGCCCCGTTTACCCGGCTGTCGAGCTGAGCCCGGAGCGAGAGGCCCCCGCCCTCCGTCGAGAAGTAGGTGGCCTCGCCCGTGCCCTCCAGCAGCGAGGCCGGGAGGTGGAGGTAGCCGTCGTACCGCCCGGCCCGCACGGCCGCCCGCACCGAGTCTTCCGGGGCGTCGGTCGGGCGGAAGGTGAGCTGCTCCCCGACGCCGGCCCCCAGCGAGTCGGCGAGGCGACCGGTCTCGTCGACGATAGCGATCGTGTGCTGGGCCGTCTGCCCCGCGAGATAGCCAAACAGGGCGGGGGCGGCCCCCAGCGCGACGAAGCCGATCGGCACCAGAACCGTGGCCAGCAGAAACGCCGTCGAGCGCACGCGGCGCCAGAACTCGCTGCGAAGGATGAGCCAGATCTTCTGAACCGACATGCGAGTCCGCGAATCTCATTCCAGAGTACCGAGAAGGGGCCACGGCCGACGGGGCCTCTACCGCTCCGCCGCCGGGGTCGGGTCGCGCAGGCGCTCGGCCTGGGCCTCCCCCACCACCTCGACGAAAATCTCGTTGAGCGGCGGCGCCACGCGCTCGTACCGGTAGAGCTCGTCGGTGCGGTCGAGGGCGCGGTCCAGCACCGGCCGGGCCTCGGTGCCGTCGGTGAGGTGCAGCTCGGTGCGGTGGGCGCTCCGGCTGTGGACGCGCACCCGGCCCTCGGCCTCGAGCTCGTCGATGAAGGCGTCGTCGCCGTCGAACTCCAGGACGAGGGTATTCTGGCCGAACTGCTCCTTGACCTCGCGGAGGGGCCCCTGCAGCACCACGTCCCCCTGCGCCATCAGGCAGATGTCGTCGCAGAGCTGCTCGACCTGCTCCATGCGGTGGGAGGCGAAGAGGATGGTCCGGTCGTCGCGGCGCAGCTCCAGGATGATGTCGCGCAGCAGGTCGGCGTTGATCGGGTCGAGGCCGCTGAACGGCTCGTCGAAGATGAGGAGCGAGGGGTCGTGCAGCAGGGTCGCGATAAACTGGACCTTCTGCTGCATGCCCTTCGAGAGCTCCTTGGTCGCGAGGTCGGCCCACTCGGTGGCGTCGAAGCGGCCGAGCCAGTGGTCGGCCCGGTCGGCGGCCTCGGCCCGGGAGAGGCCCTTGAGCGTGCCGAGGTAGACGAGTTGCTCCTTCACGCGGAGGCGCTTGTAGAGGCCCCGCTCCTCGGGCAGGTACCCCATGCGCTGCTGGCTCCACGGCCCCACCGACTGCCCGTCGAACCGGATGGTGCCCGCGTCCGGCACCATGATGTAGGTGATCATGCGGATGGTGGACGTCTTGCCCGCGCCATTGGGGCCGAGGAGGCCGAGGATGCGGCCGGGCCGGGCCTCGAACGACACGTCGTCAACCGCCACGGTGTCGCCGTAGCGCTTCGTCACGTTCTCGACCGAGAGGTGCGCCATGAAAGGAAGGGGCGATGTGCGAGGAGCCGCCGCGACGGAACGGGGACATCAAGAAAGGAGACGTTTTCGGTAACTGCAAAGCTGCGGCCCGGTTGGGACGGGGTGATCGTATGCTGAAAGCTCGATCGAGCGATGGAGGCCCAGTTGCCTCTGACGTAGTGCAGCGTCAACCGTGATTATGCAAGTACGCGCGATCTCAAAATCCAAGGC
>JAZKTD010000237.1:0-5422 GCA_036625705.1 Salinivenus sp.
CAGCCTCAGTCGCGGGAGCCCCAGCAGGCGTCTCAGCAGCAGTCCGCTCAGCAGCAGGGCTCGCAGGAGGAGTCGTCCCCCGAGCCGGCCGCGTCCGGTGAAGAGTCGACCGGCGACGCGGCGGACACCCCCGACGAGAAGGCGGAGCCCTCCTCCTAGCCGCCGCTCCCGCGCGCTCCTCCCTTCCGCGCGCGATTTCTCTCCCTTCCGTTCTGTGAAGCATTGTCTGCCAGCATGGACCACCCTACGTTCGCCGAGGCCCACCGGGCCCTCGACGCCGGCGAGACCAGCTGCGAGGCACTGGTCTCGTCCTTTTTGGACCGCATCGACGAGCGCGACGACGAAATCAACGCCTTCACCACCGTCGATCGGGACGGCGCCCTGAACCACGCCCGTTACCTCGACAGCCAGCGGGAGCGCGGCAATGCGCGCCCCCTCTCGGGTCTGGTCCTGGCGGTGAAGGACAACATCTGCATTCGGGGCTATCCGGTGAGCTGCGGCTCGCGGATGCTGAAGGACTTCTCGTCCCTCTACGACGCGACGGTCATCGATCGCCTGCGCGACGCCGGGGCCATCTTCATCGGGAAGACCAACTGCGACGAGTTTGCGATGGGGTCGTCGAACGAGACGTCCCACTTCGGCCCCGTGCGCAACCCCCACGATACCGACTACGTGCCCGGCGGGTCGTCGGGCGGCTCCGCCGCGGCGGTGGCGGCGGGCATGTGCCACGCCGCCCTCGGGAGCGACACCGGCGGCTCGGTGCGACAGCCGTCGGCGTTCTGCGGCGTCGTGGGCCTGAAGCCCACCTACGGCCGCGTGAGCCGCTCGGGCCTCGTGGCGTTTGCCTCGTCGCTCGACGTGATCGGCCCCCTCGCCCGCAGCGTCGAGGACGTGGCCACGCTCCTCAACGTCATCGCGGGCGAGGACGCCAGCGACTCGACCAGCGCCCCTGTCGAGGTGCCCGATTACACCGACGCCCTCACCGGCACCGTCGAGGGCCTTCGCGTCGGCCTCCCCGAGGAGTACTTCGCCGAGGGCCTCGACCCGGCCATCCAGGAGATGGTGCGCGACGAGGTGGCCGCCCTCGAAGACCGGGGCGCGAGCGTGGAGACCGTCTCTCTCCCCCACACCGAGTACGGCGTCGCGACGTATTACCTGCTCGCCACCGCCGAGGCCTCCAGCAACCTGGCCCGCTACGACGGCATCCGCTACGGCTACCGCGCCGATCTGCAGGACACGAAGCAGCGGCTCCGCGAGCAACGCGAGGCCCTCCAGGACGAGCTCTCCGCCGCCCGTACCGCGGGCGAGGAGGCCCGGGTCGCCGAGCTCGAGGCTCAGCTCGACGACGAACAGAGCGCCCTCGACGCCCTCTACACCCGCACCCGGACGGAGGGCTTCGGCGACGAGGTGAAGCGCCGCATCATGCTCGGGACCTACGCCCTCTCGGCCGGCTACTACGACAAGTACTACGAGAAGGCCCAGCGCGTCCGCACCCTCATCCGGCACGACTTCGACCGGGCCTTCGAGGACGTAGACGTGCTCGTGACGCCGACCACGCCGACGCCGCCCTTCCAGCTCGGCGAGAAGACCGACGACCCGCTGGAGATGTACCTCAACGACATCTACACGGTGACGGCGAACCTCGCCGGCATTCCGGGCCTGAGCGTGCCGATCGGTCCCCACCCCGACCACTCGGACCTGCCGGTGGGCCTTCAGCTTCTGGGCCCCCACTTCGACGAGTCGGTGCTGCTACAGGTGGGTGATGCGCTGATGCGTGATGAGTGATGCGCGGTGCGGTCGCGGGGCGTGTGAGGGCGAACCGTGCTCGTTCCTGGATCGGGCCGCGCACACAACGCGTCTCGGCCCCAATTTTGGATCGTTCTTTTCCGGCGCCGCTGGCGGTTCTTCGCGCCGATCGGTACCATGCCCCTCGGAGGATGTGCTCCCCGCCGGGCCGACTCCTCACTCTGCACTCCACATTCCCCACTCCGAACTCCCCACTGGTATGAGCATTCTCGTCGACGACGACACGCGCGTTGTGGTTCAGGGCCTCACCGGGTCCGAGGGCTCCTTCCACGCCGAGCAGATGATCGACTACGGCACGAACGTGGTGGCCGGCGTCACGCCCGGCAAGGGCGGACAGTCCCACCTCGACCGGCCGGTCTACGACACCGTGGCCGAGGCCGTCGAGCACGAGGACGCAAACACGTCCATCATTTTCGTCCCGCCCCCCTTCGCCGCCGACGCGATCCAGGAAGCCGCCGACGCCGGCGTCGAGGTGATCATCTGCATCACGGAGGGCATTCCGCAGGCCGACATGAAGCCGACGTACCACTACGTCCGGAAGCAGGGGGCCCACCTCATCGGGCCGAACTGCCCGGGCGCCATCACGCCGGGCGAGGCGAAGGTGGGCATCATGCCGGCGATGATCTTCGAGCCGGGCCCGATCGGGCTCATCTCGCGCTCGGGCACCCTCACCTACGAGGCCGTCGACCAGCTCACCCGGGCCGGCTACGGGCAGAGCACCGCCGTCGGCATCGGCGGAGACCCGGTAATCGGCACCCGCTTCGTCGACGCGCTGGAGATGTTCGAGGACGACCCGGACACGGAGGGCGTCGTCCTGATCGGTGAGATCGGCGGGTCCGACGAGCAGGAGGCCGCCCGCTACGTCCACGACCACATGAGCACCCCGGTCTTCGGCTTCATTGCCGGGCGCACGGCACCGCCGGGCCGCCGCATGGGCCACGCCGGCGCCATCGTGTCGGGCGGGTCCGGCACGGCCGAGGCCAAGTTCGAGGCCCTCGAGGCCGCCGGCGCGACGGTCGTGAAGAACCCGGCCCTCATCGGTGAGACGGTGCGGGACGTTATGGGATAGGGCCTCACCGAGGCGGCATCCACCGGTCGATCGCCCCGAACGCACACGAGGTCGCCGCCCGCGAGGCTGCGGGGGGCGGCCTTTTTCAGGTGGCCCCCTCCCATTCGGCGCGTCCTCCTCGACTGCCGCCCCCCTTTTCAGTTGCTCCCGCCTCCCCCATGCTCGATCAGGCCACCTTCGTCATCGGCGCGGCGCAGTGGGACCAGCTCCCGGCCGACGGCCGTCCCGAGATTGCGTTTGTCGGCCGGTCGAACGTCGGCAAGAGCTCGCTGCTCAACGCCCTGCTCGGCCGGAAGAACCTGGCGTACACGAGCAAGACCCCCGGCAAGACGCAGCAGCTCAATTACTTCCGGATCGACGACCGCTTCTACGCCGTCGACCTGCCGGGCTACGGCTACGCGAAGGCGCCGACGTCCGCCCGCGCCGAGTGGGCGCAGCTGCAGGAACGCTACCTGGCCGAGCGGGCGCCCCTGCGCGGTGTCGTGCAGCTGATCGACAGCCGACACCCCCCGATGGACAGCGACGTCGCCCTCATCGAGCGGCTCGATCAGGTAGGGGTCCCCCACCTCCTGGCCCTCACGAAGGCCGACAAGCTCTCCGGCAACGGGCGGGCCCAGGCCGAGCGGCAGGTCGAGGACTGCCTGTCGGACCTGGGCCTCGAGCGCCCCGTCATTCTCACCTCCGCCGAAACGAACCGCGGCGTCGGCGCCCTCCGCCGCTGGATTCAGGAGCAACTCGAGGAGTGACCCCCCCGCGGAACAGACTTGGCCGGTTTTTTACGCCGCCCCGCTGCATTTGATGAGCGGTGAGGCCTTAGTTGTGACGTGTTCGCGTCCCTCTCTTCTCAGACCTACCCGCCCCGTCTATGTCGCACACCGTTCTCCTCACCGACCCGATCGACCCGGTCGGGCACGACATCCTGAGCGACCATAACATCGAGGTCGACGAACTGCTCGACTACGACGAGGCGACGCTCAGGGAGCACCTGCAGCGGGCCCACGGCTGGATCGTGCGGAGCGGCACCACGGTGACGCCGGAACTCATCGACGAGGCCGACCACCTGCAGGTCATTGGCCGGGCGGGCGTGGGCGTCGACAACATCGACCTGGACGCCGCCACGCGCCGGGGCATCCTGGTGTGCAACGCGCCGGACGGCAACACCATCTCCACCGCCGAGCACGCCTGCGCGATGCTGCAGTCGATGGCCCGCACCATTCCGCAGGCCAACCACTCCCTGCGAGACGGGAACTGGGACAAGAAAAAATTTGCCGGGGCCGAGCTGCACGACAAGACGCTCGGCGTCGTTGGGATCGGCAAGGTGGGCCGGGCCGTCGCCGAGCGCATGCAGGGCTACGGGATGGACCTTCTCGGCTTCGATCCCCTGGTGTCCGACGAGGTCGCTACCCGGCTCGGAGTCACGCTCGTTCCCCTCGACGAGCTGCTGGCGGAGAGCGACTTCATCACGGTCCACGCGCCGCTCAACGACGAGACGCGGGGCATGATCGGGACCGAGGAGCTGGCCCAGTGCAAAAACGAGGTGCGCCTCGTAAACTGTGCCCGCGGCGGCATCGTCGACGAGGAGGCCCTGCTCGGCGCCCTCAACGACGGCGAGGTGGCCGCGGCGGCGCTGGACGTCTACTCCGAGGAGCCGCCCGAGTCCGACGTCCTGTACGACCTGATCGCCCATCCGAACGTGGTGGCCACCCCCCACATCGCCGCCACAACCGGGGCGGCGCAGGCGAAGGTGGCGACCCAGATCACCGAACAGGTCGTGAGCGCGCTGCGGGGCGATCCGGTCGACACGCCGGTCAACGGGATGGCGCTGAAGATGGCCGGCAAGGAAGAGGTGCAGCCCTACATGCGCCTCGCCGACCGGCTCGGCCAGATTGCCTACCAGCTTGCCGAGGAGAACGTCAAGAGCCTCACCGTGCGGTGCCGCGGGGACGTCCCGCGCCGCTACGCCGAGGTGCTGTCGGTGGCGGCCCTGCGGGGGGTCCTCAACCAGTGGGCCGACGAGCCGGTCAACTTCATCAACGCCCCGGTGCTGGCCGAGGACATCGGCCTGCGCTTCCGAGAGTCCCGCGAGTCGGAGGGCGGCAGCTACACCACGCTGATCGAGATCGTCGCCGAGACCGCCGAGACGGAGCACGTCGTGGCCGGCACCCTCTTCAACGGCGACGACCTGCGGCTCGTCCGGGTCAACGAGTACGACCTGGAGACGCGCCCGGAGGGCGAGATGCTGTTCTACAAGAACATCGACCGTCCCGGCATGCTGGCCGGCGTGGGGCGCCTGCTGTCCGAGGCCGACGTCAACATCGGGGCGCTCGCGCTCGGCCGCCGGGGGCGCGGCGAGATGGCCCTCACCGCCATGAACGTCGACGAGACCATCCCCGAAGACGTGCTCGACGCCATCGCCGGGCTCGACGGCGTGGAGGGCGTCCGCGCGGTGCACGTGCAGTAACCCGGCGCCACCCCCGTCTCCGCTTGGGATCCTGTCTCGGGCCGTGTGCCCGCCGGTCGGGGGCGCCGCCGTACGTGTGGGGGTGT
>JAZKTD010000238.1:0-5417 GCA_036625705.1 Salinivenus sp.
AGTCCCATCCGGCCAGGCCGAAGCCTACCTGCAGCTGGAGCAAGACCTCTGGAAGCCGATTCACCGCCAGCGCGCCGAAGACGGGACGATCGCCGGGTGGAACCTCTACGAGGTGGTCTATCCGGCAGGGGCCGACCGGGAGTATGACTACGTGACGGTGACGTTTTACGAGGAGTGGGACCAGCTCGAAAGCCCGTACGAGACGATCGACCTCGAGCAGATCCATCCAGATAAGGACCCGCAGGAGATCACCCAGCAGACGGTCGAGGCCCGGAGGCAGGTCCACTCGGAGGTAGTCGAGGTGATCGACTCCGTTACACCGGAAACCGAAGAGACAGACACGGAAGAGGCCCAGGAGTCGGAGAACGGGGGGTATCTGGTTGTGGATTTCATGGAGGTGCCTTCGGGCGGAGGCTCGGCCTACGTCCAGATGGAGCAGGATCTCTTCAAACCGGTCCACCGGCAGATGATCGAGCAATCTGGCCAGCAATCGTGGTTTCTGGTGGAACGGCAGTTTGCGGACGCAAACGACCCGTACCAGTACATGACCATCCAGCCGTATGCCAGCTGGAGTGATGTGGAGCCGGGGACTCGTTCTCAAGCGATCGAGTCTGCCTTTCAAGAAGTTCACCCCGATGCGGTGGCCAGCGAGATCGGCGAGCGCGTGCAGGAGACTCGAACGGTCGTGAGGAGAGAGGTCTGGCGGCTGGTCGACAGCGTTGAGCCGAGTGAGTGAGGCCGGGGTAGCCCTCGACTCGATCTCGGATCTCAAGATCCCAAACCTTCAAGCAGCTCTCTTTTCGGGAAGACGCCTCTCGCAGCGTTTGGTCACTGCATAAGTCCTGTCCTGTCAGTCTACCAGTCGGGTACGGACGCAGGGGTAACGTATAAGATTCCCGTGAAGGAGTCTTCTTATGTAGTCGTCGTCCCAGCCCGCCTGTTTGCGTCGGCCTCGAATGCTGGTGTCCGCCTCTGAATCGCTCTTCAAGAGGTTCAGGGCCGTTTTCCGAAGCACAGCCCAACCCTAGGCTGCAGTTTCATCACGAACGCGACTCTGGTCTTCACCAAAGGTGACATCACCTGCCCAGTGCAGACTGTTTTCGATGGAGGAGTGCCGGCGGGCGGCGCCTGATAAGGCCTCATCCTCCGCTTCTGTAACGCTTCTGAAGGGAACTCGTCCCCTGGCTGGAGAGCCCGATCAGAAATGGTAAAGGGATCTCCGTTAGCCCCCCACCGGCTATCCCACCGTTGCCATCCCACCGTTGATATGGGTCGCCCTCCTCCCTCCGGGGACGAATTTGGAGACAGCTCGTTTTTGCTCGCCGCCGTTGAGCTCGTCTTCGCGGAGCAGGGCGTCGGAGAGGGACCTGCCAAGGTCCGTCTCCGGCCCACGGCCCTTACCCTCTCTACGCCGGGACTTGTCCTTCTTCTTCTCTTTCCCGCCGTCCTGGGGCTTCTAAAAGCCCCGTGGGTGGTGGGGGCGACCGGAGGAGCGGTCTATGAATGGGGGTACGGGCCTTTGCACCTCCCGCTGCTCGCGTGGTGCGTCGCATTCGGGCTCGTCTACGGCGCGGCCCATCAGCCGATGCGAACCGAGGCTCACCTTGAGGGGGAGCGACTGATCATTCGGGATCCGGCCCCATGGTGGAGGTGTCTCTCCTCTCCTCTGGACAACAGCAGGCTCTCTCTGGAAATCAAGGACGTAGAGGCTGGAGAAGGATATCTTCTCGTTACCGGCGCGGCTGAGGAGAAGTGGGAAGCGTCCCGGTACAAGGTGCGGCTGAACGTCGACGCGGAGACGCAGACCGGGCAGGGCTTTGTTCAGTCTCCATCGGGCGCGGCCTCGATCTCCTCACTGGAGAAAAAGCAGCGGGGCGGATGATTGGCTCTTCTCGGCTCGTTTCCGCCAGAAGGCTCCCTTCCAGAAGGCTCCCTTGCGGAAAGGCCGTGTCTGAAGAGGCCGAATCTCCGGCGGACAACCCCCTCCGCGGTCGCTCCTTTCAGGAGCCCTGGTCGCTGGGTGATATAGGCGACCGGTTGAGGCTGGGCATGATCGACACTGCAGGCGTACGGCACGGGCGGAGGAAAAACACCCTGTGAGGGGCGCGGCAAAGGGGGGCCCTCCCGTCGGCTGTCGGGGAGGACAGCGATCGGCGTCGGCTTGGGGGACGAGCGCACATCTGCGTGGTTACAATTCTTCCAGTAAGGAGAGCCGGAGTAGATCAGTTAGGTGCTTTTGTAACGGTTCTCGGCCGCGCTCTTCTACTGACTGGATTTTGACAGGCGGGCCTCTCTCCTCGACACGCTCCTACCGGGAGAATCGGGGACCGCTCGCATCTCTCTTTCGACGCATTTGCTCACAAGCGCGGCCCTACGCCGCTTCGAACCATGTTCGACCGACTTCAACGCTCTTTGCACGCGTCATCGCTTGGTGTTCTCACTGCCACCTTGGCGGTGGGCCTCTTCCTCGTCGGGTGTGACGGCGGAGGCGCCCTTCAGGACAGCACCACTACCGACGAGACCACCGTCGTCTCCGGGACTGTCACCGACGGGGGCACCGCCAAGAGCCTCCGCACCGCGGCCCGTTCGAAGGCCACCGTGGGCGGAGCCACAGTGTCGGCCGTCCTGTTGAAGAACGACGGCTCGACCGAGGCGCTCGACGCCACGACGACGACCGAGAGCGACGGGACCTTCGAGCTTGAGATTGCGCGTCAGACGGCTGGGGCAACGGTTATCGTGACCGCCGAGAAGAGCGGCACGGGCTTCTCCTCGAGCGTCGGGGTGCAGATCGCTGATCCCGCCGCGACGGAGGCCCAGCCGATGACGCCCGAAACCGCCGCGGAGGCGCAGGTCGCCACCGAGATCAACGCGCAGGCCGAAGGCAGCGAGCGGGCCGATGAGGCCCTGGCCGACGCGGCCGCTCTGGTCGACAATGACGTCGCCAGCGCAATCCTGTCCGGGGAGACCGCCCCCGAAAACATCGCGGGCCTCGCCCGGTCGATGGACCAGGCCGCGGAGGGCTACGCAAGCGACGCCGGACCGGAGATTCCCGAAAGCGACGTGGCCGCGGCCGAGGCCGACGCCTACGAGAAGCTCCAGGCGGCCCTCGCCACCGCCAGCGATAGTGCCGACCGGGCCCAGGCCCTGAGCGCCTTCGAGCAGGCGATGGCCTCCTCCTACGAGGCGGCCGGCGCCTCGAAGCAACTGCAGGCCGAGATCTCGCAGACCGGCACGCAGGTGGCCCTCTCGGCGGTGGGCGCCTCCGCCCTCCCGGACGCCGCCCAGCGCGGCCTCGAGCGCCGGGCGACGGTCCTCCGGGCGATCGCAACGGGTGGGGCCATTGAAGGCACGATCGCCAACAAGGGCACCGGCAGCGACGTGAGCGGCCCGCTGGCCTCGGCCCGCGAGACGCTCGTCGAGGCGGTTCGGTCCGCCGACACGGCCTCCGAGATTCGGGCCGCCACCGAGGACTACCGCTCTTCGGTGAAAGGCCAGCTCGCGACCGGCTTCAACATGAGCGAGGCCGACGTGCAGGACGGCTTCGACAACCTGCAGTCGGCCCTCGACGCCCTGGACGGGGCACTGGACACTGCTATTGCCGCAAACTCCGACCTGGAGGCCGATGCCGGCGCGGTGTCCAACGCCTTCCAGAACTACTACGAAAACGGCGTCCAGACCGTTACCGGCGTGTACAGCGACCGCGGCATGAAGGCCGGCCCGGCCGACGCGGCGGCGAAGGTGACCGCCAAGGTCGGGGTCTTCTAGCGATTGGCTCCCGCGGCCGGAAGGCTAGCGGGGGAAGCCACTGCTTCGATGCCTAATGGTCCAGCCCCCGGCCGGTGAGCGGAGCCGTGCTCACCGGATCGGGGGCTTTTGTGTTCGGGAATGCGCCCAGCTTTAAGAAGAGCTGGAGTTGCCCCTTTCTACCTGTCTCTCAGAGCCCTGGAGGGCTTCTACGGATAACTGAGCACGCGGGCTGTCCTTTTGCTTAGCCATGTGCTATTTCGGAGAACGCCGCTCTGCCAAAGCCGTACCCACGCGCGGAAGGATTCTACACCCTCCTCCCAACTGATTCCTTCTGGCCATGCCGGGGACACTGGTCTTGGAGCTTCCGGACGACGCCTTTTCGGCTCTTCGCAGCTCCACCGAAGAATTCGGCCGAGAGCTTCGCGTGGCGGCCGCGATCAAGTGGTACGAAACAGAGCGGATCTCTCAAGGCAAAGCCGCTGAGATCGCGGGACTCTCCCGCCCCGAGTTCATCGAAGCATTGGGGCGCTGCGGCGTGAGTCCCATTCAGGGCTCGGTATCTGGTAGATGCTAAGTGACTGCTTGATTGTATGTGTCGACAAACAGCTTCGTCCGCAAGTGCAGCATCCGCTCGGTTTGCGAGGCCGCTCGGGTCTCTCGGGCGTAGCGGGAGAGCCGCTGACGAATCAGGCCGAAAAACCGTTCGACGTGGGCAAGTTCTCCGCTTCCCTTCCCGACTTGTTCGTGGTTTGAGCTGTCGCTCTTGGGGTCCTCCTCAAAAAGGGGCCGGTAGGACTTCCAGAAGTCCAGGATCGAGCACCAGGTAGGCTCCGCAGTTTTTGCAATGGTACTGTTGAGATCCGCTGGCGCTGTGGCCGTTTTTGACGATGTCGGAGCTGCCGCATTTGCGACACTCGTGGGTCGTCTGAATCATGCCCGGATCTGACTGATCGATTCGACAAAACCAGAACGCACTTATTCAATGACCCTGATCACTACAGGTTGACCAGCTACCACCTGATCGAAAAAGTCGAGGCCCTCGGCGAGGAGGGCTGTGAGTTCCGCTCCCTGCAGGAGGGAATCGACACGACCACCTCGGCCGGGAAGCTTACTTCCACATCTTCGGCGCCCTGGCCGAGTTCGAGCGGGATCTGATCCGGGAGCGGACGAAGGCCGGCCTGCGCGCAGCTCGGGAGCGCGGGAAGACCGGTGGGCGGCCTCCGGCCTTGGGCGAGGGCGACATCAAGCTCGCGCAGCGCCTGACCTGAGGCCCAGGCGTGCCGGCGGAGACGATCTGCGAGCGGCTCGTGATCTCCTCCGCGACGCTCTACCGCTACGTCGGGCCTGACGGCAGCCGGCGGAAGTAGCCATCAGGCTGCGTCAGGGATCCTCCCCATCGGCGATGGGGTCGAGAAGGTGCTGGGCGAGGTGTCGTCCCCATCGGCGGATTGGTTTACGTTTGGGGCATCCCGTGCACAGGCGCACAGGAGAAGCCCGAGGGAAATGCCGAGCAAAAGCCGAGAGAGTTCGTGTTGGGGGCCATGGTGGGGTTCGCCGAAGGGGTCAGATTTTTTCAACCAGGTCGGCGATCGAATCTATGACTTCGCCGGGCCGGTAGGCGAACGTCGTAATTTCGTCTTGATCAGTAGACCCGGTGAGCACGAGGTACG
>JAZKTD010000239.1:0-5380 GCA_036625705.1 Salinivenus sp.
GCCGAGCTGCGCCGGCGGGCCGTGGTGTGGGTGGAGCTGGCCGAGGCATAAGGGGACTACGGCGTCCGTGCGGCGTCGGTGGCCAGAATCGTCTCCGACCCCTCCGACATCGAGTCGTAGATCGTGACGAAGCGGTTCGTAGGCGTCCGCGTCGGCGTCGTTGTCGTTTTCCGACGTTGGAGCCCGCCGCCTCGAAGGTCCCCGACTCGAAGACCACGTCTCCGGTCCGATCCCGCACCGTGAAGTGGATCTAGACGCGCCGGAAGGGATCGGCCGTCGGGAGCTTGTGGCCGGCCAGGGTTTTGATTCGGACCGCGGTGCGCAGACGCCCGTCCTCGACTCGGGGCGGCCGTGTTGTGGGAAATGTGCCTACACGCCGGCGCATGTCTTTCCCGGCCGGGCCGTCGGACGATTGGGGTAGCGACACGCGCCGTCCCTTGGTCATCTTGTCGGGCCCACGTCTCTTCCTCCCCAAGCCCCCAACCCAAACCATGCCCCCACTCACGTCGGATCCGTCCTCGAGGAACGACTTCGCGGGAGAGCGGGCCGAGATGGTGCGCCACCAGCTGGAGCGGCGCGGCATTTCGAACGAGCTCGTGCTCGCGGCGATGCGGGACGTGCCCCGCGAGGCGTTCGTGCGCAGCGAGCTCGCCGAGTTTGCCTACCAGGACGCGCCGCTCCCCATCGGCGAGGACCAGACCATTTCCCAGCCGTACATGGTGGCCCTGATGGCCGAGCAACTGGAGCCCGCCCCCGAGGAGCGGGCCCTCGACGTGGGAACGGGCTCGGGCTACGCCGCCGCGGTGCTGAGCCGAATCTTCGCCGAGGTCTACACAATCGAGCGGCACGAGGCCCTCGCAGCGAGCGCCCGGGAGCGGTTCGACCGGCTCGACTACGAAAACATCGAGGTCCGCCACGGGGACGGCTCAATGGGCTGGCCCGAGCGTGCGCCGTTCGACGCCATCGAGGTGGCGGCGGCCGGCCCCGACGTGCCACAACCGCTCCTCGACCAGCTGGCCGTCGGGGGCCGCCTGGTGGCGCCCACCGGCCCCGTCTCTCGCGCGCAGGAGCTGAAGCGAGTTCGGCGGGTCGGGGAGGACACCTACGAGGAGGAAGACCTGGGGCGGGTGCGCTTTGTGCCCCTCGTCGGCGAGTCCGGATGGACCCCTTCCGGCGACGGGGCGACCCCCGAGGCGCCCCCTGCGCCCCCCGAGCCCGAAACCGTTCCGGAGCGGATTGCCGTCGACGCGGACCGGTTCGGCGACCTGTCGACCGCCGACCTCGACGCCCTGCTCGCCCGGATTGGCGACGCGCGGATCGTCTGCCTCGGAGAGGCGACCCACGGGACCTCGGAATTCTACCGGATGCGGGCCCGAATCACGCGGGCGCTCATCGAAGAGAAGGGCTTTACCGTCGTCGCGGCCGAGGCGGACTGGCCCGACGCCGCGCAGGTGAACGCCTACGTGCGCTCGCTCGACCGGTCGGCCGTCCCGGAGACGGCCTTCACCCGATTCCCGACCTGGATGTGGGCCAACGAGGAGGTGGTGGAGTTCCTCGACTGGCTCCGCGAGTACAACGTGTCGCGGGCGCGGAATCAGCAGGCGGGCTTCTACGGGCTCGACCTCTACAGCCTCTACACCTCCATCGAGGCCGTCCTGGAGTATCTCGACGAGGTCGACCCCGCGGCCGCTGCCGTCGCCCGACAGCGCTACGGATGCCTTTCGCCCTGGGAGCACGACCCCGCGGCCTACGGACGGGCGGCCCTCACCGGGCAGTACCACGAGTGCGCGGACGAGGCCGTGGCTATGCTCAACGACCTGCTGGACAAGCGGCTGCAGTACCGGGGCAAGGACGGGGAGCGGTTCCTGGATGCCGTCCAGAACGCGCGGCTCGTGGCCGACGCGGAGGCGTACTACCGCGCGATGTACTACGGAAGCAAAAACTCGTGGAATCTGCGGGACCAGCACATGTTTGACACCCTGCAGGAGGTGCTGGACGTTCGGGGCGGCGACGCCAAGGCCGTCGTCTGGGCCCACAACTCGCATCTCGGCAACGCCGCGGCCACGGAGATGGGCGCTCGGGGCCAGCACAACGTGGGCCAGCTCTGTCGGGACGCCTACGGCGACGCCGCGTACCTCATCGGCTTCGGCACCGATCGGGGCACCGTGGCCGCGGCCTCCGAATGGGGCGGCCCGATGGAGGTGAAGGAGGTGCGCCCGGCCCACGAGGAGAGCTACGAGCGCCTCTGCCACGAGAGCGAGGTCCCCTCGTTCCTCCTTCCGCTGCGCCCCGCGCACACCCCGGAGCTCCGGGACGCACTCGCCGAGGAGCGGCTCGAGCGGGCGATCGGGGTCATCTACCGGCCCGAGACGGAGCTGCGGAGCCACTACTTCCAGGCCCGCCTGCCTCAGCAGTTCGACGAGTACGTCTGGTTCGACGAGACGGAGGCCGTGACGCCGCTCACGTCGGACGCCGGGGCGGGCATGCCGGACACCTTTCCGTTCGGCGTGTAGCTGCGTCCCCCTCACCGCATTCCACAGACCGGACCGAGCGGATGAAAGACCTCGATTCCACGGAGAACAAACTGGAGGGGAACGGAGGCGTTGTCTGATCCACTCGACGATGGACGCCGGCTCACGGAACAGCGGCCCGTCGGGGCCCAAAACGACCTAGCCCAGACGCCGGACGCCGTCTTCGAAGAGCACGAGACGGGTACCGAGTACGACCGGGCCGCCCGTGCCCCCGTGATGACCTGTTCGTCCCCTTTTCCGGGGCCGTTGCGTCGGCGCACCGGGGCCTCAGTGTGCGTGGAGGGCCGAGGGCCTCCCTCCTCCCGGGGCCAAAAAACCGAGTGGACTCGACCGCTGATTTCAATGTTCACCTCTTTTCGATGCCTTCCGTGAGCGTCGGCACACTTATCGTTTTCCTGATCATCCTGGGGGCGCTCGTTCTCTTCGTCACGGAGCCGGTCCCCATCGACGTCACGGCGCTCGGGGTCATGGTCACCCTCATGATCCTCGAGCCGTGGACGGGCATCTCCCCGAGCGAGGGGGTGTCGGGGTTTGCCAATTCGGCGACCATCACCATCCTCGCGATGATGATTTTGAGTGAGGGGGTGCGGCGCACCGGCGTGATCCAGCGGATTCAATCCGTCGTTTCGTCCTACACCGGCGAGAACGTACACAGGCAACTCGGGGCGACGATCGGGATCGTGGGTCCGCTCTCGGGCATCATCAACAACACCGCGGCGGTCGCCATTCTGCTGCCGATGGTGAGCGACCTCGCCCACGAGAACCGAACCTCACCGTCGAAGCTTCTGCTGCCGCTGTCCTACGCGTCGATGGCCGGCGGCATGCTCACGCTGATCGGCACGTCTACCAACCTGCTGGCCAGCAGCATCTCCGGGGACCTCCTGGGCCGCGCCTTCTCGATGTTCGAGTTTACCCACCTCGGCCTGATCGTCTTCGGCGCGTGCGCCCTCTACCTGCTCACCGTCGGGTACTGGCTCACCCCGTCGCACGTGATTCCCCGGAGCACGCGGGAGTCGACCCATCAGGACGTGTTTCTCACGGAGATTACCGTCGGGGACGGGTCCCCGTTTGTGGGGATGACCCTGGAGGAGGCCCTCGAGCGGGTCGACTTCGAGGCCAACGTGACCCAGATCATTCGTGAGACCGGCTATCGGCGCGAGCCGCCGCTGTCAACGACGATCCAGGCGGGGGACACCTTCACGATCCGCCTCACCGAGGACGCACTCCGCACCCTTTTCGACGTCGAGGGCATCGACCTCGTCCCCGATGTGGCCACCGAGGCGGACCTGCAGACGCTGGGCCCCGACGAAACGCTCGTCGAGGTCGTCGTCACGACGGGGTCGGACCTCGTCGGCGAAACGATCGTGTCGGCGGGGCTTCAGGACTTCTATCGCGCGGCGGTTCTCGCCATCCGTCGCGGGGGCGAGACGGCCTACGAGCGCCTGACCGATTTTACCCTTCGTCCGGGGGACGTCCTCCTGATCGAGTCGAAGGCCGAGACCGTCGACCGACTGGCGAACGACCCCAACGTCCTCGTGGCCGGGGAGCTCACCCTGCAGCGCTTCCGGTCGGCAAAGCTGCCGATCGCGGTTGGGACCGTGCTTGCCGTGGTGGGCCTGGCCGCGTTCGGGGTCCTGCCGATCATGGTGGCGGCCCTCGGCGGGGTCGTCGTCATGATCGCGGCCGGGGTCGTAAAGGCGGCCGAGGCCTACGAGGCGGTGCAGTGGGACGTCATCTTCCTGCTCGCGGGCGTCATTCCGCTCGGCAGGGCCCTCTCGGAGACCGGCGGCGCCGACCTGCTGAGCCGGCTCATCGTCTCGAGCGCCGAGCTCCTGCCCCCCGTCCTCGTGCTGGGGCTGTTTTACCTGCTGACCGCCGTCATGACCAACCTCATCAGCAATCAGGCGAGCGTGGTGCTTCTGCTTCCCGTGGCGGTCGACGCGGCGACCCGTCTGGACGCCAATCCCTTTGCGTTCGTCCTGGCGGTGACGTTTGCGGCCAGCACGGCGTTTATGTCGCCGGTCGGCTACCAGACAAACCTCTTCGTGTACGGGCCCGGCGGCTACGACTTCGCCGACTACGTTCGGGTCGGCGCCCCCCTGCAGCTCCTTCTGGCCGTCGTCACGACGCTGGGCATCGTCGCCTTCTGGGGCCTCTGACCGACCTTCGTCTCGGCCCGGGCGGGAGGTCCTGAGGGGCGACGTCTCGGGTTGCCGTCGGCCGTGTCGGGAGGTCGGTTGGGGTCAACTCGTTGTACGCAAATGGCCTCTTCGGCTGCTCTCCGCACGTCGGTGCCGCCGATCGGGGAGGTCGATTATAGGGGACGAAGAAGCATCCGCACGGAGGGCCTGGACGAATCGAGGTGGTTTTCCGCGAGGACGCGGTACCAGCGCCAGCGATGATTCCCGGTGCGGAGGCGGAGGAGCCATCGGGCGCGCTGCTTTTTGTGCGTCACCATGTGCGCGAGGTCCCGCATCACGCGCCGCAGGTTCTGCCCGTGCACATGGGAGAAGACGTTCGGCTCGATCGGTTCGTCGGGCGAGTGCTCGAGCACACGGCGGGCCCCGAGGGTGAGGTCCTGGATGGTCCCTTTTTCGTCGAGGATGAGGAGGGGCACGTACGACGGCACCTCCGCGAGGGCCGGCGGGGGCTGGGCACTCTGGATGCGGCGGCACTCCGCCTCATTGACGAGGAAGGAGGCCACGGCCGCGCTCACCCGCTCCAGCTCGTCGCACTCCACCTCTCCGTCTCGACTGTGGCACGTGAAACGGTGCGAGTGGCCCTCCTCGACCTCCACGTGCAGGTCAAGGGAGGCTTCGCCCGCAGGGAAGGCCTCGAGCCTCCCCTCA
>JAZKTD010000240.1:0-5353 GCA_036625705.1 Salinivenus sp.
CTAGCCCCCATGACGATCGTCCGTGCCGACTGCTACGCCTACGCGCTGCCGCTGCGTTCGCCCCTGTCGCTCGGGGCGCACACCCTGACCGAGCGGACGGGCGGTCTGCTCCGGCTCGAGGCCGAGAACGGGCGCGTCGGGTGGGGCGACGCCGCGCCGCTGCCCGGGTTCAGTGCCGAGACGCCGGCGGATGCCCTGACGGCCCTCGCGGACGCGGTGCCGTCCCTCCCGGGAACGACACTTCCGGCCGAGCAGGAGGGGGGCCCCGGTGTGGAAGAGGCGTCGCACGGGCCCGCGTCGGTGCGATTTGCGGTGGAGGCCGCCCGGACGGAGCTCCGGGCCCGGGGAGGGGCCGCGACGCTGGGGGAGAGGCGCCGCGACGTGGTGACCCTCAACGCCCTGATCACCGACGACCAGGACGATCTCCGCGCCGCCGGCCGCCGCCTGCGGACGGACGGCTTCCGGGCGGTGAAGCTCAAGGTGGGGCGCCGCTCGGTCGAACGGGACGTGGATCGGGTGCGTACGCTCGCCGACGTCCTGGGGCGGGAGGTGGCGCTTCGTCTCGACGCGAACCGGGCGTGGTCGCTCGACGAGGGCATCGCCTTCGCGGAGGCCGTCGCCGACGTGCCGCTGGCGTACGTCGAGGAGCCCCTCGCCGAGCCCGAGCGGCTCGGGCGGCTGGTGGAACGGACGGGGCTGTCCGTGGCCCTCGACGAGACGACGCGCGAGCGGTCTCCCGAGGAAGGGGCGCCCTCGACGCCCGTGACCGCCGTCGTGCTCAAACCGACGTTGCTCGGGGGCCTTGCGCCGACGCTGCGGTGGGTGCGGTGGGCCCGGTCGGTCGGGGCGTCGCCCGTTATTAGCTCGTCCTACGAGTCGGGCGTGGGGACGCGACTGCTCGTGCGCCTCGCGGCCGGCTGCTCGAACACGCCCGCCGGCCTGTCTGCACACATGCGGCTCAAGGACGACGTCCTCCGTCCCCGCCTCGCCCTGAACGGACCGACCGTCGGGGTGGAGGAGGCGCAGGAGGGACGGGTGGACCGCTCCCGTCTTACGCTCGTCGAATCCTCGACGACCAACTGACTGCCCCATGATCGATCCCGTTGCGCGCCACGCGCAGGCCCGCCCCGACGCCCCGGCACTCCTGGCCCCGTCGGGCGAGTGGACGTACGCGGCCCTCGACGAGACGACCACGCAGGTGCAGCGGTCGCTCCGGGCCCTGGGGGCCGCACCCGGCGGCCGAGTTGGAATCCACCGGCCCCGCTCGGCCGAGACGGTCGTGCTGCTGTGGGCCCTCTGGCGGATCGGCGCCGTGGCCGTGCCCCTCAGCACACGTCTGCCGCCCGCCGAGGTGGGGACATCCGCCCGCCGCGCCGGCTGTGACCACCTCATCACGGGCGATGCCTCCGTGGCGGAAGCCGCCCCGCCCTCCGTGGCGGCGCACGCGCCGGACACGTACCGTGGAGGGGGTGCAGCCTCGTCGGGGCGCGCCGGGACCCATGCCCCCGACCGGCCCGCCACCATCCTCTACACGTCCGGCAGCACCGGCACACCGAAGGCGGTCCTGCACACCTGGGCCCAGCATCTCTACAGCGCGAAGGGGGCCAACGCCAACATGCCGCTGGGAAAGGACGACCGCTGGGTGCTGTCGCTGCCGCTGTACCACGTGGGGGGGCTGGCCGTTCTCGTGCGGTGCGCACTGGCCGGCGCCGCGGTCGTCGTGGCGCCGCCGGGGGAGGCGCTCCACACGACCCTCCGGCGCCGGGCGGCGACCCACGTGTCGATGGTGGCCACCCAGTTCCGACGGGTGCTGAACGCGACCGAGGGGCCCCCGCCGCCCTCGCTGCGCGGCGTGCTGCTGGGCGGGGGGCCGATCCCCGGGCCGCTTCTCGATCGGGGCGCTGCCCGAGGATGGCCGCTGCACACGAGCTACGGCTGTACCGAGATGGCCTCGCAGGTGACGACCACCGCCCCCGGCGCCCCGCGATCGACCCTCGCGACCGCCGGCCGGCGGCTCCCGCACCGCCGGCTCCGGATCGAGGACGGGCAGATCTTCGTGGCCGGGCGAGCGCTCTGCCGGGGATACGTCACGGAGGAGGGCCTCGACGATCCCCGCACCGACGACGGATGGTACCCGACCGGGGACCGGGGCCGGCTCGACGCGCAGGGACGCCTCCGCGTGCTGGGGCGGGTGGACCGAATGTTCATCTCCGGCGGAGAGAACATTCAACCCGAAGAAATTGAAAAGGCGCTCGAAGGCCTGCCTGGCGTCGAACGAGCGGTGGTCGTATCTGTTACAGATACTGAATATGGAGCACGACCCGTCGCCTTCGTGGACGGCCCGGCGCCCGGTCCGGCCGCGGCGCTGCGTCGGTCCCTGGAGGCAGTGCTCCCGAGTTTCAAAATACCGGACGCGTTTCATACTCTCCCGGCCCCGGACGGGCCGGGTTCGCTCAAGATCGATCGGAAACGCCTCCGGCACCGGGCACACAAATTGCAGAATGCAGAGGGCCCGGACGACGGCTAACCGTCCGGAATTCTCCACTTCAATTTTTTTCTCCTTCACTGGAAGCGCTTTTTTGATGGATACTCCTCTCCCGATCCGACAGATTACGCCGCTCACCGAGGGCCGCGTGCAGTTTATGCCGCTGCAGATGCAGAACATCCACACCCACTTCCGCTGGAACAACGACGCGGAACTGAACCGGCTCGACAGTGAGGCGCCCCACGAGGAAGAATCGTTTGGGGATTTCAAGCAACGCTTCGAGCGGCTCTGCAATGAAGAGTCGCCCTCGCATCGGCACTTCGAGATCCACGACACCGTCGACGACACCCTGATCGGCGTCGCGTACGTGGCCCGGATCAGCGCACATCACCGGCACGGCCGCATCGGCGTGACGATCGGGGAGCGGGAATACTGGGGCGAAGGCTACGGGCGCGAGTCCGTTCGCCTGCTCCTCCGCTACTGCTTTAAGCAGCTGGACCTGCATCGGGTCAGCGCCGAGACGTTCGAGTACAACACCGCCTGGGGCGACCTCGTCGAGGGCATGGGCTTCACGAAAGAGGGATCGGCCCGTGAGTACCTGTTCCGGGACGGGCAGTACTGGGACAAAAACCTCTACGCCCTGCTCGAGGGGGAATACCGCCGGCATGTCGAGGGCGAGGCCGACCCGGCGACGCCGGAGCCTCGGGTGTAGGAACGGCCCCGATCAGTCTGGCTCGCGCTGGAGCCAGATGGCGAGAATGTCGTCCTGAAACTCGTCCCTGGGGCTCCGCTCGAGGGCGGCCTCCAGGAGCGCGTCGACGGGGTTGTCGTGGCCGTAGGCTTCGAAGGCCACGTCCCTGACCCGCTCCTCGCCGAGCATGGAGCCGTCCCGTGCAGGCAGCTCCATCAGGCCGTCGGTGTAGGCGACCAGGGCCGTCCCCGGGGCTAGGTCGATGGACACATCGGAAAACGACGCGTCGGCCTTCAGCCCCAGAATGAGGTCGCTGTGTTCGGCGATCTCCGCGTCCTCGGGGGTCATGAGCACCGGCCGGCAGTGGCCTGCATTCGAGTAGGTGAGGGTATGAGACCGAGGGTCCCAGTGCATCAGCAGGAAGGAGGCGAACGTGTCGTCCAGCACCTCGTCCTCCAGCAGCATGTTGTTGATACTGGCCATGACGGCGGCGGGGGACGACGATTCCTCCAGGAGGGTGTGCAGGGTGCCCCGCACGTAGCTCAGAAAGCTGTAGGCGTAGAACTTGGCCCGAAGGCCCTTCCCCATCACGTCGCCGATGGTGAGGAAGTAGGTGCCGTCGTCCGTCTCCGTCCAGTCGAAGAGGTCGCCGCCGCCCTGCTCGTGGGCCTCCGAGTGAAACCGGAAGTCGTAGCCGTCGACGGTCGGGCCCTCGTCGGGAAGCAGCCGGTTCGAAAAGTCCCGCCCGATCTCCGCGTCGAGCTGGGACTGAAACATCTCGACGCGTTCGAGCAGCCGCTCTACACGGGAGAGCAACTGCTCCATGTCGAAGGGCTTGGTGATGTAGTCGTCGACCCCGGTGCGGGCGCCCTCCTGTCGGGCCGACTCGTCGGCCCGGGCCGTCAGAAAGATGAACGGAATAACCCGGGTGTTCTTGTCCGCCTGCAGGGCCGACTGCAGGGCGAAGCCGTCCATCTTCGGCATCATGATGTCGGAGATAATGAGGTCGGGGATCTGTTCGTCGACCTCCGACAGGGCTTCCTCGCCGTTGGTGGCCGTCCGAACGTCGTAGTGCTTGCCGAGGCGATACTTCAGGAGCTCTCGAACCGTGCTGTCGTCCTCGACAACTAAAATAGCATGCTCAGCCATGGATCGTGATCAGCAGGAATAGAGAACTCAAAGCGATGACGCCCGCTGTCCGTGGGGGCGTACGAGAGGGTGTCGGTGCAGGCGTCGATGATGCGCAGCCCCATGCCTCGTTCGGGGAGGTTGTCCATGGCTTCCTGTTCGGCGGGGAGTCGATCTGTAAGGTCGAACCCCGAGGAGTTGTCGACGACGACGCAGCGGATCTGCCGGTTCTCGTAGGCGAGGCGGATTCGGAGGGAGGGGGGGGACTCGTCAAAGTCGGCGTGCTGGAGAAGGTTCGCAATCCATTCGTGCAGTACGAGCTGGGTATACTGGATCGTTTCCCCGTTCAGCTCCGCGGAGCCGTCGATCGACCCCGACCACGTCTCGATTACCGTGCGCACTTCGTCGAGCGCACGATCGAGATCGGAGTACTCTTTGGCGAGAACACTCATACCGGGCAGCGAACCGATTGGAACAGGCGGGAGCGCCGGGCGGATTAGGTCAATGCCTCCTGCGCGGCCTGGACCGACGGGAACTGCCGAAACACCTTGTAGGTGCGAGTGAGCTGGACGACGACCTGGACGGGTCGAGAGACGTCGGCAAAGGCCACTTTTCCATCGTCGGGCGAAATTTCTCGGTACAGGGAAAAGATGGAGCCGAGCCCCGTGGAATCGAGCACCTCTGTGTCCGAGAAGTCCAAAATAAAGTTCTGTACCCCGTCTTCCACGTGCTCCTGAAATGTGTCCTTGAACTCATCGGCGTTCCGAAAATCGAGAGCCTCCCCCATGTTAATGACCACGGTGTCGGAGGACAGGGAATCCACGTCGAAACTCATTGTGTGGGAAGCGTCTGCTAAAGGAGGGTGGTGCGGAAGGGGGGGTTGACCGGGCAAACGTGATCGTAGACCGGGGGTGGAAAAGCCGTCCAGCCCATAGTCCAAGAAAGAAGCATACCAAAGTCTGGACGCCGGATCCACCGCCTAACATAAAACTCCAACGGGAAACTGTGAAGTGGGCCGGAAGCATCCACCCAGGCTCGTCTCAGAGACT
>JAZKTD010000241.1:0-5351 GCA_036625705.1 Salinivenus sp.
GATCCTCCGGATCTCCGAACCGCGGCCCGAACCTGCAGGGACGGCCCCCATAGGAACGGCACCGATCCCTTTCTCCCGACTCCGTTCCTCCATGCGTGTCTTTCTCGCGGTGTGTGTATTGAGCCTGATGGCCCTGCCGTCCCCGGCCCAGACGCTTTGGTCGCGCCCCTACGAACCGGATCAGATCGCCATTGAGGCCCTCGTGCCGGACGCCGCGAGCGACGCGTCGGGCCTCACGGGCGCCACCTTTCTCACCGCCACACGTTCGCTGAACGACAACGTAGAGCTGGCCGCCGAACTGCCGGTTGCCCGCTACCGGCCCTCCGCCGGGGGCTCTCCCTCGACGACGGCCGTCGGCAATCCGTTCGTCGGGATCGGCCTCAGCAGCACGACAATTCCGCTGCTGTTCCAGATTGGAGCCCGCCTCCCGGTGGCCGAGGCAAATCAGGCCGCTGCGATCGGCCGGGCGACCGAGGTCGGGCGCACGTCGGCCTTCGGGCCCGAGGAGTTCGGGCTCTCCGGCCTCCTCAACGGCCGATTCGAAGCGGGCCGCTACTCCACCCTCCGGCTGCGGACCGGCCTCGAGTTCGGCTCTCGCCCCGCCCCGACCGGCCCCGACCGCGTGCGGAACTGGCGCCTTCACTACGACGCCCAGCTGTGGCGAGAGGGCGACCGCCTGATCACGGGCCTCACCCTGGCGGGCCAGTCCGGGCTCGCCCGCTCCGTCTCACGACACCACGCCTTCCTCTCGGTGATGGGCAACTGGAATCTCGTCCAGCCCGGCCTCCTGGCCGGCGCCTCGCTGAACGACCTCATCCGCGAGGGCACCTGGACCCCGATCGTGGGGCTCACCCTCTCGGTGTCCTACGGGCGCCTCTAGCCGATCCAGCGCGGGCCCGCGTCTATTTGATACAGGTCCCTACTCGGCGACTTCCTCGGCCTCTTCGTCCTCGTCGAGCACGATCTCTTTGCGGAGGCGGGCCACCGGAATGCCGAGGTGCTTCCGGTACTTCGACACCGTGCGCCGCGCAATCTTGAAGCCCTTCTCTTCGAGCTTGTCGGCGAGCGCCTGGTCGGACATCGGGTCGGTCTTGTCCTCGGCGTCGACGATGCGCTGCAGCTCGGCCTTCACCTCCTTGTTGGACACCTCCTCCCCGTCGACCGTCTCCAGGCCCTCCGAGAAGAAGTACTTGAGCTCGTAGACGCCCCACTCGGTCTGGACGTACTTGCCGTTCACCACGCGGCTGACCGTGGAGATGTCCATGTCGATAATCTCCGCCACGTCTTTGAGGATCATGGGCTTGAGGTGCCCTTCTCCGTAGCGGAAGAAGTCCTCCTGCAGCTGCACGATCGCGTCCATGACGAGGCTCATGGTGTGCCGGCGCTGGTTGATGGAGTTGATGAACCAGCGCGCCGAGTCGAACTTGGTCTTGAGGAACTTGCGCGTCTCCTCGTCGACCTCCTGGTCGTCGGACTTCTTCTGCTTCTTCAGCTTCTCCAGCATCTTGCGGTAGTGCCGGGAGATGTGGAGGTCCGGCGCGTTGCGGCCGTTGAGGTTGATGACGAACTCCCCGTCCACGTAGCGCACCGTGAAGTCGGGCGTGATGTAGTTGGTCTCCTCCGAAAACTCGCCCTCTCCCGGCTTCGGGTCCAGGCGCTGGCGGATGAGGTCGAAGGCGGCCTTCAGCTCCTTGTCGTCGACGTCGAGGCGCTTCTTGAGCTTATCGAAGTGCTTCATGGTGAAGGCCTCGTACTCGTCCTCCAGCATCTCGATCGCCGTTCGCCGGCCGTCGACGTCCTCGTTCATGCGGTAGAGCTGGAGCAGGAGGCACTCCCGAAGGTCCCGCGCGGCGATCCCGGCCGGGTCGAGCGACTGCACCTGCGTGAGCACCTCCTCGACGTCCTCCTCGCTCACCTCTTCGCCCTCGTTGAACAGGATGTCGTCGATGATGGAGTCGAGGTCGCGCCGCAGGTATCCGTCCTCGTCGATCGACCCGATAATTTGGTCGGCGATGAGCTGGTCGGTCTCGTCGAGGTTCAGGAACGAAATCTGGTCCTGGAGCTGCTCGGCGAGGGTCTGATCGGCGGGCATGGCCCGGTCCCGGTCCTCGTCGTCCTCGCTGTAACCGGGGTTATTGTACCCGTACATGTCGTCGGTATTGTTGAGGAGGTCCTCGACGTCGAAGTCTTCTTCTTCCTCCTCCTCGGTCTCGAGCTCGTTTTCCATCTCCTCGGCCGTGGCGTCGAGCTCCTCCTCCTCACGCTGCTCCTCCTCGTCGAGGCCCTCCTCCAGCAGCGGGTTTTCTTCCAGCTCGTCTTTGATGCGCTGGTCCAGGTCCAACGTGTTGAGCTGCAGCAGCTTGATGTACTGGATCTGCTGCGGCGACAGTTTCTGCTGGAGTTCCTGTTCTTGTTTGAGCTCAAGCATAGGAAGCGAACTAGTGTTGGTGGCACAGCAAAGAGAGCGCGAACGGGCGACAGTCGGGGCGTGGTCGGCCGGGGGCCTTAACTACAAACACCAAGGCCATTAAGGAAGGGTACTGGTTTACTAGACCTTTACAAGCAAACTTCGTTCCGAAAGCCAATATCGCAAAGATGTCGGCCAAATGGAAGCCTGCGCGCCGATCGTCCGGGCCCGGACGGAATCGCCCGCCCACACAGTGCGCACACATGAAACCCTGCCCCGCTTCCCTGCTTGAAGTCACGACGTATCCGTCCATTCTCTCCTCCCGACCCGGCTCTCCGCGCCGCTCATGTCCGACGCCCGCTCCGACGCCCTCCAGCCCCAGGCCGACCGGTCCGAGACCGACGTCGAGAAGCTTCTGCGTCCCCAGTCGCTCGACGAGTTCATCGGGCAGGAAAAAATTAAAGAAAACCTCCGCGTCTTCATGACGGCCGCTCTCCAGCGCGGCGAGACGCTCGACCACGTGCTGCTCTCGGGGCCGCCGGGGCTCGGGAAGTGCATTACGGCCGATAGTTTCGTTTTCACCGACGAGGGGCTCGTTCGCTTCGACGATGTGCTTCCCGACGACCTTTCGCCCGATACGAGCCAGCCCACCGAAATAACAGTCTACGGCCTGGACGGTCCCGAATCCTCCTCGCACGTGTACGCAAGCGGCCAAACGCCCACACGCCGCGTTCGGACACGCTCCGGATTCGTCCTCGAAGGGACGCCCCACCATCCTGTTCTCGTCGCGACGGACAACGGCCCGCAGTGGAAGACGCTCGACGACCTCACCGCCGAGGATTCCGTCGCCATCGCGCGGGGAACGGAGATGTGGGGGTCTGAGCGGAAAGAAACGACTTGGACCCCCGACGCGCCAACCGACCGCCGCATGCGGACAGAATCCATCGTCAGGCGGGTCCACGCTGAACTCACCGATGCCCTGGGCCGCTCCCCGGCTGTGGTTGAGCTGCGAACAGCCTATCGCCACACCCGGAACATCACCGATTCGCCAGCGGCGGAGGAAGCTGCCCACCGGCTGAACCTACCCTTCACAGACGGGCGAACCATCGATACGGTGGACCACCCCGATGCCCTCGTTACTACCTCCGAGCCGTCATACGAGCAGTCGCTCGTCCTCGACGCCGACCTTGCATACCTAATGGGGGTGATCATCGGAGACGGACACGTCGAGGGCGACGATGCGTCTGAGGGCATTGCCATTACCTGCGACGACCCGGCCCTGCAGAGGGAGCTGCGGCGCATTGCCGAAAAGCATTTTGGGCAAAAGCCCGGCCTTGAGACGTACGAGGAGCGGTCTTCCCGGCTCCGGCTCAGTCAGAACAAAGGAAAAGCATTGCAGTCGCTTGGTCTTGACGGAGCAGGAGCACACCAGAAAGGCGTCCCTGCTGGTGTGCGTCAAAGTCCGCGCAAGGTTGTGGTCGGCTTTCTGCAGGGACTCTTTGACGCCGACGGGCACGCTCGACCGGACGGCATCGAGTGGGGCACGCGTTCGGAATCGCTGAGTCGGCAGATTCAGCTCCTCCTGGCGAATTTTGGCATTGTTTCGTATAGAACCGAGAAGACACGAGGCGGGACGCCCTTTTGGCAGTTGTTCGTAGGCGGCCGGGATGCCCTCCAGTTCTACGACACTCTGGGCTTCCGTCTGGAGCGCAAGCAGAAGCAGGTCGACACGCTTTCAGACACCCGACGCGGGTGGTCGCGGAGCGAACTCGTGCCACACGCAAACGACTCACTCCACGCGCTTCTGAAGAAGACGACGCCACACCCACGATCTGTTCATAGGGCCTTCGAGCACGTCAAGCAGGACGATCGGACACCGACGCGACAAAAGATCCAGCGGTGTCTCTCGCTGCTTCCGGACTCCGTCCAGGACGAACCGGAGTACAAGACGCTTCGGGCCCTGACGCGCCCCGACGTATTTTGGGACTCCGTAGACGAGGTCGAGGAATCTGAAGCCCAAACGTATGATTTCGTCGTTCCGGACACGCACTCGTTTGTTGCCAACGGCTTCTACAATCACAATACGACCCTTGCCCACATCATCGCCAACGAGATGGAGGCCCGCATCCGGACCTCCAGCGGCCCGGTGCTGGAGAAGCCCGCCGACATCGCGGGCGTCCTCACCAACCTCGAGGAGGGGGACCTGCTCTTTATCGACGAGATTCACCGCCTGAGCCCGGTCGTGGAGGAGTACCTGTACTCGGCGATGGAGGATTACCGCATCGACATCGTCATCGACCAGGGACCCAACGCCCGCACGGTGCAGATCGACCTCCCGCCCTTCACCATGGTGGGGGCCACGACGCGGAAGGGCCTGCTCACGGCCCCGCTGCGGGCCCGCTTCGGCATCGACTTCCGGTACGACTACTACTCCGCCGAGTTGCTGCAGGCCATCACGCAGCGCTCCGCCCGCATCCTCGACGTGGCGACCACCGACGAGGGGGCCTACGAGGTGGCCCGGCGGAGCCGCGGCACGCCCCGCGTGGCCAACCGCCTGCTCCGCCGCACCCGCGACTTTGCGGAGGTCGAGGGCGACGGCGAAATCACGAAGGCCATCGCCGATCGGGCCCTCAACGCCCTCGACGTCGACGAGGCCGGCCTCGACGACATGGACACCCGCATCCTCCTCACCCTCATCGACAACTTCGACGGCGGGCCCACGGGCCTGAAGAACCTGGCGGTCTCGGTCGGCGAGGAGTCCGGCACCATCGAGGAGGTCTACGAGCCCTATCTGATCCAGGAGGGCTTCATGGAGCGGACGCCCCGAGGCCGCGTGGCCCTGCAGCGGGCCTACGACCACTTCGACCGCACGACGCCCGGCCCCGAGACCGACCTCTTCGACGCGGACGGCTCCCGCGACTCCGCTCGCGGCGGCTGATCCCGA
>JAZKTD010000242.1:0-5348 GCA_036625705.1 Salinivenus sp.
ATGCGCTCGATCGGCAGGGCCACGCCGCCCCCGGTGCCGTGGCAGATCGACGCCAGGCCCCACTGCCCGTCGTGCTGGCGGAGTGCGTGGAGGAGGGTCACGACGATACGGGTGCCGGACGCCCCGATCGGGTGCCCCAGGGCAATGGCCCCCCCGTGCACATTGAGCCGGTCGAGGGGGACGTCGAGGTCGCGGTGCACGAGCACGCTGTTCAGGGCAAAGGCCTCGTTGTTCTCGAAGAGGTCGAAGTCCTCAATCTCCATCCCGTTCTCGTCGAGCACCTGCCGGATCGCCGGAATGGGTGCCTCCGGGAACCGCCATTCCTCGCCCGCCGACCACTGGCCGCTGCCGACGCGGGCCAGGGGTACAAGTCCGTGGGCCTCCACCGCGTCGGGGCTCGCGAGCAGGACGGCGGCCGCCCCGTCCGAGATCTGACTGCTGTTGCCCGCGGTGAGCACCCCGTCCTCCCGAAACGCCGGGGAAAGCGAGGCGAGCCCCTCCGCGGTCGTGTCCGGGCGAATGCCCTCGTCGGCCTCGAGGCGCTCGGTTCCCGACCGCGTCTCGTACTCGACCGGGACCTGCTCTGCGTCGAAGCGGCCGGCCTCGGTCGCCTCGGCGGCCCGCTGCTGCGAGGTCGCGGCGATCTGGTCGAGGGTCTCCCGATCGACACCGACTTCCGCGCAGAGCCGCTCCGTCTGCTCCCCCATCGCCTCTCCGGTGGTCGGGTCGCTGAGGCCGTCGCGGTGCATCACGTCCTGCAGGTCCGCCCCGTCGGGGGCAAACGTGTATCCCCACCGGGCCCCGGCGTCCAGGTAGAAGCCGGCGTTCGACATCGACTCCGTGCCCCCCGCCAGGATGAGGTCGGCCTCGCCCGCCTTGATCATCGTGGCCCCGTTCATGAGCGCCATGAGACTGGAGGCGCACACCATGTCCACGGCGTACCCGTCGACGGACTTGGGGATGCCGGCCTGAACGGCCGCCTGCCGCGGGACGAGCTGGCCCTGTCCGGCCCGCAGAACGTTGCCGAGGATGTAGAGGTCGAGGGCCGCACCGGGCACCTCGGCCCGATCGAGGGCCGCCTCCATCACGGGGACGGCCAGGTCGACCGGCGAGTGGTCTTTCAGGGCGCCGCCGAACCGACCGATGGGGCTGCGTACGGCGGCGGCGAGGTAGACGTCGTTCATGAGCGGAAGACGGGGTGTTTGGTGCAGGGAGTATGGCGTGGGCGTGCGGGGCCGTCCGCCTTACCCGAGCTGGTCGCGGAGCCGGGCCGGGTCGGTCGTGGGGGCCTCACACTCGAAGTTCTGGCAGACGTACGCCGCCGCCGACCCGTCGATCGGGGTCTGCGCCTCCGTAAACGGGGCGAGGTCAGTGATCGGCGTGGCCCCCTGGGGTCGCTGCAGGGTGACCGTGAACGGTGTGTAGACGCTGCGGACGGCCTCTATGAGCGCATCGGTATCCGCGGCGCCGGGATCCCCCGCGACCACGACTTCGCGGGTGGGGCCGAGGGCAAACTGCACTCCGGACAGGAAGGCCGTGAATCCGGTCGGCCGCGATCGCACCTGGCGGCCCGCCCAGCGACTGAGGGCATCGGCCCGCTCCTCCAGATCCGTGCGGCCGGTCATGCGGGCAACCCGAAGCAGATTGGCCAACTGGGCGGCGTTGCCGGAGGGCTTCGCGCCGTCGGAGAGCTCCTTGGGCCGCACGATCAGCTCTTCGCTCCCTTCAGCGGTGAGGAAGAAGCCGCCCGCCTCCTCGTCCCAGAACTGGTCGAGGGATCGATCGAGAAGGTCGAGGGCCGTCTCGAGCCAGCGGGCCTCGAAGGTGGTCTGGTAGAGCTCAAGGAGCCCCCAGGTGAGAAACGCGTAGTCGTCGAGATGCGCCGGGATCGCCGCCTCCTGGTCGCGATAGCGATGCAGGAGCGCGCCGTTTTCGTCGCGCATCGCCGACAGCAGAAAGTCGGCGGCCTCGACGGCGGCCTCTTCGTAGCGGGGCTCGTCGAACACGCGGGCGGCCGTCGCCAGCGCGGCGATCATGAGGCCGTTCCAGTCCGTAAGGATTTTGTCGTCGAGGCCCGGTCGCGAGCGGTCCTCCCGGTGCTCCAGCAGCGTCTGCCGGGCACCTTCCACGGTCTGCCGAAGCGCCTCCGGCGTCTCGCCCCGGCGCTCGGCCACCGCGCGGAGCGAGGCGTCCCGGTACAGAACGTTCGCCCCCGTGCGCCGGCCGGTCGCCTCCTCCTGGTAGTTGCCCTCCGGCGTCATGTTGAACAGCTCGATCACCAGATCGGCGGTCTCCTCGTCCAGCAGAGTCCGAAGTTCGTCGGTGGTCCAGACGTAGAAGGCCCCCTCCTCGCGCTCCCCGTCCTCGGTGAGGCTGTCGGCGTCCTCGGCCGAGTAGAACCCGCCCTCGGGCGCCTGTAGGTCCCGAAGCACGTAGGTGAGCACCTCGCGGGCGGTGCGCTCGTACCGGTCCCGGCCGGTCGCCTGGGCGGCCTCCGTGTAGGCCAGGACGTGGAGGGCCTGGTCGTAAAGCATCTTCTCGAAGTGAGGTAGCACCCACCGCTCGTCGGTCGAGTACCGGTGAAAGCCGTAGCCCACCTGGTCGAAGATCCCGCCCCGGCGCATCTGGTCGAGCGTCTCCGTGACCATCGTACGGGTCCGGTCCTCTCCCGTGCGGCGCCAGCGGCGAAGCAAAAAGAGCAGCGTGTGCGGCGCGGGAAACTTCGGGGCCGAGCCGAAGCCTCCGTGCGTGTCGTCGTACTGCCGAGACAGCTTCCGGACGGTCTCGTCGAGGACCTCGTCGTCGGGGGCCTCCGTCCCACTCTCCTCGTCGACAGATCGCCGCAGCAGATCGGTGACCTCGTCGGCGTCCTGGAGGAGCTGTTCGCGCTCGCTGTCCCACATCTTCTGGATGCGGGGGATGAGGTCCATCAGTCCCATCTGCTGGAAGCGCCCCGTCTTCGGGAGGTAGGTGGCCGCGTAGAACGGCTTCCGGTCCGGGGTGAGCAGCACCGTGAGGGGCCACCCCCCCTGCCCTCGCATCATCTGACACACATTCATGTAGATGGTGTCGACGTCGGGGCGCTCCTCCCGGTCCACCTTGATCGAGACGAACGTCTCGTTCATCAGCTGCGCCACCTCTTCGTCCTCGAAGGACTCCTCCTCCATGACGTGACACCAGTGACAGGTGGAGTAGCCGATCGAGAGGAAAATCGGTTTGTCCTCCCGACGGGCTTTCTCGAAGGCCGCCTCCCCCCACGGATGCCAGTCCACCGGGTTGTTCTTGTGCTGGAGGAGGTAGGGGCTCTGCTCGTCGGCGAGTCGGTTCGGCATGGGCGAAGCATCGGGATCAGAACTGGGGGAGTGCGTCGGTCGGCTGAACGGGGGGAACGGCCGTCCGTTCGACGAGGCTCAGGCGACGGGGTCCACGAGCCCCACCTGTACGTCCATGACGTTGGTGTGGGTGGGACCCGGACGAAGCAGCTGGTCGATCGTGTCGAAGAGCGGGTACGCATCGTTGCGGTCGAGGTGGTCGCGGGGGCGGAATCCCGCGGCCCGCGCGTCCGCCACTGTGCCCGGCGTGGCCCAGGCCCCGGCGGCGTCCGTGGGCCCGTCGATCCCGTCCGTTCCGCCGCTCAGGAGAACGGCGTTCCGGGACGCGCCCTCTAACGTGAGGGCTGCTCCCAGCGCGAGCTCCTGGTTTCGGCCGCCGGTCCCGTCTCCCGTCACCGTCACCGTGGTCTCGCCCCCCCAGACCCAGCACGTCGGGGCCTGTACCGCCGCGTCGATCAGCGTCTCGGCCTGCCTCTTCCCCACCCGTCGCGCCTCGCCGTCCACGCCGGACCGGACGGTGCGGACGCTATAGCCGAGGTCCTCCGCGGCCGTCCGGGCCGCCGCCAGCGCAGTGTCGTTGGTCCCCACGAGCCGGGTCCGGGCCGTCTCGAAGCAGTCCTCCCCCGCGCCGGGCGTCTCGGGACGACTTCCCCGTGCCCCCGCCGCCAGATGCTCGCGCACGGACTCGGGAACCTCGTGCCAGAGAGCGTGCCGGTAAAGGACCTGCATCGCATCTTTGTAGGTCGACGGATCCGGCACCGTCGGACCACTGGCGATGACCGACAAGTCGTCGCCCACCACGTCGGAGACAACGAGGGCTCCCACGTGCGCCGGGTACGCAGCCCGGGCGAGCTGCCCCCCACCCACCTGCGTGAGGTGCTTCCGCACGACGTTGGCGGGCCCGATGGGGACCCCCGCGGTGAGAAGGCGATGGTACGTGGTCCGCAGATCGGCCACGTCCACCGACGACACCGGACGGGACGCCAGTGCCGTGCCGCCGCCCGACACCGCCACGAGAAGGAGGTCGCCGACCCCGAGGGCCTGTGCGTGCTCCCGAAGGCGCCGTCCGGCCCGGACGCTGGCATCGGTCGGAAGCGGGTGTCCCCCTTCAAGGACCTCGACCGTCTCCGGCCACGGCAGGGACGTGGGGTACTGAGCCGGGTACCCCGCCGGCACGACCGCGATGCCCTCCTCGATTCGCCCGTCCAGCACCGACTCCGCAATCCCAGCCATCGCCATCGCGGCCTTTCCGACGCCGACCATCCGCACCGCGCCGTAGTCGTCCAGAGAGCGAGGCGCCCACTCGGACGTCGCGCTCGCGTCGAGCAGGCGGTCGGCCTGGACACGGCGGACCGCCGCGTCAAAGATGTCTCGGGAATCCTCTTCGAGGGCGGAGGCCATTGGGGCCATGTCGGCGGGGCGCGGTGGTGCAGTCGACGATGGGACAGTCGGCGGTCTGATGGTACTCGCTCCCCCCCGGGATGTTGGTGGCGGTCCCGGTCCGGCCCAGACCTGAAGGGCACGTCTCCCCCCGACCCGGGCCCCCAGCAGCGTCCTCCTGTTCCTTTTCCAGCACACTAGCGTCGGGTCGGTGTTGCTTGAGAAGCATTTTTTATTTGCAATAACGGAAACTACTGTCGGGGCTCAGTTTTGAGCTCGCTTTTCGACGTAGCCTGGGGCCCAACCGAGGGTGGGCGCACGCCTCGGCGACCGCGGCCCGGCCGGATTCATCCGGTCGCCCACCGCGCGCTCCGTGACCCGGTCCCCGCAGGGAAAATGGCGCGGTGATCGACTCAACTATCTATACCTCAGAGCAGTCTTTTCGTCCCATGGGCCGACGAGGGAAGCGACGGAACTGCCCGAATGCTCAGGTGTGAGTGAGGGTGAATCCCTCTCATCACCCACCTCTCCCCCCTATGGAGGAGCCGCCGCAGAACGGAGAACCGAGCGCCCCCGATCCGGACATTGGCCGACTGCACGTTCTCACAGACTTTCATCTCCAGCAGCAGCGGCCCC
>JAZKTD010000243.1:0-5338 GCA_036625705.1 Salinivenus sp.
GAGCGTGTAGATGGAGGTGGTACTAAACGGGTTGCCGCCCACCAGGAGCGGGTGAAAGGACAGGACCTTCCGGATCTTGGGGTGGGAGATGTACTTCGACACGAGGCTGTGCACCGTGCGGTGGCTCTCCAGCTTCATCATCGCCGGCACGATGCGCAGCATGTCGCTGAGGTGATCGAACGGAACGTGCCCCAGCTCCTCGAAGCCGATCTCGAAGATCTCCTCGCTTTTCTCCAGGAAGCGGCGGTACCCCTCGACGTCTTTCTCCGAGAACCGGGCGATCTCCGCCTCCATCTGCTTCCGGTCGCCGTTGTAGTGAAAGGTGGTCCCGTCGTCGAACCGGATGTTGTAGAAGGGGTCGACGGGCACCAGCTCCACGTCGTCGGAGAGCTCCCGGCCGCAGAGGCGCCAGAGCTCCTTGAACAGAAAGGGCGCGGTGATGACCGTCGGCCCGGCGTCGAACGTGAAGCCGTCCTGCTCGAAGACGCGGGCCCGCCCGCCGGGCTGATCGAGGCGCTCGACGAGGGTCACCCGGAAGCCGCGGGCCCGCAGCCGGACCGCGGAGGCGAGCCCCCCCATCCCGGCCCCGATTACGACGGCGTGCGGGGCGTCGGGGCCCACCGGCGCGGGCTCTGTGCGGGTGCTAAGGGTGGCGTCGTCGCGGTGGACGAGGCGGTTCATCCAGCTCATGGGCGCGGAGGGGATGTGAGGGAGCGCGGGACCGCTACAAACGCCGGACCTCCAGGGGCGTTCGGCGGGCTTCGACACGGTTTGGTTACGTTGGCCTCCACGCCGGGCCCCGCGCCGGGGACCAGACTGATGGGCGGAGGGGTCGCCCACTGCGCGACCGTAAGAGCCGTCCAGCGCGCCCTCCCGAGCGGCTACTGCGCCGGGGCCTCGTCGGGCGCGTGGAGCGTCTCGTGGAGCGCCGACTGGAGAGTCTCGGCCGTAAAGGGCTTGGCCAGGAAGGCCTGCGCCCCGGCGTCGAGGGCCTCGTCGGTTCGGCCGTCGGCCACGCCGCTGGCCGCCACGATCGGCAGGGAGGGGTCGCGGGTGCGGAGCGCGCGGATAAGGTCGAAGCCGTCCATGTCCGGCATCCGGAGGTCGGTGACGACGACGTCGACCGCGCCGTCGAGCTCCTCGAGCGTCTGCAGGGCCTCCTCGCCCCCCATTGCCGTGAAGACCCGGTAGCCGACGTCCCGAAGCGCCTCGCGGGTGGTTTCGAGAATGAACTCCTCGTCGTCGACGACGAGCACCCGTTCGCCGTTGCCCACCGGCGCGGCGGCGCTCGGCTCGGTGGGGCGGGCCGGGCGTTCCTCGTCCTCCGTCCGCACCGGCAGGTAGACCCAGAAGGCGGTGCCTTCGCCCTCCTTGCTGTCGACGTCGATGAAACCGTCGTGGCTCTGCACGATGCTGTAGGCGGTGGAGAGGCCGAGGCCCGTCCCCTCTCCCTCCTCCTTCGTCGAGTAGAAGGGCTCGAAGATTTTGTCCATCACGTCCTCGGGCATGCCGGTGCCGGTGTCCCGAACGTGAATGCAGACGTACGGGCCCGGCTCGGCGTCGATGTTGCGCTCGGCGTCGGCCTCGGTGAGCTCGACCGGGCGGGCCTCGATCGAGAGGGTCCCCCCCTCGGGCATCGCGTCGCGGGCGTTGACGCAGAGGTTCATGAGCACCTGCTGGATCTGCGTGGCGTCGCCCACCACCCGGGGCAGGTCGTCGGCCACGTCGGTCCGCACCTCGATCGTCTCGGGGAAGGTCTCGTCGGTGATGTTCTCGATCTCCTCGACGATGCCGTCGAGCTGGAGGGACACCCGCTCCCCCTCGACGCCCCGGGCAAAGGCGAGCACCTGCTCCACCATGTTGCCGCCGCGCTCGGCGCTCTTCTGGATCATGTTGAGCACCTGCTCGATCTTGTCGTCGGCCTGCTCCAGCCGGCGCCGGAGGACCTTTACCCCCAGCGTGATGGGCATGAGCAGGTTGCCGAGGTCGTGGGCGATGCCGCCCACCAGCCGCCCGATGCTCTCCATGCGCTGGGACCGCAGGAACTGGGACTCGAGCCGCTTGCGCTCGGTGATGTCGGTGTTGATGACGAGGACCCGGTCGGGGGCGCCGCTCTCGTCGCGGACCAGGGTCCACCGGCTCTCCACGATCAGTTCCTCGTCGTCTCGGGTGAGCATGCGGAGTTCGCCGGTCCACTCCCCCTCCTGCATCAGGATCTCCCAGCAGCGCCGGAGCTTGTCCTCCTCGTCGGGATCGTAGAGGCAGCTGTGGGTGCGCTCCCCGAGGACCTCGTCGCTCGACCAGCCGGTAAGGCGCTCGGCGCTCTTGTTCCAGTAGACGATGCGCCCGTCCATGTCGTGCGCCAGGATGGCGTCGCGGGCCTTGTCCAGCAGCTGCGCCTGCTCGCGGATGCGCTGCTCGGCCTCCTTGCGCTCGACGGCGTACCGGAGGGAGCGCTCCAGGAGCGGCGCGTCGATCTGGTCCTTCGACAGGTAGTCGGCCGCGCCGGCCTCCATCGCGTGCAGGTCGACCTCCAGGTCGCCCTGGCCGGTCAGGAGAATGATGGGGGCGCGGACCCCGCCCTGAGCGTTGACCTCTTCGAGCAGGTCGAGCCCGGTGTTGACCCCGAGCCGATAGTCGACCAGGCAGGCGTCGTAGTCGTCCGTGAGGACGGCGTCGCGGCCCGCCTCGTAGGTGGAGACCCAGTCGAGGCTGCACTCGATGGTCTGGGCCCGGTCGAGGAGGGCCTGGGTGATGAGATAGTCCCCCTCGTCGTCCTCGATCAGTAGGATGTCGAGCTCAGTAGTGGACGTAGTCATTCGTTTGCGTCCCGCTCCGGGGGCAGCTTGACGAGGTCGAACCAGAACTCACCGAGAGACTCCATCGTCTCGGCCAGGGCGTCGAACGAGACCGGCTTGGTCACGAAGGCGTTCACCCCGAGGTCGTAGCTCTGGAGAATGTCCTGTTCCGCCTCCGAGGTCGTAAGCACAACAACGGGAATGCGTCGGAGGTTCGTGTCCGACTTAATTTCGCGGAGGGCCTCCCGCCCGTCCATGCGGGGCATGTTGAGGTCGAGCAGAATGAGATCGGGGCGCGGGGCCTCGGCCTCGTCGCCATAGGGCCCCTTCCGAGTGAGATACTCCATCAGTTCCTCACCGTTCGTCACGGCGGCAATCGTCGTCTCCATCCGACTCTCCACAATGGCCCGGCGCGTGAGCATCCGGTCGTCCGGATCGTCCTCCGCCAGGAGAATGTGGGTCGGGCCCTCGCGGTCCATGTTAGGTCGGCTCACTCGTCGCAGGTTCGGTCGACCGGGGGGGCGCCTCGGGAGCCGCATCGCCCTCCGTCCGGGCCATGGGCAGCAGCACCGTAAAAGTTGTGCCCTCCCCGGGCGTGCTGTCGGCGCTGATGTCGCCCCCGTGCCGCTCCACGATGCGGCGGCAAATGGCGAGCCCCATGCCCGTTCCCTCGTACTCTTCGCGGCCGTGAAGCCGCTTGAACGGGGAAAATATACGGTCTGTGTGGTTCTCTTCAAACCCGATCCCGTTGTCGGCGACCGTGAGGTGGCAGATTTCGGTGCACGAGGCGGTCAGGCGGCCGCTCTGCTGCAGATCGGTCGGGGCCGGCTCGACGGTGGCCGTCACCTCGACGCGCGGCGGCGTGTCGGTCCGGTGAAACTTGAGCCCGTTTCCGATGAGGTTCTGCAGAAGCTGCCGAATCTGCGTCGGATCGGCCTCTACCGTCGGCAGATCGCCCACCTCGACGGTCCCGTCGACCTCGGCGATCCGGAGGTCGAGGTCGCTGCGCACGTTCTGGGCCACGCTCGTCAAGTCGACCGGCTCGAAGGGCTGGGCCTGCGTCGTGATGCGGGAGTAGACGAGCAGGTCGTTGATGAGCTGCGACATCCGCTCGGCCGCGTCCTGCATCCGCTCGAGGTAGTGGTGTCCGGTCTCGTCGACGGCCTCGCCGTAGTCCTCGAGGACGAGGTTCGAGAACGAGCGGATCTTGCGCAGCGGCTCCTGCAGGTCGTGGGACGCGATGTAGGCAAAGTCGCGGAGGGCCCGGTTGCGGCGCTCCAGCTTGGCGTTGGCCGCGGCCATGGCCTGGGCCGCCTCCTTCCGCTCGCTGATGTCGCGAAACGTGACGGCCACCCCGTCGTCGACGCTCACGGCCATCACCTGAAACCAGGTCTCCGTTTCTCCGGTGTCGTAGCGGATCTCCGTGTCGAAGGGCTCGCCGGTCTCGACGACTTCGCGGTAGGCGTCGATCAGCCCCATCTCTTTCTGCTCCGGCATGACCCGGCCCACGCGGCGGCCCACGAGGTCCTCGGCGGTGGTCTCGAGCAGCTTCTCGGCCTGCGGGTTCACGAGTTCGCACTCGAAATCGACGATGGTCTCGCCCTCGCGCACGGCGGAGAGCACCGTGATGCCGTCGAGCGAACTGCTGAGCACGCTCGACAGCAGGTCGCGAGAGGCCTGCAGGGCCTCTTCCTTCAGCTTCGCGTCGGTGACGTCGTCGAAGCAGACGAGGACGGCGTAGGGCTCCTCCTCGTCCTCGTGGAAGAGGGGCTGGGCGTTGACCCGGATCCAGCGGGGGGGCGCATCGGGCGGGTAGATGCCCATCACCTCGTCGGGCACCGTCGTGCGCTCGGTGTAGGCCTGCCAAAACGGAAACTCGACGCTCGGCATCGGGCTGCCGTCTTCACGGAGCCCGTTCCACGTCTCGTCGTCGAAGCGGGACCCGATGATGTCCTCCGATGGGCGCCCCAGAATCTCCTGGGCGGCGTCGTTGCAGTCGCGGAAGACCCCGCGGTTGTCCATGAGGAGCACCCCCTCGCTGATCGTGTCCACCAGGGCGTCGAAGCGCTGCTCGACCTGCCGGCGCGTGACCTGCGCGCGGTGCTGGCCCGTCCGGTCGGTGAGGTAGAGCAGCACGCCGTCCGCCGCCTCCTGCGTCGCGTCGCGGCGCCAGGGCCGCACCTCCCAGTCGACCCAGTAGGTGGTGCCGTGGGCCCGGGTGAGCGGCCGCACGTACCCGCGCCGGGTCTCGCCGTCCGCCAGGCACTGGACAAAGGTGTCCCGCCACGTGCCCTCCGGGTCGGCGAACAGGTCGGAGAAGGAGTGGGCCGGCGTGTGGGGCTCCGCGTCACCCGCCGAGGCGTGGGGCTCGGCGTCCTCCTCGAAGAGGTCGGCCCACCGGCTGCTGTGCGCCAGGACGCGCCCGTCGGCGTCAAGCATGGCGATCAACGACGGCATGACCGCCACAAACTGCTTCAACGCCTCGGGGTCCTCCACGAAGGAGGGCCGGTGCTGTGCGGAGGGGTCGCCCATAGTGCCTG
>JAZKTD010000244.1:0-5334 GCA_036625705.1 Salinivenus sp.
GTACACCGGAAAGTGATCGGCGCCGACGTATGGGAGCGCCTTGAGCGCCGCGAGCCGGAAGTGGGCGGAGTGAAACGTGTGGTCGAGCGGGTACCGAAACAGTCCGACCACGAAGAGGGCCCCGTCTCCTATCAAGGCGCCCTTGTACGTCTCTCGTGCTTGGTGGACGAACTCCGATTGCACTCGATCTCCCCGAGTGCATGCTTCGCTGAACGTCCGGAGGAGCAGGTCCCGCCCCCTGTCGGAGTGGATGTGTACAGGCATTCTTCCTTCGTGCCTCGGCACGGCCTCCCCTCCCCCCTACCAGAGGCCGAAGGCAAACCGACGAAGGATGTCCGTCTACCGGATCCCTGCAGCCGCTTGACTTCAAAGAGAGGGGTTTAGGTACGTCGAAACTGCTTGCCGGCCAGCTGCCGGACGACCCCCTCGAACTCGAGGTCGAGCAGGTGGACGAGGGCCGTCGAGGGGTCGAGCCCGGTGTCCTCGCAGAGGGCATCGATGTGGACGGGCGAGTCGCCCAGCGCGTCGTAGAGGGCCTTTTTCTCCCCCGACAGGTCCTCGGCGGGGGACGCCCCCGACACGGTGTCGGCGTCGACCTCTTCGGGGGCCTCCACCGTCACGTCCGGCAGTTCGCCGAGCAGGTCCTCCAGCGCCAGGACCAGCTTTGCGTGGCCGCGCTGGATGAGGCGGTTGGTGCCCCGGCTGGAGTCTTTCGTGACGTTGCCCGGCACGGCGAACACCTCCCGGTTTTGCTCGAGGGCCAGGCGGGCCGTGATTAGGGCCCCGCCCTCCGCGTAGGACTCGACGACGAGCGTGCCGAGGGACAGCCCGCTGAGGATGCGGTTGCGCTCGGGAAAGTTGGGGGCGTCCGGCTCCGCGTCGACGGCGTACTCCGACAGCAGCGCCCCGCTCTCCACGATCCGATCGGCGAGATCGGTATGCTTCGGCGGGTAGATACGGCCCACCCCCGACCCAAGGACGGCCACGGTGCGGCCGCCGGCGTCGAGGGCGCCCTTGTGCGCGGCGGCGTCGATGCCGTAGGCGAGGCCGCTGACCACCGTGAAGCCCCGGCGCGCCAGCTCGGCGGCGAAGTGGTGGGCCTGGGCCCGGCCGTAGTCGCTGCAGCGGCGGGTGCCGACGACCGTGACCCGCGGGGTGTTGGCCTCGGGCAACGTGCCCCGCATCCACAGGAAGCCCGGCGGGTCGTAGATCTCCCGGAGCCGGTCGGGAAAGCGCGCGTCCCAGGGCGACACGAGCTCGGCCCCCACCGCGTCGGCGCGCTCGACCTCCCGTTCGACCGCACTCCGGTCGTCGAATGTGAGGATGGCCTCGGCGGTCTGCGGCCCCACCCCGTCGACCTGCTCGAGGGCCGAGCGGGACGCCCGGAAGACGGCGCTGGGGGCGTCGAAGTGGGCGAGCAGCGCCCGCAGGCGGGTGGCGCCCACGCCGGACACCAGCGAGAGGGCAATGAGCGCGCGGCGCTCCCGGGGACGGTCGAGGTTGGGGTCATCGCGGTCGGGGTCGAGCGGCAGTCTCATGCCTGCGTCGGGTTGAGCGACGAGGAGGACCGAGCGGTCTTCACCTTCTCGAAGAGCGTGTACGTGAGGGTGTCGAGGCCCACGTTGGCCGCGGCGCTGATCGGGAGGAGCGGCGTCCCCTCGGGAAACTCATCGGCCACCACCTCCGGGAGGAGGGCCCGCTCGTCGGGGGCCAGCACGTCTACCTTCGACAGCGCCACGAGATGGGGCTTCTCCATGAGGTCCGCCTCGTAGGACTCGAGCTCGTGGACGAGCTGCCTGTACTCGTTCCCGAGGTCCTGGGACGTGATGGGAATGACGAACAGCAGGACGGAGGTGCGCTCGATGTGGCGCAGGAACTGCAGGCCGAGGCCGCGTCCCTCGTGGGCGTCCTCGATGATGCCCGGGATGTCGGCCATCACGAAGGTCTCGAACTCGCTGACGTAGATCATCCCGAGCTGGGGCGTGAGCGTCGTGAAGGGGTAGTCCGCCACCTTCGGCTCGGCGGCAGAGAGGGCCGAGACGAGGGTGCTCTTGCCCGCGTTCGGAAACCCGACGAGCCCCACGTCCGCCATCAGCTTCAGCTCGAAGGTGAGGTCGCGCTCCTCGCCGTCCTCGCCGGGCTGGGCATGGCGCGGCGTCTGGTTGGTGCTGGACTTGAAGAAGGCGTTGCCGCGGCCCCCGCGCCCGCCCTCCGCGACCAGCAGGCGCTGCTCGGGCTCGACGACCTCACCTACCACCTCCCCGGTGTGCTGGTCCTTCACGACCGTGCCCGGCGGGACCCGGATCACCACGTCCTCCCCGGACGCGCCCGTCCGCTCTCCGCTCCCCCCCGGTTCGCCGTCCTCCGCGATGATGTTTTTGTTGTGACTCAGGTCCATGAGGGTGTAGAGGTTCTCGTCGGCCTCCACGTAGACGGAGCCCCCGTCGCCCCCATCCCCTCCGGAGGGGCCGCCCTTGGGCACAAATTTTTCGGTGCGCCAGGTAACGACGCCCTTGCCGCCGTCGCCGCTCCGCACGGTCAGGTCGACCTCGTCGAGGAATTCCATATCGCATCGGGGGGATGAGGGAAGACGGCCTTTAGATAGGCCTAAAGGAGAGGTGTATGTACGACGTCCCCCAACCGAAGGTTTTCACCTCCACTTTCCGACACGGACTGGAACTGGGGCGCCCGTCCTCCTAGATTGCGCGTATCGATGTGCCCGAGACTCTCGACCCCCACTATGAAGGACGTGACGATCTATACCGACGGCGCCTGCAGCGGAAATCCCGGCCCCGGCGGCTGGGCGGCCATTCTCATCGCGGGAGAGAAGGCCGATCGGCTCACCGGCGGCGAGTCCTACACCACCAACAACCGGATGGAGCTGACGGCCGCCCTCGAGGCCCTGCGGGCCCTGGACGAGCCCGCGCAGGTGACCCTCCATACCGACAGTGCCTACCTCTCGAACGCCTTCAACCAGGGGTGGCTCGACAGCTGGCAGGACAACGACTGGCAAACCTCCTCGAACGACGACGTGAAGAACAAGGAGCTCTGGCAGGCCCTCCTCGAGCAGGCCGACCGCCACCAGGTGGAGTGGGTGTGGGTGAAGGGCCACGCCGACAACGAGCTCAACAACGTGGCCGACGAACTGGCCGTCGCCGCGATGGAGCAGTACAAGTAAGGGGTCGTCCTACGCTCCGCCGGGCCCCTCCTTCGTCTGGTCGCCTCCGCTCTTCCCGCCCGGCGCCCCCACGCGCAGCACTTCCCCCCGGGCAGACAGCGCATTCGTGAACGCATCCGTAAACGCCTCGACCTGCGAGGCCCGAACCCCGACGGTCCACGTCGTCACCGCCGTGTAGTCCTCCTCCTGAAGGGTCGCGTCGAACTGCCGGAGCACCGCCTCGGCCGGGGCCGTGTCGTCGTACGCGAACCGGAGCCGCACCGGCGTCCGCACCACCCGCTCGACGATCGAGGCCCGATCCAGGGCGGCGTCGGCCGCGTCGCCGTAGGCCCGCGCGAGGCCCCCGGTGCCCAGCTCGGTGCCCCCGAAGTAGCGGGTGACCACCACGAGCGTATTCGTGAGGCCCCGGGCGTCGATTTGACGAAGGATGGGCGCCCCCGCCGTGCCGCTGGGCTCGCCGTCATCGTCGTACCGGGCGGTGTCCCCCTCCGCCCCGAGCCGGTAGGCGACGCAGTGATGGGTGGCCTTGTGCTCCCGCTCCCGCGTGGCCCGCACTCGGGCCGCGACGTCCTCGCGGCCGGTCACGCCGGCGGCCTCGGCCAAAAACCGGGACCCGTCGACCTTCAGCGACGCGGTCGCGGTCCCCTCGACGGTGTAATACGTGTCGGTCATGTCCACGATCGGGGGGACGCACGAGAGCGACGGCCAGGGATGTTTCCTCACGGGTAGAGGCGGCGGAACGTTCGCCCCTGCGCGCCTCGTCCGCCGCCCGGGAATGCGTAGAGCACGGACTTGACCATTCCCAGGTGCGACTCGGACCGGCCGACGTGCACTTCGTGTGAGTCCGGGGACCAAAAGGCAGTCCGGGCGCTCTAATTCCTGCTTGCGAAAACAGAAAATTGTTCTTTGACACTGACACGTAGGACCGGACGCGCTTCTCCCCGGCCGCAGCCCGTCGTCCGGACTGCCTCCGCCGCGGATTGCTGCGCCGTGACAACCTGCCGAGAAGCCAGCAGTTGAGGAGCCGGTCCTCTCGTCTTCAGTTTCTGGCCCGACGCCCCCATGAGCCACTCCTCGGACACGACGCTCCCCGATACGCTTTCCGTCCTCGACGTGGTCGCGCTCGTCGTGGGCGTCGTGCTGGGCGCCAGCATCTTCAGCAATCCGGCCCCTGTGGCCGGAAGTGTGGGGGATTTCTGGTCGATCCTGCTCGTGTGGGGCCTGGGCGGGTTGGTGTCGCTGATTGGCGCCCTGTGCTACGCCGAACTCGCGTCTGCCCACCCGCACGCCGGAGGGGATTACTACTACTTCCAGCGCGCCTTCGGGGACTGGATGGCGTTCTTGTTCGCGTGGGCTCGACTGGTCGTCATCCAAACGGGGTCGATCACGTTTATCGCCTTCGTCTTTGGGGATTACGCATCGCAGATCTGGTCGCTCGGGCCCTATTCCTCGTCCCTCTACGCAGCCGTGTCGATCGTTGGCCTGACCTTCCTCAACGTCTCCGGCGTGCGCTTCGGCAAAATCACCCAGCGCGCCCTGACCGGCGGTACAATTCTCGGGCTGCTGCTCATCGTAGGAGCCGGGCTCTTTCTTGCCCCCGAGGCCGCCGCCGAGGGCAGTCCCGGCTCGGCGGACGGATGGCTCTCGTCCAGCCAGCTGGGCGGGGCTATGGTCTTCGTCCTGTACACCTACGGCGGATGGAACGAGGCCGCCTACGTCTCCGGAGAGCTCCGGAACGTGCAGAAAAACATGGTCCGCGCGCTCCTGATCAGCATCGGGCTGATCACAACCCTGTACCTGCTCGTCAACTGGGCCTACCTGAACGGCCTGGGGGTGGCCGGTGTGGCGAACACGGACGCCGTCGCCGCCGACCTCATGCGGGTGACGCTGGGCGAGCCGGGGGCCATCGTGTTGAGCCTCCTCGTCGCGGTTGCCGCCCTCAGCTCCGCCAACGCGACGATCTTCACCGGGGCCCGCACCAACTACGCCCTCGGTCGGGACACGTCCCTCTTCTCGATGCTCGGGGTGTGGGATGACCGGGCGGACACCCCCGCCAATGCGCTCTGGGTCCAGTGCGGCGTGGCCCTCGCCCTCGTGGGCGTGGGGGCCGTCACCCGACAGGGCTTTCAGTCCATGGTCGACTACACGGCCCCGGT
>JAZKTD010000245.1:0-5329 GCA_036625705.1 Salinivenus sp.
CTCCCGCGCTCTCGTACTCCCACGCTCCCCAGCGGGATTATTCTTTTCGGATCGGGTTCGTCACCTCGGAGGCCCCCTCGAAGAAGGAGCGCAGGTTGGCCGCCTCCATCGGCAGCACGCTCACGTTGGCCCCGTCGATGACCTCGCCGAGGCGGTCGACGAACTGCTCGGTGAGCCGCATCTTGACCGCCAGCGAGCCGCCGGGCTGGGCGATGGCGTCGGCGATGCGCTCGATGCCGTTGGCCGTGGCCTCGGCAATGAGCTCCATCTCGCGGGCGTCCCCCTCCGCCTCGTTGATGCGGGCCTGGCGCCGGCCCTCCGACATCAGGATGGACTCGGTGCGCTCCCCCTCCGACACGTTGATGCGGGCGTCGCGCTCCCCGGTCGACTCGGTGATCTCGGCCCGCTTCTCGCGCTCGGCCTCCATCTGCTTCTCCATGGTGCGCACGATGTCCTGCGCCGGCTGAATATCTTTCAGCTCGTACCGCATCACCTTCACGCCCCACGGGTCGGAGGCCTTGTCCAGCTCCTCGACGATGGCCTCGTTCATTGCGTCCCGCTCGCTGAAGGTGTCGTCGAGCGTAATCTTGCCGACCTCGCTGCGCATGGTCGTCTGCGCGAGGTTGACCGCCGCCATTCTGTAGTCGTTGATGCCGTAGCTGGCCTTGTAGGAGTCCATCACCTTCAGGTACACGAGGCCGTCGACGTCGACCTCGATGTTGTCCTTCGTGATGCACGTCTGGTGCGGCACGTCGAGCACCTGCTCGCGCGTTTCCTGCCGGTAGGCCACCCGGTCGACGAACGGGATGACAAAGTGAAAGCCGGGCATGAGCGTGTCGTGGTACTTGCCGAAGCGCTCGAGAATCACCTCCTCGCGCATCTCCACGATGATAAAGGTGTGGTAGACGACGAAGAAGACGACGGCAAGGACCAGCAGGAGAAGCGTCCACATGGCAGAACGGGAGCAAGAAGCAAAGGGAGAAACGAGAACACACCGGGCCCAGGGCGACGTGGACCTGGTTGACCGCGGACCGCGGTCGGCCGTCGGCCCGGCGGCCGACGTCATTCCTGCACGCGGGCCGAGGGGTCGTACCCGAGGTCGGAGTCGTCGGCCTCGTCGTCCGCGGTCCGGTCGCGATCCGTGCCGACGTCGGAAAGATCGGCGTCCGTGGCCTCGGCGAGCTCGTGGTCGAGGTCCGCGTCGTCGGCCGCCTCGACGATCCAGGTCAGATTGTCCCGATAGAGAAGGGCGGCCTCGGCCCCCTTCGGCAGCGTCCCCTCCACGGCGCGGGCCTCCCAGGTGGCCCCCCGGTAGCGGATGCGGCCGGGCTCCTCCTCGCCCACCTGCTCGACGACCATAACGGTCTCGCCCATCGCCTCCGCGTCCTCGTCGGTGAGGGCCAGGGAGGTCTCCCCCCGCACGAATCGCATTGCAAGCGGCCGAAGGGCAATCGTGAGGCCCACGGACAGGAAGACCCACGTGATGACGGCCGTCCAGGGATCCACGAGCAGCCCGAGCGCCCGCAGGCCCGCGATCACCAGGCCCCCGAGGCCGAGGAAGCCCGCGACGCCGCCGGGCACGACCGTCTCCAGCACCATCAGCAGCAGGCCGCCGGCGACGAACGTCCAGGTGAGAAGGGTCGGATCAAAGTCCATTGTAACGGGGGGCGACGGGCGTTCGGCAGAGGGTGATCGCGCATCGAAGAGAACAGGGATAATAGGACGTACGAGGCGCGTGTAGGTTCTTAGAACCCGAACCGAGTGGGGCGAGGGGGCCGGTTGGAGGGAAGCCAAGGGTTGGCCGCGCGTGTCGTCCGGTGCACAACGGTTGAGTAGATGCGAGTTGCGAAGCCCGAGGTCGTCGTCTCGAAGATGTCGGCGTTGGTGCGCTCGTCGGTGATCCGGTCGGCCTGATCCAGGTGGAACTGTCGTTCCCCAGGCCGATGCGCTCGGGGCTGCGGACCAGGAAACAGTCGCGGCCCGGCGCCTGGCCCTCCTCCCGAAGATGTTACGATGCCACGACCCGCCCCACGATCTAGAGCGGCGGGCTTGCGGATGCCTCTACGCTCCCCTTGATTCAGAAAACACCCCTCTCGGAATTCATACCGCCACGCCATGCGCACCGCGTCCCGTCTCCTCGGCGTCCTTACGCTCGTGTTCGGTCTCGTCGCCGCGCCCCCGGCGCAGGCCGACGTCAATCCCCGCGAGAAGCTGAAGCAGCACGTCCGCGACATCGTGCAGACGGTGAAGACCGCCCCGACCGCCGCGAAGAAGCGCGCAATCCTCGACGAGAAGCTCCGCGGCATGATCGCGGCGCTCGACCGGGCTGAGCGGATGACCGCCCTCCCGCAGGACCAGGCCGGCATCGACGCCCTGCGGGCCCGCCTGCAGGAAAAGCTCGACGAACTGCACGGGCAGAACGGCTACGAGGCCGTGCCCGCCGACCAGCTCGACGCGTTTGCCGACTACGTGCAGCAGGACCTCGAGCAGGCCGACACCATCACCATCAGTCTTACCACGGCCCTGCTGATTCTAATTCTGGTCATCCTCCTCGCGTAGCGATCATGCCCCCGGCGCGAGCCCGTCCGACCCGCTTCGCCCTCGCACTGCTGGTTCTGCCCCTGGTGCTCGGTGCGTGCCGGAGCGTCGTGCCCTTCCCCGCCCCGGACGCCCGAAGCGAGCCCTCGACGGCCCCGCTGCGGCAGCGGCTGGTGGTGGTCGTGCACGGGGACGCCGACTACCTCTACCACACGCCGGACGGCACTGCCCACCGGGCCGACAGGGAGACGCTTCGCGAGGCATTTGCGGCCGCCCGGTCGATGCCGCGGGCGGAGGTCTTCGTCGTGCACCAGCGCCCGCACGATCCGTTTCTGGGCCTTTTCCCCCGCGACGACGGGACGCTCTACCACTTCCGCCGGGGGCGCCTCGTGCGCCAGACGACCTACAACCAGCGCCGGCGGGCCCCGCTCGCAGCCGAGGCCGCCCTCCTCCGCGACCACCGGGCCCCGACGCCCGACTCCGCCCTGTTCACGGCGGCCCTCTACTACGGCCACGCCGTCCCCGAGCGGGCCCGCCCCGGCTACCACCGGTCGCGGCCCGGCGTGCCCTTCGGCGTGGAGGGCCTGGCCCGCGGCCTCGACCGGATGCGCCCCTCAGGCCCGTTCGACGCGGTCGTGCTTTCGACCTGCGACGGCGGCACGCCGCACACGATCGCCGCCCTGGTCCCCCATGCCCGCTCCGTGCTGGCCGCGCCCGGCGACCTGCACCTCTCCTTCGTCGACGCCGACCTGCTGTCGACGGTCGCGGACGTAACCTCCCCTGAGGCGTGGACGCACCGCCTCGCCGAGCGGGCGTTCGGCCGCCTCACGGGGCGCGTCACGACGGCCGTCACCCTCGCCACCTACGACGTCGACCAGGCGGCCCCCACGGCGCGCCGACTGGCCGACCGTACGCGACCCGATACCTCGACGGCCCCCACCGGCGCCCGCCACGTCGACTGCCGCCGGGCGCTCGGCGTGCCCCCCGACACCACCGGCGTCCGCGTCTGGCATCGCCCCGCCCGCTTCGGCCCACAGGCCGACCGGGCCACGCACTCGGGCTGGGCCTGTCGGCCGGCGGAGTGACGCGCGATTCTACCCAAACCACTCGGCGGCCCGCCCGAGGTCCACGTTGCCGCCGGTCACGACGACCCCGACCCGCCGGTCCTGGGCCTCGACCGCCCCGGCCAGGAGTGCCGTGGCCGCCAGGGCCCCGGTCGGCTCCACGACGATCTTCATGCGCTCCCACAGGAACTGGGTCGTCTCTAGGAGGGCATCGTCGGGGACGGTGACCATGTCGTCGACGTGCTCCAGCACGAGCGGAAAGGTGAGCTCGCCGAGGCACGTGGTGCGCGCCCCGTCGGCCACCGTGTCCGGGTTCTCGACGCGCTTCAGCTCGCCGGAGTGGAAGGAGCGGGTGGCGTCGTCGCCCGCCGCCGGCTCGACGCCGACGACGCGGCAGTCCGGCTGCACCTGCTCGGCCGCCAGCGCGCAGCCGGAGAGCAGTCCGCCGCCCCCGCAGCACACGAGCAGCAGGTCCAGATCCTCGACCGCCTTGAGCAGCTCGAGGCCCGCCGTGCCCTGCCCGGCAATCACGTCCGGGTGGTCGAACGACGGGATGAGGGTCAGGTCTCGCTCCTCGGCGATCTCGGCGGCCAGCTCCTCGCGCACCGTTGTCTCCGGATCGTACGGCACGATCTCGGCGCCGTAGCCGCGCGTGGCCTCGAGCTTCACCTCGGGGGCGTTCTCCGGCATCACGATGACGGCGGGAATGTCGAGCAGCCGGCCGGCGAGCGCGATGGCCTGGGCGTGGTTGCCCGACGAGTAGGCGACTACGCCCCGCTCGCGCTGCGCGGCCGAAAACTGGGCGAGGGCGTTGTAGCCCCCCCGAAACTTGAAGGCCCCCACACGCTGGAAATTCTCGCACTTGAAAAACGCCGTCGCGCCGGTGCGGGCGTCGACGGTGCGCGAGGTCATGACGGGAGTCTGGTTCGCGACCCCGTCGAGGCGGTCGGCGGCGGCCGCGATGTCGGCGTACGATACGGGCGGGGCGTCGGCGGGCGTAGGCACGGCGGGGGACGCGTCTGTTGGTGTTGGAGGCGTGGACGCTTCGGAGCCCGGAGGGCACGGCAACGAACCATCAGCCGGGATGTTGGCCCGGACCGGAGCCTAGTGACCTCGCACAACTGCTCCGACGGGTTCGAACCGCGGCCCTCCGGCGCCACAACCGCCCGCGTCTGCCGGTAGTCGACGATGCCGCGCAGGTTCCACGCAGGAGAGAAGGATGGAAACCGCGTCACGACATCGGCGGGTTCTCTCCTTTCAGTTGTGCACGCTCACTACGGCCGGGTCGCGGCGGCGACCTCCGCGAGGTCTAAGCCCTCGTACGTGAAGGTCTGCGCCTCAAACAGCGGGCTTCCGTGCGCGTCGCGCCAGCTCTCGTGGAAGGCCACCTCCGTCTCCGCCGGCGGGCGCACGTCGACCGTCACCGTGTACGGGTCGTCCGGATCGCCCGGAAGGGAGATGTTGCGGGCGTAGTGCATGGCGTCCCCCAGCGTGAGGTGGGGAATGAAGTCCACCTTCGTCTCCTGTCCCGTCGCTTCGTTGGTTATGGTCGCAAAGAACTGCAGGTAGCCGACGAACCCGCCGCGGGTGACGCCCTCGGGTACGTCCACGTTCGGGTCCTCGGCCCAGCCCACCAGCACCTCGAGGTGCACGTCGGTGGCCTCTTCCGAGAGGTTCTGGTCGTAGGGCGTGACGTCGTCCTGGGGCGCGGCCTCAAAGGTCAGCTG
>JAZKTD010000246.1:0-5327 GCA_036625705.1 Salinivenus sp.
CGGCCGACCCGGATGCCCGGGACGAGGCCCGGGCGGTCGTGGCCGACGTGCAGGCCGAGCACGAGGCGGCGGAACTGTTCTACGCCGACCGCCGCCGGCGCGCCGAGTACGCGGAGACGCTGGCCGACCGCGCCGGCGTGCCCCCCGAGGTCACGCGGTTCGGCCTCCTCGGCAGGAAGGCGCGCGCCGACACCTACGGGGCCCCGCGCAACGCACTCCTGCTCCAGACCGTCGGGGAACGGTCCGTTCAGGTGGACGACGACACGGTCGCCGACACGGGCCGCCTGCCGGTGGCCGAGGAGGGGCTGGCCCTCACCTCGGAGCGGATCCCGCGGGAGTGGTGGTTCTTCGAGAATCGGGAGGCCCTCCGTGACGCCGCTCATCCCACCGACCCCGGCGTGCTGGACGTCCACGAGACGCTTCTGGGCAAGACCGTCGGGCAGTGCCTCGCCGACGTGGAGGACGAGGACGTTCGGATCGGGGACATCGACGCGGCCCTCCTCGAGCAGGTGCGGGCCGGCGCCCGGGTGGCGGTCAGCTTCGCGGGGGCGATGGGGGATTCGGGGCGGCTCAGCACACGGATGCGCGTCCTCGCCGACGCGTCGACGTTCGGGCGGCTCACCGACCACTACGAGGCCCACCGGGACACGACGGAGGTGCTCCGGGCCCCGACGCGCCCGACGATCACGAACGGGGCGGGCTGCGTGTCGATGAACATCGGCATCGACCACAGCGCCCTGGTCCCTCCGTTCATGCCGGTGGGGCAGGGGGAGGATCACGTCTTCGGGCTCGCCCTGAAGCTGTGCACCCGCCGCACCTGCCGGGGGTATCTGCCCCACGCGCTGCTCCACGACCCACAAGGAGAGCGGGACCGGGCGGAGGGCGCGCCGGACTTCGGCGGGTTCGGGGCGTACGGCGTCGTTCAGCACCTGATGGCTGCGGCCCACGAGTGGCTCCGCGACGACGACGGAGCGGCGGCCCTGCGGGCGCTGGGACGGCACCTGCAGGACGTGGGCGCGCTCTCGCCCTCGGCGTTCGCCGACTACGCCGAGCGACGGGCCCGGACGGCCCTCGGGCAGGACCTCCAGTCCGTGGAGCGCCTCCTTCGTCGACGGGCGCAGGCGCCCACGGCCTGGACGGAGGACGTGAAGCAGTATCTCCGCTCGGCGCGGACGGCGGCGCAGGAGGGCGGCCTCTCCGTTCCCACGGATCTGTCCGGTGCCGCGGAGGAGCGGCGCGCCCGCCTGCAGGAGCGGGTGGCCCGCTACGGGACGCTCCTGCGGCACTGGCCCGTTCTGCGAAAGGCGGCCGCCCGGCTCAAAGAGAAGGGGACCCGGGTCGCCGAGCCGGTGTGACCCGTGGCGGCGCCCGCCCTCCTGCGGTCCGCCGCGCTGGGGCCGGCGCTCTGCCGGGAGGCCCGTTCCGCTGGGGACTTCTCGAGACATCGACGTGCCCGTGCGCAGATTCCTCACTGAGCTCCTCGAAGGGCTCCGCATTGCCGGGAGGGCCCTCTGGGCACACCCTCTTCGTGCGGTGCTCACGACCGCCGGCATTGTCGTCGGCGTGCTTGCGGTTACGTCCATGGGCATCGTCATCAACGGCCTCGAGCGCAGCTTTGAGCAGACGCTCTCCTCGCTCGGGGCCAGCACCCTTCGCGTCCAGCGCCGGCCGGCCGTGCGGGGCCCGGGCTACGAGTGGTGGAAATATGCCGATCGGCCGCCGATCCGGGAGCGGGTCTACCGCGCCCTGCGGGAGCGGGCCCGGCGGGCCGTGGCGGTCGCGCCCATCGCCACCACCCGGCGCCCGGTGTCCTACCGCGACCAGTCTGCGGGCGAGGTCGTCGTGCAGGGGACGACCGTCGGGTTCGAGCGCATTCGGGCCCCGCAGCTGGACCGGGGGCGGTTCTTCTCTCCGGCGGAGAGCCGCGGCGGGCGCCCGGTGGCGGTCGTTAGTGCCGCGCTCGTCGAGGCCCTCTTCCCGGCCGGCGTGGCGCTCCGGCGAGCCGTCGAGGTGGACGGGGTGCCCTACGAGGTCGTGGGGGTGCTCCAGTCGACGCGGAGCGGAGCGCAGCGGATAATCGTGCCCTACGACGCCTTCAAACGCCGCTTTGGGCTGCCTGGGAGCCTCGTCGTGGAGGTGAGGGCCGGGGCCTCCCACCGTGTGGAGCGGGCCGAGGGAGAGATCCTTCAGATCGTGCGGACGGCCCGGGGGCTGGACCCGACCGACGAAAACAACTTCGAGGTCGTACGGCAGGAGCAGCTCCGCGAGCAGCTCGCCCCCGTCAAAACCACCATCTACGGCGTGGGGCTCTTTCTGACGGGCCTCGCCCTGCTGGTGGGCGGCATCGGGGTGATGAACATCATGTTTGTCTCGGTGCGGGAGCGGACCCGGGAGGTGGGCATCCGCAAGGCGGTCGGGGCGCGGCGGCGGGCCCTTCTCCTCCAGTTTTTGGCGGAGGCGGTGCTCATCTGTCTCGTCGGCGGGGCGATCGGTCTCGTCGGGGCCCTCGGCGTGGAGCGGCTCGTCGCGACTGTCCTTCCGGGCGCGCTGACGGCCGATCACGTCCTCCTCGCCCTCGCCGGCTGCACCGTGGTGGGACTCCTGTTCGGCCTCGGGCCGGCCTGGGCGGCCGCCACCGCGGATCCGGTGGAGGCCATCCGGCACGAGTAGGGGCAGCCCCCGGGATGGGGACCGGCGGCCCCTTCACGAGCACACACATTCACCCGACGACAGACCTGCGATGGACCTGCCAGGGGCGTTCCGGTCGTCACTGCGCGCGCTGCGGGCCCACCCGCTCCGCTCGGCGCTGACGATGATCGGGCTCACGGTCGGGGTCTTCGCCGTGATCGCCGCCGTCACTGCCGTGGAGGTGGTGGCGTCGTACTTCGAGCGCTCGCTTGCCGTCCTGGGGCCGAGCGTCGTCGAGGTGCAGGTAGACGGAGGAAGCGAGGATCGAGAACGGCCGCCTCTCTTCACGTACCGGCAGGTCCGTCGTCTCGAGGCCCGAACCCGCCTGCCGCTCCAGATCAGCGTGGAGGTGTTCGTCGACCGGGGGGCTGCTCGGTTTCGCGACCGGGCCACCGAGCCCAACGTCCTCCTGCTCGGCTCCGACGCGGAGTACCCCTCGAACTACGGGTTCACGCTCGCGGCGGGACGGTCCTTCTCGCGGAGCGAGATGCGATCGGGGCGGGCCGTGGCTCTCCTGGGGGCGGCGGTCGCCGAGACGCTGTTCCCGTCGGTCGACCCGATTGGCCGGGAGGTCCGATTCCAGGGGCTGCGACTGCAGGTCGTCGGGGTCCTGTCCGAGCGGGGGAGCTTCCTCGGCTTCGGGCAGGACAACCGGATCGTCGTGCCCCTCCCGGCCCTTCTCGACCGGTACGGAAGGCCCCCGACGCTGTCCAGCCTCACGGTGCGGGCCCGTACCCCGACCCGGGTGCCCACGGCCATCGATCACGTCGTCGGCCACCTCCGCGTCATTCGGGGCCTCCGGCCCGGCGAAGAGCAGGACTTTCGGGTCCGGACGGCGGAGGCCCGCCGGGAGCGGATCGAGTCCTTCACGCAGGCCCTGGCGGCCGGCGGCGCCGGGGTCGGGCTCATCGCGCTGCTCGCCGCCGGCATTGGGGTGATGAACATCATGCTCGTGTCGGTCACCGAGCGGACGCGCGAGATTGGCGTCCGCAAGGCCGTCGGGGCCAGGCGCGCGCACATCCTGCTCCAGTTTCTGCTGGAGGCGGCCCTGCTGTGCCAGGCCGGGGGCCTCCTCGGCGTTGCACTCGGGGTGGCCTTCGGCAACGGCGTCGCCCTGTACTTCGACCTCCAGATGGCCGTCCCGTGGGAGTGGGCCCTCGGGGCCGTCGGCACCATGTTCGCCGCCGCGCTCGTGTTCGGGGGGTACCCCGCCTACCGGGCCGCGCGGGTCGACCCAATCGAGTCGCTCCGCCACCCGTGACGCACCCGAAACCTGATACGTAGAAAAAGGTAATTTTAATAAAAGTGTCCTCTGATCGGTCAGCTCACGTTCCAGGCGAGGGGCGGTCGCCCGCTCCCCAGCTTTTCCCATGGACACCGCGACGCTCTCCCCGACCCCCAGTTCATCGTCGGCCGAACGGGGCCTCCCCGTCGACGGGTGGGTCCTGTTCGCGTTTGTCAGTGCGCTCTATGTCGGAATGACGGCTCTCGCCCAGGAAGTTGTTTTGACCGAGCAGCTCTACTACAACACCTACGGGGAGCGGCTCGCCGCGGACCGCATCCGCGAGATGATTGCGATGCGGGAGCAGTATGCCTGGGTCGGGTACGTCCTCACGCCGCTCTTCGTCGCCCTGCGGGTGGCCTACGCCGCGCTCTGCCTCTCGGTCGGGGCGATCCTCGCGGAGTACCGGGCCATGAGCTTCCGGCGGCTGTTCAAGGCCGCCCTGCTCTGCGAAGGGGTCTTCCTTCTCCAGTCAACCGCAACCACCGTCTGGAGCGCTATGATTGCGGCCCCGGAGACGCTCCGGGAGGTCGGGGCGGTCCTGCCTACGTCCGTCGCGGCCCTGGTCGATCCGTCGGGGCTGCCGCGGTGGGCCCTCTATCCGCTTCGAACTCTCAATCTCTTCGAGGTCCTGTATGTCGCCGCCCTGAGCGGGACGCTGGCCTGGATGTTCGGGATCGAATGGGAGCGGGCGTCCCTTCTCACCGTCGCCTCGTACGGGGTTGGGCTTCTGCTCTGGATCGCGGCGGCGACCTTCTTTCTGATTCAGGTCACCTGACCGGCGCTTCGGCCCGGGTCCGCCGCTGTCGCACGAATAGAGTCTCCAACGACCATGAAGCGCACACTGGCGTTTATACTGCTGATCTTCGTCCTCGGCGCCATCGGGTACTTCGGGGTTCGCGTCTACCAGGAGGCCGCGGCCGAGCAGGCCGTCCAGCGGCGGATTCAGACCCTCCCGGACGTCGCGCTCACCACGGTCGACGGAGATGCCGTTCGTCCCACGGGACTCTCCGGGGACACGCCGGCCGTGCTCGTGTTTTTCCGCCCGTCGTGTTCGTACTGCCAGCACGAGGCGCGCAGCATCCGCACCCATCCCGTGCTCCCGGACACCGCCGCGGTCCTGTTCATTTCGGCGCGGCCTCCGGAGGCCCTGCGTGCGTTCGCGGACTCGCTCCGGCTCCGGCGGCGCCCCCGGATCCGCGTGCTGCGCGACCCGTCCGGCGCGGCCCTGCGCACCTTCGGCGTCGAGCGGGTGCCCACCACCTTCGTCTACGGCGGCGAGGGCACCCTTGTCCGGCAGTTTGAGGGGGAGGTGGGGGCGTCGGCCCTCTACGAGGCCCTGTCGGGGGCGCCGTCC
>JAZKTD010000247.1:0-5292 GCA_036625705.1 Salinivenus sp.
GGGGCTCAGGGCGCCGTCTCGGATTGCGGAAAGACGGGGGCGTAGTGCGCGAGGCGCGACCGGGCGTGCGGCGCCGTGAGGACGCTGACGCCCACGAAGACGACGAGGTTGGCGGCCAGGCCGTAGACGCCCTCGTGGAGGGGCAGGGGCCGGAGCGAGGGGGCCATCAGGAAGAGCGTGTTCGTCCCCACGCCGGCGAGCAGGCCCGCCAGGGCGCCGGCGCCGGTGGCCCGCGGCCAGTAGAACGCCGCGAACACGAGTGGGAAGATCTGCGCGACCCCCCCGTAGGCCCCCAGCAGCAGGGCCACGATGCTCACCTCCGACACGACGGCAAAATAGTACGCGACGCCGCTGATGACGAGGACCAGGCCGCGGATCCACCGCCGCTGTTGCGCGTCGGTCATCGGCCCGGATACGAGCGGCTTGATCCCGTCCCGCAGCCCGATCGAGGCGGCGGCGTGCAGGATCGCGTCGCCCGACGACATCGAGGCGGCCAGGGCGCCGGCGCACACGAGCCCCACCGTGAGCGGCGACAGGTCGATCTCGGTCAGGAGCCGCGGCACGATCGTGTCGGCCGGCGTTACGTCGGGGAAGGGCAGCACGCCCGCGAAGCCGATGAGCAGGATCGGGACGAGGAAGAGCTGAAACGTGGGGTAGAGCACCACCGTGAGCTTGATCGTCCGCTCGCTCTGGGCGGTAAACGCCCGCATGAACAGATGCGGCCACATCGAGAAGCCGACGGCCGACACGAGGACGGCGGAGGTGTACCCGGCCCACGACCAGGGCGACCCGTCGGCCGCGAGGCCGGGCGGCGTGAGCATCGCCCGCAGGTCGCTGGCGGCGAGGGCCTCAAACATCGGCTGCACGCCCCCGTGCAGCTCCTGCGGGAGGTACAGGCCCAGGAACCACGCCACGATCATCATGAAGAGGCCCTGCATCGTGTTGGTCCACCCGATCGCCATCATCCCCCCGGCGAAGACGTAGACGAGCACTACCCCGTACGCGACGAGCGCCCCGAGCCACTGCGGCACGTGGCCCGCCGAGATGGTAGACAGGAGATAGGCCGCCCCCTTCATCTGGAGCGTCAGGTAGGGGACGAAGACGACGACGCTCAGTACCGCGAGCACGACCGAGAGCGCGCGGCTGTCGTAGCGGTGGGCCAGCATCTCGGCCTGCGTGACGAAGCCGAGGTCGGCCCCCACTCGGCGCGCCCGGGGCCCCAGGAAGTAGAAGGGGACGATCCCGATGGTCCCGTACGCGATGATGTAGAAGGCCGCCGCCCCGCGCGAGTAGGCCCATCCCGGGGCGCCGAGGAAGGCGAACGACGAGAAGACCGACGCCCCGATTACGAAGTACAGGACGAGCGTGCCGAGCGTGCGGTCGCCCGCCACGTAGCCGTCCACGCTCTTCGAGGCGGTCTGGGCCGACCACACGCCGAGGCCGAGCGCGAGCACGAGGTACCCGCCGCAGACGAGCAGTATGGTGACCCATGCGTCCATCACGGGGCGGTGCGACGTGGGAGGAAGCTACTCGGCGTCGGGCCGGTCGTCCGTCCAGTACAGCACGAGAAGCGCCCCGAAGACGACGGCGAGCCACCCCACCACCCACGCAAACGAGAAGGGGAGCCCCAGCACGTACGGCTCGAGCGGCGGCACGAGGGGGTAGACGGGCCACACGAGGGCCGCGCCCGCGAGACACACGACCGCAATGACCGCGACGACGGTCCTGTGGCGGCGGGCGGAGCGTCGTGCCCGGAAGACGAGACCGCGGGGAAGATCGGGGCCGGAGTCCGCCATGAGAGGTCGGTCGGCAGCAGAAGGGAGCTACGCGGTACGGCCGCTGGTCGGTCCCGTCAGCCCGTGTTCGGGCGGAAGGGGCGGTCGAGCGTTGAGGCCGGGTCTCGATCGGGACGCGGGGCCGACACCACCGTGGGGGCGGACTCGGTCTCAGGGGCCCAGGACTCGAAGCCCATGTCGTGGGGCTGGCCGCCGCGGCGGCACGAGTACAGGATGCTGGCAACCATCAGAAGGGCGGCGGCCCCGCCGATGAGGGCAAAGGTCCCGGCGGCTGCGAGTCGTTTCATGAGGTAAGGCGGGTGGGTAGAGAAAGAGAAATCCGATCGAGAATGTGTCGCACGCACCGATCGGGCGTTGGTTCGCCTGGGGACGGCCACATTTGGCAGGGGACCCGTCGTTCGAGACGGGCCCCCTCAGTGTCGCATCGCGGAGGTGGAGTCGGCCGCCGCCGGGTCGGAAGACGATCGGGCGAGGGCGGGCATACGCGCCTCAATGGCGTCCAGGGCGCGAGTCGTTTGGCGGAGCGCCCTGGTCTCTTGCCGCGTCAGGTCGTTCAGAAATCCGCCAAAGTCCCCGATCTCATTGGGGTGGAGGCCAAGGTACGTCGTGCCGTCAAACAGAAGATCGAAGACTTTGCGCGATAGAAACTCCACGTCTTCGATCCGAGCGTACGCGCCCGACACGCGGGACGCAACCTCGTAGTCCATCAGGCCGATAGTCCCCGTCTGCTGCGCCGTCTCCCACGCCTGGGTGTTGATGTCAATGTTGCGGAGGGAGAGCGGCTTCCGAAACGACAGCGAATCGGTCCGGAACGTGTCGAGAAGCGCACGGTGGTGGGACACACGAAACTGCAGGCGCTTCCGGTTGTCGACGAGTTCGGCGTGTAGGCCCCGAAGCGCCCGGCGTACCTTCTCCTGCTCCTGGCTGTGGTCGTACCACGCGTTGAGGGCCAGGGCCAGAAGCACGCTCAGCACCACCAGCACCGACTCGACGAGCAGCTGCCTCCACGGGAGGCGGTCGCGGACCCGGTCCGAAAGAAGCGGCATGGGGGAGGAAGAACCAGGGAAAGGTCGGGGGCGGCCGGCGTCTAAAACGGGACGTCTTCCTGCTCCCGACCGCTGTCGGGATGATCGGCCTCCTGCTTCCGGCTCTGAATCTCGATGCCGTCGGCCGAGAAGCCGAACATGTCCTCCGCCGAAAAGACGAGACGGAAGTCCTCCTCAGTAAAGAACGGCTCGAACTTCGTGGCAAACTCGTCGAGGCGCTTCAGGTAGTAGGCCGTGTTCTCGTCGGGGTCGTCTGGATCCCACTCTGCGGCCAGCTTGCAGTTCTTGAAGGCGGTGACGGTGGCGCTGTCGCCGGTGATGTAGTAGGTGATGCGGTCGCCCTTCTTCACCGGCTTGCCCATCTTCTCCTGCTTCGTCTTCGCGAGCTCGTAGGTGGCGGCGCGGGGGCGGTTGCCCTCCTCAACGTCGGCTTCGTAGTCGTCGAGCGTGTCCTTGAGCGTCTCGGTGCGGGCGAAGCTGTCCACGGTCTCCCAGTCGTGGGCGATGATCTTATCGCGGGTGTCGACGTAGAGGTCGTGCAGGCCCTTCACGTCGTGGTCGAGCAGGCGGCGGATGGCCCGCCGCACGAAGTCGCGCCCGAACGGCTCGTTGGAGCGGGAGATGAGCGAGGAGCCCTTGAACTTCAGGTCGTCGTCGTAGGTGAGCAGGGCGTAGTTCTTCTTCTTGTACGACAGCATTTTCTTGTATCGCCCGTCGAACCCGACGCGGATGCCCTCGGGCATCGCCTCCGTGAGGCCGACGGTAAAGTCGACCTCGGCCTCCTCGCCCCGCACCCCATCCGGCGGCACGAAGAGCACGCCGTCGGTGTCGACCTCGATCACGGTGCCGCCCCGCTCGCGGATCTCGTCGATGAGCCGGCGCAGGATCTCCTGTCCGGTGCGGGCCACACGGTCGGCCTCCTCGAAGTCGTTGAAGGCCGAGAGGCTAAAGCCGAGGAGGCCGTAGAAGCTTTGGCCCGTCCAGTTGAACTTACGATTTCGGCCCGCGAGCACGGTGTGATTGTCGGCAACCGTCAGGCAGTGGATCATTCCGGAGTAGTCCACCTCCTGCCGGTGCTTCGGTTTGATGGTCGGGCGCTGGCCCCGGACCTCGTTCACCTGAATACGATGGGATCCGTTTGCACAATTCTGAGCCTTGCTCTTGTAGAGAGTCCCCTCCGTAGCGAACCATCCGATAAGGCGGAGCCATTCGCTCAATGCATACTGCTCCGGCTGCCAGCGTGCTTGCCGACGAAGCTCCTTGATGCCGCGGGGGCCTGTTTTGTGATCAATCCCGAGTCGATCACACACGGCAGATAGAGAAATCGAATCCGGTGGGGATTCGGCGGCGGGAAGAGAGCGGAGCGAGGGCAGGCGACGGCGGATACGATCTTTCAGCATATCGGCGGCCGTTTCCCACGCCAGATCCGTGTATTCGCCGGATGTAAATTTCTGTGTCAGGAACCGATGGTTCGGCGTGACGAGGAAGTCGGTGTGGCGGTTTTTGATTTCGACCATCGGGCCCTCGTAGTGCTGGGCCTGTGTATCCGTGACCGGTTTGATCTCGACCTCCCCGGTGTCCGGATTGAGTGAGTAGACACGGTCTCCGACCTCGACTTCCGCAACGTGCTTGATGCCGTCGACGGTTACGACTTCTGTGTCCGGATCGAAGCAGTTGATGAGCACCTTGTAGGAGGACTGCCGCGCGTCGAGCTCGCTGCGGATCTCCTCGTCCTCGGCGTCGCGCATGTCTGCCTTCGTCTCGAGGCGCAGGTCCGTGAGCCGCTCCAGGAGCGTGGGGAAGAGGTCGATCTCGTCGCCGGAGGGCTGGACGTCGTAGTTCAGCATGATGGAGGGGTACAGGCTCTCCACGTCGGCGTACACGATGGGCCCCATGACGCCGGTGCGGAAAATGTCGGTGTAGCCGCCCATCGACTGGCTGCCCCACTCGCTGCGGGGCAGGGCGTGGCGACGCCGCAGGTACTCGCGCACGAAGAGGCTCTCGATCTTGGCCGCCGGCCCGCGCCGCGCCGAGGAGCCGTAGGTCATCGGCAGCATCTGGGCGAGGTAGAACGTGGAGCCGGAGAGGTGGCCCGCCAGGCGCCGCGTCTCGACGACGTCGTCGAGCGCATAGTCGAGCAGCGTCTCCCGCTCCTCGCGCCAGGCGCGCGAGATGTCGACGCCCTCGATGTAGGTGCGCTCCTCGGGGGCGAGGCCGAAGTAGCGGGCGGCGGTCTTGAGGCTGTAGTCCGGCAGGTCGCGGCTGAAGACGTCGAACGACATCACCTGGAAGTAGGTGTCGATGACGTGCCGGCCCACGATGTCGACGGCCGGGAAGTCGACCGTCCGCTCCGCGAAGCGCATGCTGGAGTCGTAGGTGCGGGGCACCGACCCGTCGCGCCCGATGGCGAAGTCGACCCCGTGCATCGCGCAGCGGTCGAGGATGTAGGC
>JAZKTD010000248.1:0-5286 GCA_036625705.1 Salinivenus sp.
TCGGGCCGCTGGCGCCGGGGCATGTCCGACCGCAAAATCACGGAATTGGCGGAGCAGGGCCGCGGGTCGCGCGGGGTGCCCCCGGAGCGCATTGAGGAGATGGCCGACTGGCTCGACCTCCAAGACCGTGCAGATGTGCTGTTCGAGAGGGCCGAGCAACTGGAGCAGGCGGCCATCGACGACGTGATCGCGGCCGCCGACGTGGTGTGCAGCACCAACTCGACTGCGGGCAGCGACCCACTGGACGGCCACACCTTCGACATGCTCGTGATCGACGAGGCGACACAGGCCACGGCGCCCTCCTGCTGGATTCCCATGACGCACGCCCGTCGGGCCGTCCTCGTGGGGGACCACAAACAGCTCCCGCCCACCATTTTACATCGGGAGGCCGCCGAGAACGGACTGCAACACACCCTCTTCGAGCGCCTTGCGAAGCATCACGAGACGGATCCGGATGCCCCCAACGCCCTCCGGAGTCTTCTCCGCACGCAGTACCGCATGCACGAGACAATCATGGGCTTTCCCAACCGCGCCTTCTACAACGACCGGCTGGAGGCCGATGACACGGTGCGGCACCACACGCTGACCGACCTCGGCGTGACCCAGCAGGCCCTCCCTGCCGATGTGCGCGGCGACATTCTTGCTCCGGCAGCGCCGCTCGTCTTCGTAGACACGTCGGACCTCGAGGCCCCTGAGCACCAGCGCGCCGGCTCCTCGTCCCACGAGAACCCCCGCGAGGCCGAGATCGTAGTGCGGCTGGCGACCGATCTGCTGGAGGCGGGCATGGCCCCGGAGCAGATGGCCGTCGTCTCGCCCTACGACGATCAGGTGGACCGTATGGACCGCGCCCTCGCCCTGGACGCCCTCGAGGTCGACACGGTCGACGGCTTCCAGGGGCGCGAGAAGGAAGTCGTCCTGGTCTCGCTCGTCCGCAGCAACGAGCGCGGCGCGATTGGCTTTCTCAACGAGCCGCGCCGCTTCAACGTGGCCGTGACCCGTGCCCGGCGCAAGGCGGTGGTCGTAGGCGACGCCAGCACCGTGGCGGCCGGCGATGTGTTTGACGCGTTCATTCGGTACGCCAAAACCGAAGGACGCACCCTCCAGCTTTGACGCTCCCTCGTCGCCACGGGGTACAACACGGGGTATAAAAGGCCCTACATCCATGGCCCTCCGAAAATCGAGTTCCGCTGCGGTTCCGGGGCACAGTTTTTGTTCTGACAGGGAGGAAGCCGTCCGCATCGAGCGGCCCCTGTGCGGCCAGCCCGCAACCGCCATCAATGCGGGGCGAGCCCGGGGCCCGGCGGGAGGGGCCCGACTGCAGGCCCGTTGACATCTGTCCTTTTCGCCGGCTCGAGTCTCCAAGCCCCCACTGCTCGCTTCCATTCTCAGCCACATAGAATCGATCGACAGCCCCGACCGGAGAGTGCCGCCTCCCCTTTGGCTCCCGAAAAAATTGTCAACTTCCAAACCATTCGACGACTTTAACATCTAAGAAAGCCCCACCACTCGCTGGTCCTCGGGCCAGCATTCTTCATCACCACCCCCCACTCGAGACATGAGTGAAGTACAAGCCCCCTCTCGCACTGAGAAAGAATTGATCGAAAAGTTCGGCAACATCTACGAGTCCTACGGCCTTCGGCGCCTACAGGGGCTGATCGTCGGGCTTCTTCTTACGAAGAGTGACCCGGTCTCCCTTGACGACATGGTCCGGATCCTGGATCGCTCGAAGGGTCCGATCTCCATCTCCGTACGACGGCTCGACGAGATGGACCTCGTCCGCAAGGTGGAAGGCCCGAACAACCGGCGGAACTACTACGAGTCTCACCCCAACATTTTCTTCAACAACTTCAAATTCAACATGCGGACGGTCCGGGAGAACCGGGCGCTCGCCGAGCGCTTTCTGAACCGGATTGATTCCAGCGGGGACGAGACGGAGAAGACCAAAAGAAGCCTCGAGCACATGGAGGCGTTCTACGACCTCATGGGGTCGTTTTTCGAGGATTTCGCCGAGCGCTGGTGGGAGGTAAAGCAGGAACGCCTCGAAACAGCGTCCGACCAGGAGGCCGTGACCCCTCGCTAGTGTGATCGCTCCGAACACCTCGGACCACAGCGCCCCGGCAGCGCCCCCAGGGCCGGGTCCATGGGACATCGGCCCCGGTTCTGTCTACAAGTCGTCGCTCGATCGCGGAGGGCGTCCCGCACCGAAGGCCCCGTAGCCCGTGCTGGCCTGCCCCGAGCGGACTTTCCCTTTCGAGGGTCCTGGGGTCTTCGTGGGTGACGCGAGGACCGGGACAGGCCTGCTCGTTTCTCTCATGCTTTTCTGCATCCATGCGCACGCTCTTCCTGCTCATCCTCGGCTCCCTCCTCTTCGCCGCCTGCACGACGGTGAACGTCCGCCCGGGCGACACGGCCGACGAGCCGACCGCTCCCCCGACCGAAGCGTCTTCGTCCGCCGACGACGAGACGACCGATGGGGACGACGGAGACGACGATCCGTTTGCGTCGTGGGACGACACCCTGGAGGACACCCGGACGATTGACGGCTTTCTTCCCCTGCACGAGAAAGATGACGGGACGCTTTACGCCGAAATCCCGTCGGAGCGGATGGGCACCCCGTTCGGCCTGACCCTCCACGTCAGCCAGGGCGTAGGGGTGTTCAACCTGCACGACGGACTGCCCCTCAGCGACACGCGCCTGATGCAGTTCCGCCGCGTCAACAAGACGGTGCACCTCGTCCACCGCAACGTGCGCCTCCGAGCGGACGCGGGCCCGATGCGCACGTCCCTGGAGGACAACACGGCGCATTCCGTCGTGGAGGCCTTCGACATCGTCAGCCGCAACGACTCGACCGGGCACCTGCTGATCGAGGTGTCCGACTTCCTGGTGTCGGACTACCCCGAGATCGGCGACCGGCTCAAGCTGTACTTCGGCGGCGCCCCGGCCACCCTGCAGCGGGACAAGAGCTACGTGACGGAGGCCCGGGGCTTTCCTGAAAACACGGAGATCGACGTGTCCCTCACCTACCAGGGCTCGTCCGCGCCGCTGATTGGGGGCGAGGCCGTGCCCGACTACCGGGCCGTGCCCGTGGGGGTGCGGTACTCGCTGTTCGAGCTTCCGGAGACGAAGATGCAACGGCGCCGCGCCGACGACCGGGTGGGCTACTTCGTCGACGCGATGAAGAACTTCTCCCGCGACCGGGCAAGGGACCCCTACGTGCGCTACGTGCAGCGCTGGCGCCTGGCCCCGAGCGACACCGCCGCCTACAGGCGCGGCGAGCTCGTGGAGCCGGCCGAGCCGATCGTGTATTACGTGGACCGGACCGTGCCCGAACGATACCGCGAGTACGTGCGGCGGGGGATCGAGGCCTGGAACGAGGCCTACCGCGCCGCCGGATACAAAAGCGCGGTCGAGGCCCGGATGGCCCCGGACGACCCCACGTGGAGCGCCGAGGACATTCGCTACTCCACGGTGCGGTGGACCGCGGCCCACCAGATGGGCTACGCCATCGGCCCCTCGCAGACGGACCCGCGGACGGGCGAAATCCTGAACGCCGATGTCCTCATCTCCTCCTCGTTCGTCCGCGGCTGGCAGAACACCTACGACCAGATTACCCCCGGCCCAAATGCCGACACGGCGCCTTCCGCCCACGGCCCGGTCACGGCTCGCACCCCCAAGGCCCTCCGCGAGATGCTATCGCCGGAGCTGGCCCGGCGGGCCTGCTGGGCGGAGCGGGGCATGGCGCAGCAGATTGGCCTGCAGCGCACCCTCCTCTTGGCCCGCGGGACGATTGCCCCCGGGGAGCCCATGCCGGACGACTACCTCGGCGCCGCGATCAAGGACCTCGTAATGCACGAGGTGGGCCACACGCTCGGCCTGCGCCACAACTTTAAGGCCTCGTCGGGCATCCCCAGCGACGAGCTCCATGACGAGAGCTACACCGAGGAGCACGGGGTCAGCCTCTCGGTCATGGACTACGCCCCGGTCAATGTCGCGCTCGACGAGGAGGAACAGGGCCACTACTGGAACCCGAACGTGGGCCCCTACGACGAATGGGCCATCCAGTACGGCTACATGCCGATCGCCGAGCAGTCCGAGGGCGGCCCCCTCAAGCGGAACGGCCCCCTCGCCGACACGGCGGCGGCCGCGGAGGCAGGCCTCGACAAGATCGCGGCCACGTCGAGCGACCCGATGCACCGCTACGGCACCGACGAGGACAACTGGCTGGGCGGGTACGCCGTGGATCCGCTGACGAACGCCTGGGAGCTGGGCAGCGACCCGAAGGCCTTCGCCGAGACGCGCGCGGACCTCGTTCAGAAGGTGATGCCGAAGCTCGAAGACCGACTCATCGCCGAGGGCGACCGGTACTACCCGCTCCGCCAGGCCACGACGGCCCTCCTCATGGAGCGCTACCGGTCGCTCCTCCCCGTCACGAAAACGGTCGGCGGCAGCTACGTGGCGCGCGACCACAAGGGAACCCCCGACGCCCGCCCGCCGCTTCGGCCCGTGTCGGCGGAGGAGCAGCGCGAGGCCGTGCAGCTTCTCGTGGAGGAGGCCTTCGCGCCCGACGCCTTCGAGTTCGACCCGGACCGGCTCAACAAACTGGCCCCAAACCGGCAGGCCCACTGGGGCACCTCCCCGAGCCTTCCCGTCGACTACCCCGTGCACCGCCGCGTGCACACGGTGCAGAGCAACCTGCTCCGCGAACTGCTCCATCCGGCCCGCCTGCAGCGCATGATCGACACCGAGGCCCGCACCCCGGACGGCGACGGGTACACGCCGGGCCCCCTCTTCCAGACCCTGACGGACGCCATCTGGAGCGAGCTCGATGCGAACGCCCCCCGGCCGGGTCCCATCAACTCGTTCCGGCGCCCGCTGCAGCGCACCTACGCCGACGTTCTGATCGAGCTCATGATGGGCACCACCAGCTGGATCACCATCACCACGGCCGGCGCCGACCAGATCGACGCGCCCGAGGACGTGCGCTCGATGGCCCGGCTGGAGCTGAGCGAGCTGTCCTCGCAGCTCGACACGGCCCTGGAGGCCTCAAGTCTCGACGCGGAGACGCGAGCCCACCTGTCCGAGACGAAGGCCCGCATCGACCGGGCCCTAAACGCATCGGTGGACCTGGGGCCGTAGGACAGGGGCGCGCCGACGGCCCCACACCACTGTCCTCTCCGTCCGGCGGGGAAATGTCCATCGACGTGCATCCGGCGGGACGAGGAGCGGCGCCGTGGGTCTCCCCTCTCCAGTGTTGCTCCGGAAAACCACCGACCGGGCCAATCGTTA
>JAZKTD010000249.1:0-5284 GCA_036625705.1 Salinivenus sp.
CGGCGGAGCGTCAGCCGCTGGCCGCACCGCATCGTCCGGTACGACTGGCCCAGCGCCGCGCACGTCTCCTCGAAGAGGTCGGGGGGCTCGGTGTTGAACGTGAACATGTTGTAGTGGCAGGGCACCACCCAGCCCATGCCGCAGGACGCCGCGAGGTGGGCCGCCTCGTCGCCCCAGAGGTTGCCGGGCACGCCCCGCTCGGGCCGGTGCCCGTTGATGGGGAGGAAGGCGAGGTCGATCGAGAAGGGGGCGAGGTACTCCTTCTGCCGCGGGTAGAGGCGCGTATCGCCGCTGTGGAAGACGGTCCAGCCCGCCCCCTCGACGACGTACCCGAGGTAGCGGCAGCGTCCCTCCTCGTCCCGGTCCACCTCGTCGTGCGCGGCGGGGACGGCGTGGACGGTCCAGGGCCCGATCTCGGCCTGGTGCCCGGCGTCCAGGCCCACGGGCCAGGCCGGGTCACAGTCCAGCCGGTCGGCCACGAACGACCGGTTCGCCGCCGGAATGACCATCTCGAGGGCCGGGTTGCTCCGCCGGAGGGGCTGGAGGGTCTCCGCGTCGAGGTGATCGGTGTGGTTGTGGGTCGAGGTGACCAGCCGGACGTCCGTGAGCGCGCCCGGCCGCACCGGAATCTCGGTCATTCGGATGTGCTCCGTGTCGGTCCCCGCGTACTTCTCGGTGAGGGAGTCGGAGAGGTAGGGGTCGAAGAGGAGCAGCGCGCCGCCGAGCCGAACCAGGAAGCCGCTCTGTCCCAGCCACCACGCGTGCAGGGCGTCGGGAGCCTCGGCCGTGTCGGCGATGTCGCGGAGGAGCGCGTCGTTCGTCTGAACCGCGTCGATCATAGGGCAGAGCGAACTTGGTGGGCGCCCTCGACGAGGGCGTTCAGTTTGCGACGGGCGGCCCAGCGGGCCGTCTGGCTGAGGCCGCAGTCCGGGGCCACCGACAGCTGGTCGGCGGGGACGTAGTCCAGGCACCGGCGGATGCGCCGGGCCACGTCGTCGGGCGTCTCGACGTAGTAGTTCTTCACGTCCACCACCCCGACGGCCACGTCCTTCTCCTCGGCGATCGTTCCGAGCACCTCGATCTCCGCGAACTCCCGGTTGGCCATCTCGACGTGGAGCTCGTCGGCCTTGAGGTCGAGGAAGTCCGGAAACATGGGGGCGAGGCGCCGCCGGCCCACCGCGTGGCCCTTGTAGTTGCCGAAGCAGAGGTGGGTCGTGAGCCGGCACCGACCCACGACCGGCTCGACGGTGCGATTGTAGAGGTCGACCAGCCGTCCGGTGTCCGCCTTGTGGGCGTAGCAGCTCATGCTTGGCTCGTCGACCTGGATCTCCGGGCACCCCGCCTCCACGAGGGCATCCAGCTCCCGCTGCACGATCGGGAGAAGCGCCTCGGCCACCGCGTAGCGGTCCGGGTAGCGGTCGTTCGGGGTGAGGCGGCCGCTCAGCGTGTAGGGGCCCGGGAGGCAGGCCTTCAGCGACGGGCCCGGCGGAGCCAGGCGCCGGAGGCGCTCGAATTCTTCGACGGCGCCCAGGCCGTCGGGCGCGCGCAGTTCGCCGGTGATGGTGTGCTTGGGGCGCTGGTCGTGGGCGGGCGGCCCCCACTTGCGCTCGGACGCCTGCTCGAGGCGAATCCCCTCGAGGTAGCCGTAGAAGGAGAGGTTGAAGTCGAAGCGGGTCTGCTCCCCGTCGGTCACCACGTCGAGGCCCGCCCGGCGCTGGTCGTGGAGGGCAGCCACGACGGCGTCCTCCTGCATCTCGTCGACGTCGGCCGTCCCGAACGCGTCCAGGTTGCGGCGGGCCTGCTGCAGCCAGGAGGGGAAGGGGTAGCTGCCGATGACGGTGGTGCGGATCGGCGGGTCGGTCATGGGGACCGGGGGGCTTATTCGGAGGCGGGAGAGCGCTGCATCAGCCGTTCGACGGCCGGGGCGTCGGGGGCACCGAGGATGCCGTCGTCGGCGGCGACGACCCCGGCGGCCGTGGCGTTGGCGAAGCGGAGGGCCCGCGGGAGGGCGGCGCCGCGCTGCAGGCAGTACAGGAACCCGGCGTCGAAGGCGTCGCCCGCGCCGACCGTGGTGCGGACCTCGACCTCGATCCCCGGCACCGGCTCCGGCGGCGCGTAGGGTCGGAAGAGGGTGGCCCCGTCCGCGCCGCGCTTGGCGACGACGGTCCGGGCCCCCGCCGCCATAACGTCCCCGGCCGCCGCGTCGAGGGCGGAGCGGTCCGTGCAGGTCCGCAGCTCGTAGGCGTTGCCGAGGAGGTGGTCCACGTCCGGAAGCAGGGGGACCAGTTCGTCGAGGGTGGGCGGGGCGTCGATCGCCGGGCCGATGTCGAGCAGCGTGGTGGCCCCGGCCCGATGGGCCCGCCGGAGCGCCTCGGCCACCCCGTCGGGGCGCCAGCCGCGCAGCAGCGGGTAGCCGGTCACGAGGAGCTGGTCCGCCCGGGCAAAGTAGGGGGTCGAGATGTCGTCGAGGGCGAAGGTGGCGGTGGCCCCGGCGTGGTGGAACGACTGGCGATTGCGCTGGGGATCGGTGATTACGGTGGTCGTGGCGGTCGCGTCCGTGTCGCTCCGGACCACCGCGTCGGTCTGCACGCCGGCCTCCTCGAGCCAGTCGCCCGCGATTCCGCCGAGCGGGTCCCGCCCGAGGGCGCTGCAGAGGGAGGGAGGGGCCCCGAGGGCGGCCAGTGCGTAGGCCGCGTTGGCGCCGTTGCCGCCGAGCACCAGGTTCAGGGGCTCGCGGCAGAAGGCAAAGTTGTCGGACCGAAACTCGTCGCCCTCGGGGACGGGCATGTGGTCCAGCCCCGAGAGGAAGAGGTCGACCGTGGTGGTGCCGAGCACAATCTGCATGGGAAGAGGGGGACTACCGGACCGTCCAGCCGCCGTCGACGGGAAGCACCGTGCCGGTGACGAAGCCGGACGCGTCGGAGGCGAGGTAGAGCGCGGCCTCGGCCACGTCCTCCGGCGCCCCGAACGACGCGGTGAGGGGCTGCAGGTCCGAGAGGCGGTCCGTGATGTCGGGGTCGGACTGGGCCCGGCGGCTCATGCTCGTCGCGATGAGGCCCGGGCAGATGACGTTGGCGCGGATGTCCTCGGGGGCGTAGTAGCTGGCGATGCCCCGCGTAAAACTGATGATGCCGCCCTTGCTCGCCGCGTAGGCGTGGGTGGCGAAGTCCTCGTCGCCCCCCACCATGCCGAGCACGGAGGAGAGGTTGATCACCGAGCCGCCGCCGCTCTCGAGCATCGCCGACACGCCGTACTTGCAGCACAAGAACATGCTCTTGAGGTTGATGTCCATGACCCGGTCCCAGGCCTCCTCCGTGCACTCGTGCACCGGCCCGTCGCCCCACTTGCGGCCGCTCACGCCCACGACGTTGAAGAGCACGTCGACCCGCCCGAACGCCTCGACCGTCTCCGCGACGGCCGCCTCGACGTCCGCGCGCCGGCTCACGTCGGCCTCGACGAACCGGGCGGCACCGTGCTCCTCGCGGAGTGCCGCCATGACGGCGCCGCCGCTGTCCGCGTCGACGTCGAGCCCCGCCACCCGGGCCCCCTCGGCCGCGAAGAGGCGCGCGGCGGCCCGGCCGATGCCACTGCCCACGCCGGTGACGATCGCGACGGTGTCGTCGAGTCGGTCGGTCATCATGCGGAGTCGTCTGTATCGGCGGTCGAGTGCTGGCGGCGCCCCCCGTAGGCCCGGCGCACGCGGTCCCGGTACTCGTCGTAGCAGGCCTCGAACCGCTCCTCGGAGGCCTCCGCCCCCAGCACGTAGCTGCTGCTGAGCACGGTGGGGGGATGGCCCAGGTCGGCGAGGCGATCGGCCACCCGGCACTTGAGGGCGTTCACCACGGCGGCGTAGCCGAGCGTCGAGGCGGGGCCGACCGGGTCCTCGACCCCGTCGACGTCGATCATCGCGTCGCCCCCCGGCGCCCCGTTGTCGATGACCACGTCGGCCACGTCCGGCAGGCGCCGGCCGGAGCTGTGCTGGGGCGTCGAGGCGAAGCAGTGCTCCTTCGACACCACCACGATCACGGGCAGGTCCCGAGCCCGGGCCTCGAGGGCCACCTCGACGACGACCTCGTTGACCCCGCTGTTCGAGAAGACGATAAAGCTGTCCGGGGGCCGCAGCACGAAGTTGCGGAGGATGCGCTCCCCGAGCCCCTCCACGTGCTCGATAAACATGGCCTGCCGCTGCCCATTGGCGCCCACCACCGGGTTGTGGTAGGTCAGCGAGAGCTCGACGATCGGGTGGAACCCCGGGAAGCTCCCGTGCCGCGGGAAGATTTCCTCGACCGGGATGCGGGAGTGGCCCGTCCCGAAGAGGTGGACGAGCCCGTCCGCCGCGATGGTCTGCGCGCAGATCTCCGCCGCCTCGTCGATCGCGTCGAGCTGCGTCTCCCGGATGTGACGCACGAGGTCCTCGGCGGCGTGAAGGTAGGCGAGCGCCGGATGGTCGTCGTCCCGGGGCGAGGAGGAGGCCATGCTGAGGAGCAGTCGGGGAGCGTGGGGGCTACAGGGTGTGGTTCGTCCGGTAGGCGTACCGGTCGGCCCGGTAGTAGCTGGTGGTGTGTTCGATCACGGGGCCGGAGACGAGGAACGCGGCCGTGTCCACGACGAGCAGGGGGGCTCCGGCCGCAATGTCGAGCCGCGCCGCCTGCCGGTCGTCGGCGACGGCCGCCCCGATCGTGTGCTCGATCTCGCCGACGCGGAGCCCGTACTCGTGGGCGAGGGTCGCGTAGAGGGACGCCGACGAGAAGTCGTGCCGGGCCAGGTCCGGGCACGCCTCCGTCACGATGGTGCTGTGCTGGATGCCGATGGGCTCGGCGTCGCCCAGCCGGACGCGGGAGAGGCGCAGGCACGGGGCGCCCCGCTCGGAGCGGAGCCCCTCGGGGGCCGTCTCGTCGATCGTGCCCGTCTCCGCGGTAAGGACGCGCGAGGAGGGCGTCCGCCCCATGTCGGCCATCTGCCGCGTGAAGCTCCGGTCCAGGTAGAACGGCGCCTGCTCGGCCTGCGGGGCCACGAAGGTGCCCCGCCCCGCCCGCCGCTCGATGAGGTCGTCGTCGGCGAGGCGGGCCATCGCCGTCCGGACGGTGTGGCGACTTACGTCGTAGGTCTCGCTGAGGAGCGTCTCCGGGGGGACCGTCGTGCCGGGCGGGAGCGTGCCCGCTTCGATCAGCCGGCGCAGGTCGGACTCGACCTGGTGGTAGAGGGGCACGGGGCTCTCCGCGCTCACCGGGGTAATGTCGAGATCCTCAACCTGCATGCGCGCCGTCTTGATTGTACGGACATT
>JAZKTD010000250.1:0-5246 GCA_036625705.1 Salinivenus sp.
GTTAGATTCATTTAGATTAGAATCGTCGCCATCGCAGTCGATTTTTCCGGGCTAGTGGGCGTGCACAACTGGATGGACGGATCTCGCAGACTCCGCAACGGGGTCGCCCCCGAACTCGTCAGACTCGTTGCGCACGGTCACGAGAGGCCGCGCTGGATCGCGTTCGCCAAGAAAAACGACCGGACCGGGCGCGTGTGGAGTCGTCCCGCAGCGCTGGATTTGCAGCATCTGAAACCAAAACAGCTTCGAAACCCCCACTCCGGGGCGGCCCAGGCGAGCGGCGCGTGCTCCCTGCGTTCGTTCTTGGTAGCCGCGGGCCCGCACTTCCGGGGGCGCCCCAGTTTGCCCCCTCTCACGTAACGGCACTCCGACTCGGAAACGGCACACTCCATGACGTTTGTTGATCACTACCCGAAAGCGACCCGTCTCATCAAGGCCGCCTTCCTGGTTGCCTTCAGCGCCCTCGGCCTCGGCGGCCTGGGGGGCCTCGTCCAGTCGCTTCACCGCACCGGCAAGCTGCGCGGCATTATTTCGTCCACGCAGTACTACGACGTCCTCACGGGCCACGGCGTCCTCCTGGCCCTGGTCTTCACCACGTTCTTCATCGTGGGCCTCTACCAGTGGGGCATCTCCCGCAGCCTCGGGCGCGAGCCCGAAAACATGACGTTTACCTGGACCTGGTTCGTCGTCATGACGGTCGGGACCATCCTGACGGCCACGGCCATCATCGGGGGCCTCATCCCGGGCAGTGAGATCAGCGCCGCGGTGCTCTACACCTTCTACCCGCCCCTGCAGGCGCACCCGCTCTTCTACATCGGAGCGGCGGGGCTCGTGGTGGGCTCGTGGCTGGCCGGAGCCGACTGGTTCTGGTCCTTCTGGAAATGGCGAGAGCACAATGCCGACGAGAGCATCCCGCTGCAGACCTACATGGTGCTCTTCACGTGGCTCATGTGGTACATCTGCTCGCTGGGGGTGGCACTGGAGGTCGTGGTGCTGCTCATTCCCTGGTCGCTCGGGCTCGTGACCAACATCGACCCGCTGCTGCCGCGCACTCTCTTCTGGTACTTCGGGCACGCGGTGGTCTACTTCTGGCTGCTGCCGGCCTACTTCGTCTGGTACTCCATTCTGCCGAAGCTGTCGGGCGGCCGGCTCTTCAGCGATTCGCTGACGCGGATCGTCTTCGTCATGTTCTTGCTGCTGTCCACGCCCATCGGCTTCCACCACCAGTACGCCGATCCGGGCATCGACCTGGGCTACAAGATGTGGGCCGTGATCTCGACGCTCCTCATTCTGCTGCCCAGCCTCATGACGGCCTTTACCGTCATCTCCAGCATGGAGCACGGGGCCCGGCAGCGCGGCGGCTCGGGCTACTTTGCCTGGATGGGCGCCCTGCCCTGGAATCGCCCCGCCTTCGTCGGCTGCGCCCTGGCCGGCATCATGTTCGCCGCCGGCGGCTTCAGCGGCATGATCAACGCGTCGCTGAACATCGACATGCTGATCCACAACACGGCCTGGATTCCCGGCCACTTCCACCTGACGGTGGGGACGGCGTCGGCACTCACGTTCATGGCCATCACGTACTGGATCCTGCCGCAACTGACGGGGCGCAACCTCAAGTACAACACGCTTGCCCTCTCCCAGCCCTACATCTGGTTCATCGGCATGACGCTCATGTCCAATGGCCTCCACCGGGCGGGGCTGGCCGGCATTCCGCGCCGCGTGGCCGAGCCGATGTACCGCCTCGTCGAATACGACCCGCCCTTCGGCACGGTGAGCGAGATGCAGTGGCAGGTCGCCATCGGGGCCACGCTTCTGTTCGTCTCGCTGGTGAGCTTCCTGGTCGTCGTTGGGGTCAACTGGAGCCGGGCGGACGAGACCGCGGCGGACATCGACGACACGCTCCCGTCTCCGCTCAGCGGGCCGGAGCATTCGCCGAAGATCCTCGACAACATGAAGCTGTGGATTGGGATCGCCGTAGTGCTGGTGCTTCTCGCCTACACGCTGCCGCTGGCCGACATGGTGATGGACGGCCTCTTCACGCCGGGGGCGCCGCCCTCTCCGGTGTAGTGCACGATGTTGCGTAGTGCGTATTGCGTAGATCAGATTCTCCGGTACAGATACGCAATACGAAATACGCAATACGAAATACGCAGGATATCCCCCACCATCGCCCCCGACCTGTCACCGATCACGAACGACTTTTGGGTTCCCCTGACGCGTCCTCTCCCGATGCAGCTGATTCGCCGGAGGCACCCTCTGGTTCCTCTCCTTCTGAGTCGGGCGCCTACGAGAAGTGGCTGGTGCGCATTCTTCTCGGCCTCGCGTTCGGGCTCGCATTCGGCATTGAGGGCATGACGCTGGTCCGCTCGTTCCTGCTCGACGACGAGGCCCCGGCGGAGCAGACCGCGACGGAGACCCGTCCCGTCCTAAAGGAGGGGGAGGCGCTGGTGCCGTCGGTGGCCCCAACCGTCCGCGCCCGCCGGCTCCGGGTGCGGTCCACCGACCAGGCGTGGACCTTCACCCTGGTCGCCCGGCCCGACTCGGCCGGCGACCGGCCCGTCACGCTCTCGTTCGACCGCCTGACGACGAGCGACGGTTCGGCCCTCACGTCCGCACCCCGTCACACGTGGACGCCCCCCGACACCGCGTCGTTCACGGCGTCCTGGTCCCTCGCGGTCGGCCAGCGCCCCGACGTGCTCACGGTGACGGCCGAGACCCCGGCCGGCCCCGACTCGACGACCGTCGTTACCCGCACGCTGGACATCGGCCACGTGCCGGTGCGGGTGCAGTAGCGCGTCTACGCTGTGGGCGTCATGCCCCTTCCCCAAACGGGCGCGCCGAGTTGCCCACCACCAGCAGGCTGCTGGCGGCCATGGCGAGGGCGGCGGCGAGCGGGTTGAGCGCCCCGGCGAGGGCCAGCGGGATGGCGACGGCGTTGTAGCCGAAGGCCCAGCCCAGGTTCTGCCGGACGCGGCGGCGCGTGTGGCGGGCCAGATCGAGCCCCTCGGGGAGGCCCGTGAGGTCGTCCTCGAGGAGCACGACGTCGGCAGAGTCGGCGGCGAGGGCGGTGGGGCCGAACGCCACGCCGAGGTCGGCGTCGGCCAGCGCCGGGGCGTCGTTGCTGCCGTCTCCTACCATGGCCACCGCTCCGTGCTCGGCGCGCCACTGCTGGAGGAGCGCCCGCTTCGCCTCGGGGCGCACCTCGGCGAAGACCGAATCGATCCGGGAGTCTGCGCGCAGCGGCGCCACGGCGGCCTCGTGGTCGCCGGTGCACACGGCGATGCGGACGCGGCCGTCGAGCCGGTCGAGGACGGCGTCGGCCTCCGGGCGAATCGTGTCGCCCACGACGAAGAGGCCGTGCGCCTCGCCGTCCCATCCGACCACGACGGGCACCTGCGCGTTCTCGGCCGCCGCCGCGGCCCGGTCGGCCACCGGCGTCGGCACCGTACCGCCGTGCGCCCGAAACGCCTCCGGGTGCCCCACGAAGACGCGCGCCCCGTCGACCGTCGCCGCAATGCCGCGCGGATGTGTCTCGACGTCGCGGACCTCGGCGTCCGCGGTGGGGCCCGAGTCGGCGACGGCCGTGCCCACCGGGTGGGCCGACCACTGCTCGACGGCCCGCCCCCGCCGCAGCGCCGCGGGGGCGCCGGCCGTATCCACCACCCGCATCTGTCCGGTGGTGAGGGTGCCGGTCTTGTCGAAGGCGACCACCGAGAGGTCGGCGGCCTGCTCGAAGGCCCCCGCGTGCTTCACGACAATGCGGCGCTCGAGGCCGGCGCGCGTCCCGGCGGCCACGGCCAGCGGCGTGGCGAGGCCGAGCGCGCAGGGGCACGACACGATGAGGACGGTGAGCCCACTCAGGAGGGCGTAGGGCAGGGAGGCGCCCAGTGCGAGCTGAAGGCCGACGCCCCCCGCCCCCAGCACCAGCACGAGCGGGACGAAGACCGACGCCAGGCGGTCGGCCACCTGCTGCGTCCCCGGCGTGGAGGCCTGCACCGTCCACATGAGCCGCACGAGGCGGTCGAGCGTGCTCCGGGCGTCCTCCCCCACCCGCACGTCGATCGCGTTCGTCTGCACCACGCTTCCGCCGATGACGGCGTCGCCCGGCCGTTTCGAAACGGGCCGCGCCTCGCCGGTGAGCAGCGATTCGTCGACCGTGGCCCGGCCCTCGACCACCGTGCCGTCGACCGGCACGCGCTCCCCCTGCCGGACCCGGACCCGGTCGTCGGGCCGAAGCGCCGCGCGGTCGACCGGATCCGCCGCCCCGTCCGGGCCGACCCGCCGGGCGGTCTCCTCCTGCTCCTGCGTGAGGTCGGCCAGGAGGCCCGTGGCCCGCGTCTTGACGCGCCCCTCCACCCACCGCCCCAGCGTCACGACGAAGATGATGACGACGGCCACGTCGAAGTAGACCTCCGTCTCGCCCAGCAGGAGGGCCCCGACGCTGTAGAGGTACGCGCTCCCGGCCGCAAGCGTCACCAGCAGGTCCATGTTGGGACGCAGGACGCGCAGGCTCACCCCGGCGCTCCGAAACAGCGGCCAGCCGGTGACACCGAGCACGACGGTGGTGGCCACCCACACGTTGCCCAGCGCGTAGCGGGCAAACTCGCCCTCGAGGGCCACGATGCCCGAGCCGCCCGCGTAGACCGGGTAGAAAAAGACGATGTACCACACCATCACCATCATGGTGAAGAACCCGCCGATGAGGAGCCGGGCAACGGTGTCGGAGGCCTCGTCGGGGTCGCCGCGGTCGAGGGATGCGGTGTAGCCCCCGCGGGTGAGGAGCGACGCGAGGGCGGTTTCGGACTGCCGGTCGCCGTCGTAGTGCAGGCGCACCATCTCGGAGGCGTAGCTGGCCTCCGCCCGGTGCACGCCGTCGGCCTGCTCGGCGATCGACTCCAGGAAGGCCTCGCAGGCGGTGCAGTGCATCCCGTCGACGTGGAGGAAGGCCTCCTCGGCGGCCTCGGGCACCGCGGCGCCGTCGGGCGCCCCCCCACCGACGCGCTCCCGGACGGCCCGCGCCTCCTCGTCGGGCAGGTCCCCGAGCGTGTGATATACCGCCCGACAGCCGGGGCAGCAGAAGGGGCCCTTCCCGTCGTCGGTCGTCACGGGCGGGTCCGGCGTCGGGGCGTCGCAGAGGCGGCATCGGTCGGCCGACTCGGAGGGCTCGCGCGGTGCCGGCTCGGTCGCCTGTGGGGACGAAGCGGAGCTCATCGACGGGACAGAGGATTGTTGAAAGACGCCAATAG
>JAZKTD010000251.1:0-5243 GCA_036625705.1 Salinivenus sp.
CTGAGCCCGGCGTAGAGCATCAGGGACACGATGGCCGTGTCGCGCTTGTCGATCTGGGTGGCCGTCCCCAGCACCTCCTCGAGTGCCTCGATGTCCTGCTCGGTGAGGACGGCCCGCGAGTGGGTGTCGGGGCGCCGGTTGCCCTTCACGGCGGTCGCGGGGTTTTCGGCGAGCTCGCCGATGTCGGTGAGGTACTGGCAGAAGCGGCGCAGCGCCGTCAGGTAGGTCGAGACCGACACCTGGCTCAGGTCCCGCTCCTCCATCAGGTGTGTTTTGTATGCGCGGATGTCGTCCTCCGTGAACTCGACGTCGTTCTGCTGGACGAACCACTTCTCGAAGCTGTTGAGCGAGCGGCGGTAGGTGCCCACCGTCTCGTCGCTCTTCTCCGCCAGGTAGTCGTCCTGGAAGGCCTGCAGGTGATCGCGGAGCTCCCGGAGCGAGAGCGAAAGGGTGTCGTTCGGGTCGGCGTCGGACATGGAAAACGCGGAGGCGAGGAGGGAGGGGCCCGTGAGGGGAGGCGGTCTCCCTACAATCAATGACGTATCCCCGACGGTGTCAATAACGGAATCGCCCGGAGCACCGGTTCGCCGGCGCGATCCGGGCCGGAACCGGTTGAAAGGGCCGCGCGCGAGCCGTACTCTCAACCGAGGCCCCGAAGGTCGATCGTCTTTGTCCACGCCCCCGCTCCCTCCGCATGATGACCCCGTCTTCGACCACGCCCCCGATCGTGCTCTGGAGCATTCTCCTGCTGTGTCTTCCCGCCGTCGACGGGTGGGCACAGCGGGCCCCCGGCGGCCCGGGCCGCTACGTCGACCACGAGGTCACCGACCAGGGAGTGCGCGTGGAGGGGGAGAACGCCTCCGTGCAGTTGACGCTCGTGCGCCCGTCGATCGTGCGGGTGGACTGGGTCGGGGCCGAGACGCTCCCGGACACGTCCCTGGCCGTCGTGGCGGCGCCGTCGGCCGCCCTGGAGCCGACCGTGCAGGAGGGGCCCGAGGCCGTCTACCTGCGCGGCGGCGCCGTCACGGCCGTCGTCGAGAAGGCGCCCCTGCGGGTCCGCGTGGCGAACCGGGAGGGGCGGGCCGTCTTCGCGGAGGCCGACGCCAACGTGGCGTGGACGGACACCAGCCGCACGCTCCGGGTGCAGATGGACCCCGACACCCGGGCGTACGGCACCGGCGAGCGCCCGGTCTTCGGGGTTCGGGGGCACGCCTTCGACCTCGTCAACACGCAGCGCTACGGCTACAACGAGGCGCCGATGACGATGAAGGTGAACGTGCCCTTCGTGCCCACGACCGGCGGGTACGGCCTCTTCGTGGACAACCCGCATGAGGCGCGGCTCGACGTGGCTCGGGCCGACTCGACCCGGCTCACGTACCGGGCGGGCGGCGGTCGGCTCCGCTACTACGTCCTCGTGGCGCCCACCGTCCAGGAGCAGCTCCGGCAGTACACCACCCTCACGGGCCGCCAGCCCCTCCCGCCGAAGTGGGCGCTCGGGTACATGCAGTCGAAGTACGGGTACCGGACGGAGGCCGCCGCCCGCAGTGTCGTCGACACGCTCCGACGCCGCGACTTTCCGGTCGACGCCCTCATCCTGGACCTCTACTGGTTCGAGCACATGGGCGACCTCCGGTGGAACCGGGACGCCTTCCCGACCCCGTTCCGGATGATGAAGGACCTGAAGGCGCGGGGTGTGCAGACCGTCGCCATCTCGGAGCCCTACATGGTGCGGCCGTCCCGGCTCTTTCCGCCCGCCCTCGACAGCAGCTTCGTGGGACGTACGCCCGAGGGGGCGCCCTACATCATGGAGGACTGGTGGTCGTGCCCGGACGGGTGCGACGTGGCGCTCCTCGACATGACGGACCCGGCGGCGCAGGACTGGTGGGCGGGGCAGTATCCCCCGTTCATGGGCGAGACGATGGCGGGCCTCTGGACGGACCTGGGCGAGCCGGAGGAGCACCCCCCGGACATGCAGCACCACATGGGGCCCACGCCCGCCGTGCACAACCTCTACAACCTGCTCTGGGCACGCACCCTGTTCCGGCGCTGGGACGACTGGCGCCCCGACCGTCGCATGGTGAACCTGACGCGCTCCGGATACGCGGGCATCCAGCGCTTCGGCCCCGTGCTCTGGAGCGGTGACGTGGGCCGCAGCTTCGACGGCCTGCAGGCCCAGCCGCCGCTCCTGCTCAACATGGGGCTCAGCGGCGTCGGGTACTACGGCTCCGACCTCGGCGGCTTCGCCGGCGACCGGAAACAGCCCGAGCTCTACGCCCGCTGGCTCCAGCACGGGGCGCTCTCCCCCATCATGCGCGTCCACGGCGTCGACAACCTGCCGACCGAGCCGTGGCGGTTCGGCCCGGCGGTGGAGCGCATCGTGCGGGAGGCGGCGCACCTCCGCTACCGGCTGATGCCCTACCTCTACTCGATGGCGTGGACGAACCACCGCACGGGCCTGCCGCTCGCGCGGCCGCTCTTCTTCGCCGACCCGGACGACGAGCGCCTCCACGGCTACACCGACGCCTACCTCCTGGGCGACGCGCTCCTGGTGGCGCCGGTCCTCGAGAAGGGCAAGCGCACCCAGACGGTCCGGCTGCCGGAGGGAACCTGGATCGACTGGCACTCGGACGAGGCCTACGCGGGCGGACGGACGATCACGGTCGACGCCCCGCTCGACGAGACGCCGCTCTTCGTGGAGGCCGGCTCCATCGTGCCGACGCGGCCGGTGGCGCCGCATACCGGGGCCCAGCCCGCCGATACGCTCGGGCTGGCCGTCTACCCCGACTCGGCCACGTCCGCCTCCTTCTCGCTCTACCAGGACGACGGGCGGAGCCGGGCGTACCGGGACGGCGCCTACGCCCTGACGTCCCTCCGACAGACGTGGACCCGCCGCGGCGACCTCGTCCTCTCGGTCGGGGGCGCCACGGGCCGCTACGAGGGGCAGCCCGGCGCCCGCACGATCCAGGCCGCCGTGCATCGGGTGTCCGCCGCGCCCGAGCAGGTGACGGCCGGCGGCGACCCGCTCGCGAGACGGTCGGGTCCGACGGCGCTGGAGCGGCAGGGCGGGTGGTTCTACGACGCCGCGGCGCAGGTCCTCCACGTTCAGCGCCGCGTCGACGTCCACGAGCCGCTCCGGGTCACCGTGCGGGCCCCGACCGGCGCCGGGGACGACGGCTAATAGAGATCCGTGTCGCCGGAGAAGGACTCGAGCTCCTCCACGACCCGCTGCAGGAAACCGGCCCCCATCGCGCCGTCGATGATTCTGTGGTCGTAGCTGAGGGAGAGGTACATCATGTGACGGATGGCGATCGAGTCGCCGAGCGCCTCGTCCTCGACGACGACCGGGCGCTTCTTGATGGCGCCAGTGGCGAGGATGCCAACCTGCGGCTGGTTGATGATGGGCGTCCCCATCAGTGAGCCGAGCGACCCGATGTTGGTGACCGTGAAGGTGCCGCCCTGCAGCTCGTCGGGCTGGAGCTCCTTGTTGCGGGCCCGCTCGGCCATGTCGGCGGCCTTGCGCGCCAGGCCCGTCACGCTGTAGTCGCCCGCGTTCCGGACCACGGGGGCCAGCAGGCCCTTGTCGCCGATGGCGACGGCCACGCCCACGTGGAAGTCCTTCTTGATGACGATCTTGTCGCCCTCCACGCTCGCGTTGAGGAGCGGATGCTCGCGCAGCGCCTCGACGGCGGCCTTCACGAAGAAGGGCGTGTAGGTGAGCTTCACGCCCTCCCGCTCCATAAATTCCTCCCGGTTGCGCTCGCGGAAGCGGACGAGACCGGTGACGTCGGCCTCGGCGAAGGAGGTGACGTGGGCCGAGGTGGCCTTCGAGCGCACCATGTGCTCGGCCGTGATCTTGCGCATCCGGTCCATCGGCTGGACCTCGATGCGGTCGCCGTACTGCTGCCGCAGCTCGTCCTCGTCGGGGCCGTCCTCGACCGTGTAGCTGCCGCGGTCGGGGGGAGTGGCCGTGCGGCTGGGCTGGGAGGGACGCTCGCGGGTCGTCGACGGCGCCGCGGTCTCGGGGACCGGCTCCTCCTCCCGCTCCTCAAGGTAGGCGAGGACGTCCTCCTTCGTCACGCGGCCCTCACGCCCGGAGCCCTCAATCGACTCGAGTTCGCTCATGCGGAGCCCCTCCTCCTTTGCGATCGAGCGGACGAGGGGGGAGTAGAAGCGGCCGTCGGCGCCGCGGCGTTGAATTTCCTCGCCGGGGGGGCGCTCCGCCTGCTCCTGGTCCGGAACCGCCCCGTCGCCGGAGGGGGCAGAGGAGGGAAGATCGGGCTCTCCGGCGTCTTCCTCGGGGGCATCCGGCACCGGGGCCTCGACCGCGCCTGCTTCGGCCTCGGCGGCGAGGCGGGCAATGACGGTGCCCACCTCGACGGTCTCCCCCTCCTCGACGGCCTTCTCGCTCAGCACCCCGGCGGCGGGCGAGGGCACCTCGGTGTCGACCTTGTCGGTCCCAATCTCGAGGAGCGTCTCGTCGACCTCGACGCGGTCGCCGATGTCCTTGTGCCAGGCGATGACGGTGCCCTCGGTGATGCTCTCGCCCATCTTGGGCATCACGACCTCCACCTCCTCTTCCGACGGCTGCTGGGACTCCGGGGGGCGGTCGGCGCCCGATTCGGCGGGCTCCGGCCCGGTCGGTTCGTCGTCGGCCTCCTCGGAGTCCGTCTCGGCCGGGGGCGACTCGCTCGGCGGTTGCACCTCCGCCTCCTCGGCTTCCGTCTCGACCCGGGCGATGATGGTGCCCACCTCCACGGTGTCGCCCTCCTCGACCAGCGTCTCGGTGAGAATGCCGCCGGTCGGCGACGGCACCTCGGTGTCGACCTTGTCGGTCCCGATCTCGAGCAGAATCTCGTCCTGCTCCACCCGGTCGCCGGGCTGCTTGTGCCACTCGATGACCATCCCTTCGGTGATGCTCTCGCCCATCTTGGGCATCTCAACGTCAACCTGCGCCATGGTGAGTCTGCTCGTTCAGCGTCGGGAAAAGAATACGTCGTGGGAGGGTGGTCCACCGAAGGGCCGCGCTCGTGTTCGCAACGGTGGGGAACCAATGCTTCAATGTAGGGAACCGTGCCCGATAATACCGATCCGTGAGAACGTACGCAAACCATTTCCCCCGATAGCTGGGGACCGTGTACAGCCGCAAGCAAGAATCGGACGTCGCGAATTTATTCACGTATCGGTAAAAAGCGGGACGGCCCGGACGGGCGGGCCCATCCGTCCGTCCCGCTCGGGGAATCGAC
>JAZKTD010000252.1:0-5214 GCA_036625705.1 Salinivenus sp.
TGGATGTATGGACGTATTTTGCCGCCATACTTCCGCACGTCCTTACATCCAGCCCCGAATCCTGCTACAGGATTCGGCATGAGTTGCTAGATCGGGTAGGTGCCCAACTCCTCGCCGAGGTCGGTGTGGGGAAAGATCTGCCGGGCCTCGCGCAGCACGTCGCCCTTGTCGCCGGGGGGCAGGTGCACCAGTAGCAGGCGGTCGGCGTCGGCCGCGCGGGCCGCCTCCGCCGCCTCGACCGCCGTGGAGTGGTTTTCGCTGGGCCCGCCGTTGGCCTCGTGGACGAGTATGTCGCAGCCCTCGGCGAGGCGCACCACGTTCTCGGACGGCGCCGTGTCGCAGGAGTACGCCAGGACCCGGTCGGTCGGGCCGTGTTCGAAGCGCAGGCCCACGTTCGGCGTGTCGCCGTGGTTGACGGGCGCGGCGGTGATCGACCAGGGGGCCTCGTCCCACACGACGGCGCCGGGCTCGTGGGGCACCGTTCGCCAGTCGATGGGGGGGATGCCCTCCCAGCCGCTGTGGACCGGCTCGTAGGCGGCCCACAGGCGCTCGGCCTGGGCCAGGGCGGGCTCGATCCCGACGACCGGTAGGGCCCGCTCGCGCCCGTCGAGCCACACCTTCTCCATGAGGAGGGGAAAGCCGCTGGTGTGGTCCATGTGGGCGTGCGTCACGATCAGCCCGTCGACGCTGTCGATCGGGCGGTCGCACATCAGGAGCCGCTGCAGGGCGTCGCCGCCGCAGTCGACCACCAGCGTGCGGGGCGGTGAGCGGTCGTCGGACACGGCCAGCATCGCGGTGGTCCGGTGCGCGTCGCTGATGGCGGCGCCGGTCCCGAGGAGGTGAAGCGAAGGCATCTGGGCAGTGACGAATTCTGAATTGCGAGTGGCGAGTGAGGAACCGTAAGTAAGGCATTCGCCACTCGAAAATCGAAACTCGACATTGCGTCAGCGGTCCCGCTGGATGGCGAACTCGGTGAGCCCGACCAGCGAAGTGCGGGCGTCGGACGGGGGCAGGGCCGCGAGGTGGGACTTGGCCTCCGCCGCCAGGGACGCCATCCGGTCGCGGGCGTACTCGATGCCGCCGTGCTGGGTCACGAACGCCGATACGGTCTCGAGGTCGTCGCGCGACTTTTCGTCCTGGTCCACGATCTTGAGAATCCGCTTCCGTTCCCGCTTGTCGGCCGAGCGGAGGGCCACGATCAGCGGAAGCGTCATCTTCTTCTCCTGGAGGTCGATGCCGACGGGCTTGCCCGAGTCCTGCACGCTGAAGTCGAAGAGGTCGTCCCGAATCTGGAAGGCGAGCCCGAGGGTTTCGCCGAACTGCTCCATCCGCTCGACGATCGCGTCGTCCTCGGTGACGCTCACGGCGCCGCTCTTCGTGCAGGCGGCGATGAGGGAGGCGGTCTTGTCGGAGATGATGCGGAAGTAGGTGTCCTCGTCGATGTCCAGCAGGCGGGACTTTTCGATCTGCAGCAGCTCGCCCTCGCTCATGCGCCGCACCGCGTCCGAGAGGGTATGGAGGATCGAGTAGTCATTGTGCTCGAGGGACAGCAGCAGGCCCCGGCTCAGGAGGAAGTCGCCCATCAGGACCGCGATCTTGTTCTTCCAGAGGGCGTTGATGGAGAAGACGCCCCGTCGCTCCTCGGCGTCGTCGACGACGTCGTCGTGGACGAGCGTGGCGGTGTGGAGCAGCTCCACGAGGGCCGCAGCGCGCTGTGTGATCTCGGTCGTGGCCCCGCCGACGGCCTTCGCGGAGAGCAGCACGAGGAGGGGCCGAATGCGCTTGCCCTTCTGCCAGAGGACGTACTGGGTAATCTTGTCCAGCAGCGTGTGGTCGGCCCGCATCGCCTCGCGGAAGTAGGTGCGGAAGGCGTCCAGGTCGTCCTCCACCGGGGTTCGGATCGCGTTCAGCGTCGTGGGGACGGGACCGTCGACCGACAGGGACGCTGCCGACTCCGAGGCGGACGCCTGTGGGGGGGAGCCGTCCGAGGCAAGCGAAGGCGCGTCGGACATTTTAATTTTCAGTCGTGATTGAAAGAGTTCGAACAACAGTACGGCCCGGCCCCCGCAAAGGTTTGCAGGCGAACGGGACCGAAGAGCCCTCTGAACCGTCCGGCTCGATGGAACCCGAACAACCCGTTTGGGCTATGGCAGGTCGTATTCTTTCCACAACATCAGGTGCGTCAGTGTCCCTCACATTCCGTTTCCGGTCTCGGCCCGTCCTCGTGCTCGCGGTTGTGCTGATTGGGGGTCCACTGTGGAGCTGCACGTCTCCGGACACAGGCGAGGGCGACGCCGCCGAGGTCCGGCTAATGACCTACAACATCGAGGACGTGCGCACCGCGGACCTGACGCGGACCGATCACCCCCGGCTCCGGCGGGCGGCGGCCCGCATCCAGGCCCTCGCCCCCGACGTGCTGCTCGTTAATGAGATGACCTACGACCAGCCCGGCGCCCCCGGGTACACGGCCGGCGACCCGGAGGGCCAAAACGCCCGTCGCTTCGTCGAGCACTACCTGTCGCGGCCGCAGGCGGACACGCTTCGGGGACGGGCCTACCAGACGGTGATGCTGCCCGTGAACACCGGTCTCCCGAGTGGCCACGACCTGAACGACGACGGCCGGGTCGTAACCGAGGTCCCGTCCGTGCCGCCGTCGCCCAGCGACGGCAGCGTGGCCGAGCAGACGGCCGCGGGCCGCGCCTACGGAAACGACGCGTGGGGCTTCGGGACCTTTCCCGGCCAGTACGGCATGGCGCTCTTCGTGCGGCCGGACGTCGAGGTGTTACGGGACTCGATTCGCACCTTCCGGCTCTTCCGGTGGTCGCGCATGCCCGACGCCGCCGAGCCGGTCGACTCGACGAGCGGCGAGCCGTGGTACACCCCTGAGGAGTGGCGGGCACTGCGCCTCTCCTCGAAGAGCCACTGGGACGTGCCCCTGCGCCTGCCCGACGGCTCGATCCTCCACGTGCTGGCGAGCCACCCGACCCCGCCGGCGTTCGACGGGCCCGCCCGGCGGAACGTGCGCCGCAACCACGATGAGATTCGCTTCTGGGTCGACTATCTGAACGATGCCGCCTACATCCGGGACGACTCGACCCGCGGCGGGGGGCTGCACGCAGGGGCCGCGTTCGTCGTGATGGGGGACCTGAACGCGGACCCGGAGGACGAGGGGGGCTACCGGGGCGCCATCCGCACCCTGGTCGGGCACGAGCGGGTGCGTACAGACGCGGTGCCGACGGCCTCGACGGCCGGCCGGGCGGCCTTTCCGGCGCTCGACCCCGACGCCACCGCCCGCTGGGGAAAACGAATCGACTACGTGCTGCCGTCCGCCGCCCTCGCCGTGGACAGCAGCGGCGTCTGGCGGCCGACGCCGCGCGACACGACGGCCCTTCCGGCGAGCGATCACTTCCCGGTGTGGATGGATGTTCGCGTGCGTCCGTAGAGGTCCCGAGCACTCTCCGATCAGCAGCCCCTTTCCAACGATGGAGTGGATTCAGCGACGCGTAACCCTGGAGCCGAAGCCCCGCGGGTTTCACCTGGTCACCGACGCCGTCCTACGGGAGATCCCTGAGATCGAGGACGTCCGCGTTGGGCTCCTGCACGTATTTCTCCAGCACACGTCGGCCTCGCTCACGATCAACGAAAACGCCGCGCCCGCCGTCCGGGGCGACATGGAGCGCCACTTCAACGAGATGGTGCCGGAAAACCAGCCCTACTACCGGCACACCGTCGAGGGCCCCGACGACATGCCGGCCCACATCAAGGCCTCGATGCTCGACACCAGTCTGTCGATTCCGGTGCAGGACGGGGCACCCGCCTTCGGCACGTGGCAGGGCATCTACCTGAACGAGCACAGAACCAACGGCGGGGCCCGTTCGCTCCTGCTCACGCTTCAGGGGGAGACGCGATAGCGACGGGCGGTTGCGTCTGAGGGGACGGCCAGTTAGACTGACATTCTGGCTTTTGCCGACCAACAATTCTTCGGTATGTCCCGCGCTGGTCGTCTTCTCGTGCTCGCCCTGCTTGTGGGCGGCCCGATCCTCCCGGTTGCGCCCGTCGCGGGGCAGACGGTGTCGCCCGATACGGCCGATGCCGAGGTCCTGGACGCGCGACCGGACTCGGTCGACGCGGCCCTGGAGGCGCGGCTCCGGGGCATCTACCGGCAGGTCGAGGCCTTCCAAACCCTCCGAGTGCGGGTGCAGGAGGGCGTCGTCCACCTGGAGGGGACCGTGCTGCAGCCCCAGCACGCCGCCGACGCCGCGGACCTGGCCCGGTCGCTCGACGGGGTGCTCTACGTGGCATCCGACGTCTCGGCCCAGACGGACCTCGCGGATCGGGTCTCCCCGGCCCTCTCCCGGCTGCGGGACTACGGCACGGCCTTCGTCGAGTTTTTGCCGATTGGGGGCGTCGCCCTGCTCGTGGTGCTCGTCACCCTAGGGGCGACGCGGTGGATCGGGCGGTGGGAGGTGCCGGGGCCGATGCAGGTGAGCCCGCTGGCGTGGGGGCTCATCCAGCGACTAATCCAGTTCGGGGTCGCCCTCGTCGGGCTCGTCGTGACGTTCGATCTCCTCGGGGTGACCTCCCTGGTGGGCGCTTTGCTGGGGACGGCCGGGGTGGCCGGGCTGGCCGTCGGCTTCGCGTTTCGCGACATCATCGAGAACTACCTGGCGGGCGTCCTCATGAGCCTCCGCCAGCCCTTTCGCGTCAACGACGTCGTGTCGATCGCCGACCACGAGGGGCGCGTCGTGCGGCTGACGGCCCGCGAGGTGGTGCTCCTGACCTTCGACGGCAACCACGTCCGCCTGCCCAACGCCACCGTCTTCAAGAGCGTCCTCGTCAACTATACGCTCAACGCCCAGCGGCTCTTCTCCTTCGAGGTCGGGGTGGGCGCGGAGGAGGACCTGACCGAGGTGCAGCAGGTCGGCGTCGACACGCTCGAGGCCATGAAGGGCGTACTGGTCGACCCGCCGCCGTTTGCCCGAATCAAGGAACTGGGGGACTCGACGGTGGGCGTGCGCTTCCACGCCTGGGTCGACCAGGAATCGGCCGACTTCCACAAGGTCCAGAGCGAGGCGATCCGGCTCGTGAAGCAGGCCTTCGACGAGGCCGACGTGGAGATGCCCGAGCCGACGTATCGCCTGCAGCTCTACCAGGCGGGCGACGCCCCGCCGCACGTTGTAAAGGGGCCGGACCGCCCGGCGGCCGAGCAGGCGC
>JAZKTD010000015.1:0-26145 GCA_036625705.1 Salinivenus sp.
TACCCAGGCCCACGGACCAGCGTGAGCCTACGGGCCGGTGTAGCCTACGGGCCGGCGTAGGCCCTCAGCGCCTGCGGCGCCCCGGGGACGTGAGGCTCCGGGACCGTCTTTGCGTCAGTCACAGGCGAGACACCTCGCTCAACGCTCCCCGAAACGCCTCATGCCTCTACGATGGAATCGCCCATGACGGACTCGAACACGACGAAATCGAACACGACAGATCGCCCGCGACAGAATCGCCATTGGAAACGGGCCCTCCGGTGGCTTCTCCCGGTGCTCTTCACCGAGTGTCCTTCCGGCACTTACCACTGCCCAATTTTTTGCAGAGAAGGGCCCACTCCGTCATCTCACCGCCGCTCCCCGTTGGGACCAACGTATCGGTAGATGAGGTGCGCTTGGTTGGACTGGGGGGGCGAAGCCCAGCGGATGCGTCTCAGATGAGACGGGTCTCCAGCGACTACCATTGGCCGAAAAAGCCCACCGTACCACCTGTGCGCCGGAACACCTCATCGTCGCCGTACCGAATGGAGGCGGTGATCCCGACCTCCGAGGTGAGGAAGTGCCGGACGCGCAGGCTTACAAAAAACGTCCGCGTCACCAATAACTCAGAGCGTGAATTGACCAGCTCTACGCTCCGGCCGAGCCCTCCTTCTACGTCGACGTATGAGAGAGAAGGGTGCGTGCCGTAGAAGCGCCGGGCCCCAACGCGCTGCGCGATGCCCCACGCGCCTGGCCTAGGCACGAGGCTTGTTCGGGTCCGAAGGTACCACGAGCCAAGGTACCGCCCCAGGCCGGGCCCAAACTGGTGAACATCCTCGCTTCGGTACCGTCGCCAGCTGTACCGGCCTGACAGTTCCCACGAGCCGAGAGACTGGAAGATTTCAGACCGAATCGTGCCCTGCGACCGGACGCGGGCACCAGGGCTGATGCCCATTTCTACATGGCCGTACGCTCCGGTCCAGAGGTCAGGCCAGATGTCGACCTGCACGCCTGTGTCCTCGACGCCGAAACGCCGTTGCCGCAGGAAACTCGCCGTCAGTGTGCCGCGGGAGACCTCTTTCTTCAGCGACAGCGTCCATCGATGCCAGTCCGCTCTCCCGTCTGAGAGGCGGTCGTAATCGTATCGCGCTGCCACCTCCCACATGTTTTCACTAGGCTCAGCGCTTTGCGCGAGCGCACCTCCGACGTTCCCGGAAGCCGCGGCGCACATCAATCCGAGAAGAAGCAGGAGTTGACTACGCATCGGATGCGGTGAACCCGGCTCGTTTGATCGCGCCCCACTCCTGATCGCCCCGGAGATACGACCACAGGCCTTTGATTCGCCACCACACGACGAGCTGGCGGTACCCGAAGCCATCAAGCACGGTGAGAAAAAGAAGCTGAAAAAGGTCCGAGGTGCTCTCGTACCGGTGGAACGACAGTTCTTCGAGGGCCACGGCGCTGAGGGAAAGCGCCGTTCCAAGGGCAAAGGCCAGCAAGAAAAACGCCAGGGCAATCGGGCCTGAGAGATTTCCCGTCACCAAGGCAGCGGCGAACCAGATGTATCCCAGAAACTCAAGGACGACCCCAAAGGTCTCCAGAAAATAGAAGAACGGATACGCCAGCAGGCCGACCCTGCCGTAGCGCGGGTTCAAAAGCATGCGCTGATGATCGATCATCGAACCGACCATTCCTCGGTGCCACCGGTCACGTTGACGACCCAGGTCGCGAAGCGTCGACGGCACTTCGGTCCAGGCTACCGGATCGGGAATAAATCGAATCCGATACTCTTGGCTTTTCTCTCGGAGACGGCGGTGCATCCGAAGAACGAGCTCGAGGTCTTCCGTGATGCTCTCGGTGCAGTACCCCCCGACATCGACGACGGTCTCGCGGCGAAACATCCCGAAGGCCCCCGAAATGATGATCATCGCGCTGAGCGTGTCCCAGCCGAGGCGGCCGAAGAAAAACGCGCGGAGGTACTCCAGAACCTGAAGCTTCGGCAATAGCCGCCGGGGCATGGACACGTCCCGGATGCGGCCTGATTCGATGTTGCACCCGTTCGCAACGCGGACGATGCCCCCGACCGCCACGGTCGAGGTATCTTCCAGAAAGGGGCGGATGATGCGAATCAGCCCGTCCCTCTCTACAATCGTGTCCGCGTCCATCGCGCAGAAAAGGGGCGTCTCGCAGAAGTTGATGCCGGTGTTTAGAGCATCGGCCTTCCCTCCGTTTTCCTTGTCGATCACCCAGAGGTCAGGGTGGATGCGGCTCCGATAGACCTGTCGGACCGGCTTGGTCGGCAGACCGCTCCTCGGTGGGCGGGGTGCCGGTTGTAGATCGAAGGCAGAGCGCAGCCGCTCGAGCGTAGCGTCGGTCGAGCCGTCGTTCACCACCAGAACCTCAACGTTTGGGTAGTCGAGATTCAAAAACGCACGGACCGACTCGATGCACGTCGACTCCTCGTTATAGGAGGGCGCAATAAGGGTGATGGAAGGAAGGCTTTCCGCCATAAGCGCCTCTTCGGGATTGTAGGCATCGAGTACGTAGCGGTACCGCACCACCGCAAAAAGCGTGAAGACGCTCATCAGAACATACCCCGAGTTCAAAACCGCGAAGTAGCCGACCAGCACGTAGGTAGCCCACGGCAGCAGTCCGTTCATTGGTCGGAGGGAAGAATCAAATCAGAAGCTAATTGCGCCCTCGGGTGGTCGAGCGTTCGGAGTTTTCGAAGCGGGGTCGCAGCGCCGAGCTTGATCAGGCTCCGTGCCGCACTGACGGCAACCCATCGCGACTCATCGGCATGCACGAGCGTGCCGAGGAGGATCTCGTCTTCCGGACTTCCCAGTTGCCCGAGGGCCCGGGCCGCGTGAAGGCGAAGAGTCGGATCTTCGGCGTGGCAGTAGGCGCGAACAAGCGGCCCGTGAACGCCCTTGCCCAGTTGCATCAGCAGGCGGAGGAGGGCCACCGTGAGGTCGGGGGTTTTGCACATCACCCGGAAGTTTACGTCGTCGAGCAGGAAGGCCGCTGCGGCGACCGCTGCGGTGTCCCCGAGTTCTCGGAGCGCCTCAGCGCAGCAGACGCGCACAAAGTCGGCTCGGTCCTCCTCGGCCATCGCAGTCCGCAGGGTCGGGGCCGCGCCTTCTCCGAGTCGCGCGAGGGAGGAGCTGATATGCCTGGGGGCTACGTGATCCAGGCGCGTCAGACAGCCGAGAAGGCGTTCGGTATTGCCTGGACCGCCGACCCGCGCTAGCGCGTGGAAGGCCCTTTCTACCACGCGATCGGAGGGATCATCCAGCATGTCCCGAAGAGGGTCTGTCTGCTCGGCCCCACCGAGAAGCCCAAGTCGGTGGACGGCCTGAGCCCGGATCAGGGCCCGTCTCGAGGACAGGTTCGCCCTTACCTTGTGCAGAAATGGGTCCGCCAACGCGTGAATGAGGCGCTTCTCGGGCCCCTTGACAGAGGTGGCATATGGAATTAACACTTCCAAGAACGGGCCGAAGTGCCCCACCTGTATCCGATCGGTGAGAGAGCGGGGAGAAATGTCCCCTCCGAGCACCTTCACCACCTCCGCCTCCCACCTTTTCTTGCGCTGCCTCCAGACCCGCCTCCGGTACCACGACCAGGCGCGAGTTCCGAGGGCAAATGCGACGAGGCCCACCGAAAGGAGCAGCAGTCCCCCGGACACGAGAATGAGCGTCGCGACGAGCCCGGACGCCGGGGAGAGAGCCTCAAACGGAAAGGAAAGGCCAGTCCACACGGGAGGATTGGATTACTTGGGGATCGGGACACGGGCCTCAGTAGCAGTCGAGAGAAGACGGGGGACCCGAAGAATCCGGGCCGTTGCGACTTCGGGGGCGAATGGACGGGTAAAGTAGTCAAACGCATTCATGTTGAAGGCCCGGATCACGCCCTCGCCGTTGCCTTGCCGTCCCATAAGCACGAACGGAGGCTGGAGAGGCGGGACCGAGCGAAGCAGTTCCGGTCCAGTCCGGCCGGGGAGTCCCGTCTCGGCCACCACCACGCCGAACGAGCGCTTTTGAATCCGCCGCAGGGCTTCTTCGCCATCGCGGACCCGGACGACTGTCGCCTCCTTCCGGGACAGTCGATCGTCCAGGAGGTTTGCACTCGGCTTGTGGGAGAGAGCCAGCAAAATAGGCTCTGTCAGTTCTGGCATCGGAAGCTTCGGGAAACGAGGGGCGGTGGAGGTGTATTCAGGCCCGCTTCTTGTCCTCAGAAGAGTTGTTCTCAGAAAAGCTGGCAGCTTAAAGCCGCGACCGGTAAGCCGGGGCCCCGCCGGGTCGAGATGTGGGTGGGCTGCCGAAGCAAATGGCGGCCCACCGCTTTGCCGGGAGCCCTTATCGCGCTTTATAGACGCGCAAACACCATACCGACTGGATCATCGGCCCGGGTCAGGCCTCCCCCGAAAGCATTCCATCCGGAAGTATTCACGCCTTGTCTTCAGGTCTGACCACCGGGAACTGGGTCGCAATCCGCCCGCGTACGGGCTACAATTGGTCTCGATTAGCATAGAATAAAACCAGTTATGCTATACTACTGAGCGGGCGTCCGCGGCACATTTCCTCACCGATTTATCCAACCGAAGCTTCTCCCCAGCTGAAGACTCTTCGTCATGGCCGACCTCGTTCCCCAGCTCCGATCGACGCTGCCCGCTGTACTTCAGGACGCCGGTGAGGGCGCCGCGGAGCGCGTGATCGAGTTCTTCACCGCCGAGATCCGAAATGAAAACACGAGGGCCGCCTACGCGAGGGCCGTGAGGCGTTTCTTTCGGTGGGCCGATCAGCGAGGGCTGAATCTGTTCGATATTGAGCCGGTCCACGTCGCCGCTTATGTCGAGGAGGACGGGCGGGCTCCGGCAACCATTAAGCAGAACCTCGCCGCCCTGCGCCGCCTGTTCGACTTCCTCGTCACCGGGCAGGTGCTCTCCTCCAATCCCGCCGAACCGGTCCGCTCCCCGAAGCTCGAAACCGACGGCGGCAAAACACCCGCCCTCACCGCGGGGGAAGCCCGCGAGCTTCTCGACTCGATTGTAGCTGGTAAGCAGGAGCTCCCTCAGCTGCGGGATCGGGCCCTCATCGGTGTGATGACGTATACCTTTGCCCGAGTGTCGGCCGTCACGGGACTGGACGTCGGCGATTACTTCCAGGCCGGGCGGCGCTGGAAGATTCGCCTGCGGGAGAAAGGCGGCCAGCGCCGGACCGTGCCCGTCCATCACAAGGCGAAGGAATGCCTCGACGTGTACCTGGATGAGGCTCGCATCCGAGAAGATCGCGAGGCGCCGCTGTTTCAATCCCTGAAGGGGCGGACCGGGAAGCTAACGAGCAATAGGCTCCTGGCGGACAATGCCCTGCAGATGGTCAAGCGCCGGGCGGAGGAGGCGGGGTTTGATCCTGCACAGGTTACGTGTCATACTTTCCGGGCGACCGGCATCACGACCTTTCTGGAGGACGGGGGCGACCTGGAGACCGCCCAGCACATCGCCGGGCACGCCTCCGCGAACACCACCCGCATCTACGACCACCGCGACCAACAAGTGGCGCAGGAAGAGATTGAGCGGGTGCGGATGTGAGTCGGCACGACCGCCGGACGGTCGTCACGTTTCGACCCATTTCCGTAACAATCGGCGTTTACATTCGATTCGGATACATCCGATCTACCTGAAGCTTCACCGAAGAGGTGACCGGCCGGCTTTGGGCAGCGAAACCTGCATGGTATTCTCAGCACTCATTTTCGTTTGCCGAGACGGAAGTCGTGCCGACCCTGTCGGCACCGGTAAAGCGAGATCGCCGAGGATCGGAAACGCACGTCAACGTCCTCGGCTGGGGGTAGCTTCCTGAGGTTGGGCCCCAACGCCTGCTGAGAAAGAGCGCCCTGAAACAATTCCACGCCATATCAAACAAGGAAAAAAGAGCTCTCTGCGTTGAGCACCCACGCCCTTCGTTTAGGGAGCGGCGTCTAACAAACAGGCCTCATAATCGATCTTCGGTATGGAGGAGTCCCGGTCAACAACGTGGTCGATTGGCACTTCCGAGTCGACCCCAAAGGCCATCGTAGAGGAGGCCCTGGCGATGGGGGACATTCAGATCGATGGCTCCCGCCCCTGGGACATTCAGGTCCGCGACGAGCGGTTCTACAAACGCGTGCTACGGGAGGATGCGCTGGGACTGGGGGAATCCTACATGGAAGAGTGGTGGGACGTGGAGCAGCTCGATGAGTTTTTCTTCCGCCTCTTGCAGATTGACCTCGGGGACATCCGGATGTCCTGGCGGCGCAAGTGGACAGTGCTCAAAGACCGCTTTTTGAACCGGCAAAGTAAAGACCGTGCGCTCCTGAGCGGCCAGCACCACTACGACCGGGGCAATGATCTCTTTGAGGTCATGCTCGATCCAACGATGAACTACACCTGCGGATACTGGCCGGAGGCTGATAGCCTGAAGGACGCACAGATCGCGAAAATGGACCTCGTCTGTCGGAAGATCGGGTTGCAGAGTGGCGACCGGGTACTCGACATTGGCTGTGGCTACGGAAGCTTGATGAAGCACGCGGCCCAAAACTACGGAGCATCCTGTGTGGGAGTGACCGTTTCCGAAGAGCAGAAGGCCCTCGGCGAAAAGCGGTGCGAGGGGCTGCCGATCGAGTTCCGACTGACGGATTATCGGGACGTGACCGGTTCGTTCGATCACGTCGTCTCAATCGGCATGTTCGAGCACGTGGGGCCAAAAAACTATCGCACGTTCTTCGAGAAGGTCGACGCGTGTCTTGCCGACGATGGGCTGTTTTTGCTCGACACCATCGGCAACCGATTTTCCGACAATTCCACCGATGCCTTCACGGAGAAGTACATCTTCCCGAACGGCGTCATTCCCTCCGTGAAGCAGATTGGCGAGGCCACCGAGCGCCTGCTTGTGATGGAGGACTGGCACAACTTCGGTCCGGACTACGACCGGACGCTGATGGCCTGGCATGAGAACTTCGAAGAGGGATGGGACGACCTGCGGCCTAGGTACGGGGAGACGTTCTACCGCATGTGGCGCTACTATCTGCTCTCCAGCGCAGCGTCGTTTCGCATGCGGAAAATGCAGCAGTGGCAGATTGTGTTCTCGAGAGATGGGGTCCTCGGGGGATATGCGCCGGTTCGATAGACGGGCCATCGTTCGATAGATGGGCCGCCGACACGCCAAAATAGCGGGTCCCCGACGGGAGGATTGCAGGCCCTACCTCGGCCCTCCTGTAGTATCCGTACAAAAATGGGCACTAAGCGATATACACCCCCTAATGCAGCCGCGAACCGGCGCTTCTGGAAGGTAGAGTGAGGACGGTATTCCCGCCTAGCCGCCCACCGGAACCAGCCTTTAGGCCCGCTAAGGGCATGTTCAGTTCCTTAGCGCCCACTCCTGTTCGTTTGATACAAAAAGGCCACCCTCAACGGACCGACCGGCACCGCTGCCCTGTGATAGGAGGCCCTCCCTTTTGACAATATACCGACCACAAAGGGGACTAACGGGTTGTGAGTGCGGCTCTCGTAGATCGGGGCCGGGTCCTGTGGTTCGACGCAGAACACCCCCGGCGCTTGGCTCTCTCAGCAAAGCGCCGGGGGCGGAGCACCTCGGCCCATCGAGCGAGGCCGAGAGGCATCAAGGCCAGGGCCTCCAGGGAACTGAAGGCGGAGAAAAGAAGGTCACCCCTCGATGTCCCGGATAGGGCAGACGAAGATTGCTGGAGTGGGGACAATTTTCACGTTTCCCAGAGCTTCCGCGCCTGGACCCTCTCGGCGCTCGTCAGGTTCTCAGGCGCTCGTCAGGTCCTCAAGAGCGTCGTCCCCGTCGGTGTCCGCAGCGTAGACCAGCGGCATACCGAAGACCCCCTCTTCGCCAAGGGCCCGACCCCACCCAGGACGTCCGGAGCAGGGGGACGGGCCCGGCTGGAGATTCAGCTAAAAGGAGCCGAGCCGCCAAGCGCGGTGAGGAACGGTCACCGTATCGGCTCGCGGTGCTCCTCGTAAAAGCGGTCTAGGATATGGGTTGCCACATGGCGAACGTGACCGGGGGGCTCGTCTCTCAGCAGTTGGCTGATCTGCTCGATGGCCCTGCGGTAGGCAAATTCCGTGGCGTGGTCGGTCCCTATGGCTCCGAGGGCATGGAGGGCCATTAGGCGGTGCTCCTCTTTATCGCTTCTTACGAGGACCCTTACGAGCCAAGGAACGGCCGCCGACAGGTCAATCCCGTTTTGGTCGAGGTTGGCCACCAAAATGAGGTTGCGCAGCATTTCCTTCTTACTTTCAAGGCTTCCCTCCAACAGGGTCCAGGCGGCCTGCTCGCCAAAGTGGGATCTCCAGGCCGAGGCGGTGATTCCCAGTGCATTGGCGGACGCGTCAGGGGCCGCTTCGGTTGCCGCGGTTTCGGCCTCCGCGCCGGCGGGCTCAGCGGCTTGTGCACGGGCCGTCTGGGCGGGGCCGAGGGCCAGGCCCGCCAGGAGAAGGCCCGCTACAAACGGCAGCACTGTCGTAATCGAGGGTGTCGAGAAGCGAGCGTGGGAGGCGTTGGGGCGAGCTTGTGTGAACATAGCGTTTAGGAAGGCGTTAAATTCGACGGAAAGTGAGCAAGGGAAGACGCCCTCCTCTTCAGGGCTTTCTCCGGGGTCAGGGACGCCGAAAAATCTGGGGCGTCTCTTCAATTTGGGCCACAGCAGATTCTTGCCCCCTCCTCACGCTAGGCGCCGGACGCCCGGGTCTTCTCTTTTTCTTCACAGAAATGGTCTCCGCGGGTGGGAATTTCACCGCGCAGAGAGGGCTCGCCCAATGCCTCCCTCCTCCGAAGCTGACGTGTCCGAGCTGCTCGCGGCTCTTCGCCAAGGGAGCCGGGAGGTGGAAGCCAAGCTCGTCGGGCAGATCCACGGCGAGCTCCGCCGCCTCGCCCGGGGGCAGCGGAAGCGCTGGAAGGGAGACCCGTCGCTCCGGACCACGGCCCTGGCTCACGAGGCCTACCTGAAACTGGTGGGGCCGGAGGACCGATCGTGGGAGAATCGGTCCCACTTTCTGGCCGTTGCGGCAAAGGCAATGCGCCACGTGCTGATCAACGAGGCGGAGCGGAGGTGCGCCCAGAAGCGGGGCGGGGACACAGAGCCCCTTTCCCTGGAGGCCCTCCGGGAGGAGCTTGGACGCGAGAGGCCTGCCGGTTCGGAGCGGGCCGATGAGAAGGTGATCGAGGGGGAGGTCGAACTGACTGTTTTGCTCGACAAGGCGTTAGACCGGTTCGAGGAGGAGCATCCGCGGGCGGCCCGGGGCGTGGAGTGCCGGTTTTTCGGGGGAATGACGATCGAGGAGACCGCCGAGGCGCTAGGGGTGTCCGCCGCGACGGTAAGCCGGGACTGGGCCCACGCGAGGGCTTGGCTGTACCGCGAGATGGAGAAGATGCGGGGGGAGAAAGGCGGGCCGGAAAAACAGACGTAGCGACCGCACGCCGTTTGCCCGACAGAAGCTGCTTGTTCGACAGAAAAGAGTCAGGCGATGGCCAGCGCGTGGCAGGACAAGGTCGGTCGGCTCTTGAAGGCGGCCCGGAAGCGGCCTCCAGGGGAGCGAGCCGCGTTTTTAGAGGAGGCCTGCGAGGAAGAGGCGCTCCGGAAGGAGGTGCTTTCCCTCTTGGAGGCAGACGAGAAGGCCGAAGGCTTTTTCGAGGATCTGGCCGAGGCAGCGCGTTCCAGTCTCGGGGAGGAGGCCGCCCAGGAGGGAAATCTTCGCGCGGCGGATCCCCTGGACTTGGAGGGGGGGACGGTCGGCCGCTACGTGGTCCGCGAGCATCTGGGCGGTGGCGGGATGGGGGTGGTCTACCGGGCTCGCGACCTGGAGCTGAGCCGCGAGGTGGCCCTAAAGTTTTTGCCCCCCCGTCTCGCGGCGAGCGAGGAAGCCGAGCGGCGCTTTGTGCGAGAGGCGAAGGCGGCCTCCAGACTGGACCATCCAAACATCGGGACGATCTATGAAATAGGCCGGGCCGATGAGGGCAAAGCCAAAGGCCAGCGCTTCATCGCGATGGCCTACTACGACGGCGAGACTCTCAAAGAGAAGCTCGACCGCGAGGGGCCGCTGCCGGTTGAAGAGGCGCTCCGCTACGCCGAAAAGATTGCTGAGGCGCTGACCCGGGCGCACGAGGCAGGGATTATCCACCGGGACGTAAAGCCGTCGAACGTGATGGTGACCGGGCGTGGGGAGGTAAAGCTGGTGGACTTCGGCCTTGCGCGGGTGGTGGGGCGGTCCCGCCTGACGCAACCGGGGCGGCGGCTGGGGACGGCCGCCTACATGAGCCCGGAGCAGGCCGAGGGCGAGGAGGTTGGTCCGGCGGCGGACGTGTGGGCCCTCGGCGTCCTGCTCTACGAGATGCTCGCTGGGGAGCGGCCGTTTGAGGCGGACCGGGAAGCGGCCCTTCTCCGCTCGATCTTGGACGAGGAGCCGCCCTCTCTTCGGGAGAGGAGGCCGGAAGTGCCAGGGACGGTGGTGGAGATGGTCCACCAGTGTCTCCAGAAAGACCAGGCGGACCGATACGCTTCGGCGGAGGCGCTTCTCAAGGATCTGCGGAGGCTGCGCTCGACCGAGGAACCGACCCCGCTAGAGGCCACCCCTTCCAGCGGAGGCGAGCGAGCCTCCACGGGGCGGTGGTGGCTTGTAGGGGGCCTTGCCGCGCTGCTGTTGGCCCTGGCTGGGGCCGTGGGATGGTCCCTCCTGTCCGATGACGCCGCTGGGCCAGAGGATTCGGCGACGGCGCGGCTGGGTCCCCAGTCGGTGGCGGTGTTGCCCTTCACGTACCTCGGGGCCCAGGACAGCACCGACTACTTCAGCCTGGGGATGACCGAAGAACTAATCACGCGGCTCTCTCAGGTCGAGGACGTGCCGGTCATCGGGCGCGCCTCGGCGATGCGCTACCGGGGAACCGACAAGCCTCTTCCTCAGATCGGAAGGGAGCTGGGGGTGGCCCACCTGGTGGAGGGGTCGGTCCAGAAGGCCGGTGGGCAGGTTCGTATTCAGGCCCAGCTGGTCGACACACGTACGGGAGAGCACCTCTGGGCGAAGGGCTTTACACGGCCCTTCCGGGACGTGCTCGGTCTGCAGAGCGAGGTGGCCCGCCAGATTGCAGGGGAGCTGAAGACCAAGCTCCTGCCCGGCGAAGAAACGCAGCTGGTCGGAGGGCAGGCGGTCGACTCGACGGCGTATGCTCTATACCTTCGGGCCCGGGAGCTTCGCCTTCAGGAGACCCCCGAGACCCTAGGGGAGTCGGTTCGTCTCCTCCGGCGGTCGGTCCAGGTCGACTCGACGTTCGCCCCGGCCTGGGCACAGCTTTCGACCGTCGCGTGGCTTGCCCCACTGTTTGGTGCAGAGCTTTCGGAGGGATTCGATGGAGACTCCCTGGCCCGGGCCTCCGCACGCAAAGCCTTAGAGCTCGACTCGACGAGCGCAGAAGCCCACCTTGCGATGGGCCTCGCTCAATGGTGGCTCGAAAGCAATTACCCGGCGGTGGGGCGGCACTTGCGGCGGGCCGTGGAGCTAAACCCCGGACTGGCAAACGCGCACCGGGAGCAAGCCCTCTTTTTTCTCCGGACCGGCCAGACAGACCGTGCGCTCTCGGCGGCGAGGGAGGCGGCGCGCCTGGACCCGGCGTCCGGGCTAGCAGAATCGACGCTCAGCAAAGTCTACTTCGGGCGCCGCGAGTACGAGACATCCCTCCGGCACATTCGAAGGGCCGAATCCCTGCTTGGAGAGGGCCAGGGAAACCTGCCGTCACTGAAAATCTGGAATCATTTTTACCTGGATCGGTCCGAGCGCGCCTTGCGCCTGGCAGATCGAATGGCGATTGATCACGAAGGCCCAGGAGACGTGCCCGCATTCATCCTCGCGAAGATTGGCCAGCCGGATTCGGTCCGGGCGCTCCTGGAGACCCTACAAAGCGAGGGGGGTGACTTTGACGAACGAGCCGTCCTCCACCTCGGACTCGGCGAGGAGGCGACGGCCCTGGACCTGCTGGAAAAGATGGTCCGGGCCGGACCACCGTACGAACGATACTACCATGTCCGTTGGCTTTTGACGGCTCCGTGGTTTGACCCCCTCCGCGACCACCCGCGGTTCCAAAAGATTCTGGAGCGGATTGGACTCGGGGACTACACGAGCACTGGTCTGAAGTGAGAAGGCAACCTCAACTTCGTCCTCTGCCCGAAGTACGGCGCTCGGTTGACGCTGATAAAAATAGGGGAAGCCCCCCTCGGCCGAGGAGACGATCAGCGGAATAACTTGCCGCGCTCAGAGCGCCCTGGGCAAGGGGACATTTTGAAACATTGGCGGTGCCTGGGGAACCGTTCCGGGGCGGCCGCCCCGACGGCTCTCCCCCATGGCGAGCGGGACTACCGGTCTGTGGTTGGCGGGTCGCTCTCAAAAACTACTGACGCTAGGTTGTACCGGTCGGGAAAAGACGCCTTCCACTCGCGAAACGCCTTGCGGTCGGCAAAGTGGTTCTCCCGGATCATGTCGTGCGCCCCGGAAGGGCACGGAACCGCCACGTGACGGGTGCTGGCCCCGCTGGTCTTCTCTTCCACACCGTCGAGAATATCGCTCAGGGCCTCGGGGCTTACAGGTCCGCTCGGTGGTCAAGAGCGGCCGGTTTGGAGTCGTTGTGATCCGGTACGTAGAAGCAAACGGTTCGCCCGTGTCCCCGTCAATCGGGGCTATCTTTTGATAACATCCCAGTATCATAAGGAGTTCTAACGGCTTATCAGAGCGGAGGTGAAGCGGACCGGGCGGGCCTGCCTCCTCCGGCGATCCTTTGTGAGGCAATCCTTTGTCAGGCGATCCTCCGCCGGGCGTTCCCCCGTCAGGTGATCCCTTCTCCTTGACTCGAGGGGGGGTCGACTCGAGCTGCGGCGGGGACTTTTACTTTCCGGCGCGTGGGAGCGCAGGCGCAAATGGGAGCGTCGAAAGTCGAGAGTGCCGAAAGACAAGAGTGCCGGAAGTAGCGGCGCCCGTTAGGGCAAGGGCCAGTGAGGGCAAGAGCCAATGAGGGCAAAGACGGGCCTTCCCCCAGGGCCGGCGGAATCTGCCAGCTCCTGGGAGCCTTCGGGATACATTTTGTCAACGTAAGTCCACTGTCCCAGAAGGGTACGCCTGAATGAGAGGCGAAACCGGTCTCTCAGGCTTTCGAGGGCGGCCTGCAATTCAGTCCAGGAAGAAAAAGCCTTCTCGGACACCGCTGCTTCTCATGCACGTGAGACACTCATGCACGTGAGACATGCGTAGCGGCAGAAAAAATACCTTCAGGACGACGTATGGCCGATTTGCGTCCTCTATGTTGACATTATGTTGACATTTCGCACGTATCCCGAAAGCACCCCTACGTATGCGAAAGAGTAAGGCTGGGACTGACCTATGCTGATTTGACGGCGGCATTTGCCTTTCAATGATGAATATGCTATTAATTGAAATACCTGATTGGGGCGCAGTGCCCCACATTGCTGATCGTTTCTCTTCCGTCGTAACTTCTCCACCTTTTTCTGCTCACCATTTTCTGCTCACCATCGCTCTCGTCTGCTTATGTGTCCCGCTCCTCCTTCATCCTTCACCCGTACCCTCACACTCGTAGCTGTCCTTCTACTTCCCGCCCTGATGGTCGGTACCCTGACCGGGTGCTTCTCTGCCTCCTCTGTCGTGGACGAGGGGCTCGACTCCGCGGCAGACGCGGCCGGCGAGCAGGTGGGCAAGGCCCTCGGTGCCGAGATTGTGCGCGCCGCCAACCTTCCACCGCCCGGCTCGGCCCGCTACGACCAGGTCATGGTGCAGCAGGCCCAGATCATGTTTTCCTACGCGTTCTCGGCCGGCGGCGTGTGGCCCGCCGAGGCGCAGTACGAGTCTGGGGAGTGGGCGAGTTATCAAGTTAGAGCTGCCGAGGGTGAGACGGCCCTCGACACCTTAGAGCGAGCCTTCCTCAAGCGGACCGACGACGGCAACGAGTGGTGGCGCGTCCGCGGCGTGCAGGGCGGAGAGACTTGGGTCTACGAGGCCCTCCTCGACCCGGAGCAGGAAGAGGTCCTGCGCATGCGGACTCGAGACCCGAAAGGCAAGGTCGGCGAGGTGCCGGTGGCCGAGAAAACGGTCTACCGTCCGCCCCAACGGCTGACCGAGGAGAGCGTAGAGGGCGCAACGACTGGCACCGAGCAGGTCGAAATCCCCGCCGGGACCTTCACGGCTCGCCGTGTCGAGTACAGCGGCATGGGGAGCGGCGGCACCGTGACCTGGTTTCTCTCCGATGAGGTACCTGGCCATGTAGTGCGTTACCAGGCCTCGCGCAATGGCAACCGGTACACGAGTTCACTGGTCGACTACGGCACCGACGCAACCACACGGCTCAGCTCATACTAACCGACCCTTTCCCACGGGAAGAAGGCTACGACCGTTCGAAATAGACTCCTACGACGCGAGCACCGAGGTCAATACGGAAGCCAAGGCCGATCTCGTCGGCGACTGCACGGTGGATGGGGCCATGGCAAGGACCTGTCGGCCAGCCCCTTTGGATGGAGGAGAAAGAACCGCTGCATTTGACCTTTTCTCTCTTGCGGCGTGCATTTAAGCACCCCTTCTCCCTCCTCATTTTCATCTCCGATCTTTTCTTCCCTCCCCATGAGCAGTACCTCCACGGCCCGGCCTGGGGAAGGTGAGGAAGATACAGGCTCTTCTCCGGACCTCTTTTTCTTCGGCATAGCCCTCCTCTTCACGGGAGTCGTGTTCGTTGGATTCTGGCCAACGTACTTTGGGCCTTTGCTTCTAGGGCATGAGCCAGCCGACACCGGGGTCCTAGATGGTCTCTCCTGGCAAATTCATCTCCACGCCGCGGTCTTTGTGGGGTGGACGGTTCTTCTTTTGATCCAATCAGGACTTATCGACCGGGGTAAGGTGCAAACGCATATGAAGATCGGTCCATATGTTGCCATTTACGGGGCCTTTGTTCTGGTGGTCGGGCTGTTCATTGATGAATATCATAACGGCGAGTCTGCTTCCGAGCAAGCTTGACAATCAACTGGGTATCTTGATCGCGGCAGGCGTGGGTCGTCTGGATCATGGCCTGATCTGACCGGTCAATTTGACGAATCCTGAACGCGTTTATCCAATGATCCTGATCACTACAGGTTGACCAGCTACCGTAAAATTTAGGTCGGAAAACCCCTCTCAACTCCCCACATCAAAATAAGTTTGGAGGTTCTTAGAAAGTGGAGCTCTGAAGTCCCCCCGAACTTTCTGTACGTTGCCTTTTCGCTGAATGAGAAGCCCATGGGATCGCAAACGGCCGACGTCGTCGTCGCTGGTCACATTTGTCTCGACATCATTCCAGAATTTGACAGCGCTCCCGATTCCCCCGAGTGCCTCGTTCAGCCGGGCCAGCTCACGGAAGTGGGGGAGGCAGTGATGGTTCCTGGGGGGGCCGTATCGAATACAGGCCTGGCTCTTCACCAACTGGGGCTCTCCCCGCAGCTCATTGGAAAGGTGGGCGACGACTTGATTGGGGAGGCGACTGTCGACCGCCTCCGACGGTGGGACGATCGGCTGGCAGACGGAATCTTGCGGGCAGAGGGGGACGCCAGTTCCTACACGATCGTCATCAGTCCGCCAGGATTAGAGCGCGTGTTTTTTCACTCGTCGGGGCCCAACGACACCTTTCGGCCCAAGGAGATCTCCCCGGAGGAGTTAGCAGACGCGCGGTTCTTCTATTTCGGGTACCCGCCCCTGATGCGAGAGGTGTATCTTGACGGGGGGGAGCAGCTCGCCTCGCTCTTTCAGAAGATACAGACCCGAGGAATGGGAGTAGTGATGGACATGACGGTTCCCGATCCCGATTCCGAGTCAGGCCGAGTGGACTGGGCCGCGTGGTTGACCCGAGTCCTTCCACACGTTGACCTGTTTGCCCCGAGTCTCGAGGAGATCCTTTTTATGATTGATCGCCCGCTCCACGACGAGATTCGGGAGGCGGAGGGGAGCGTGTCCGAGCACGTGGAGACTGAAGTTCTGGAGCGGGTCGCCGATGCCCTCATTCGGCGCGGCGTGCCGTTGGTGATCCTCAAGCTGGGGGGACAGGGCCTGTACCTGCGCAGCGCTGACGATGCGGCTTTGTTTCGGCAACTGGAGGAGCGGCTTGGCCTCTCCGCGGCGCAGTGGACCGGTCGGCAGTTGTTGCTTCCTGCCTTTGAGACGGAGGTGGTAGGAACGACGGGGGCCGGGGATGCGGCCATAGCAGGGTTCCTCACGGGCATGCACCGCGAACGGTCTCCCGAGGAGACCCTGCGGGGAGCAGTGGCGGTGGGAACGTTCAGCGTGGAGGTGGCCGATGCCACCAGCGGCATTCCCGACTGGGAGACAGTGCAGGCGCGTCTTGAGGCGGGATGGGAGCCGTCGCCGCTGAAGATCGCCCATCCGAGCTGGAGGTGGAGCGAAGAGCAGGCCCTATGGGTGGGGCCGGAAGATCGAAGGGTTTAGGCTTTCGGGTGACTGCATTGGTGGGCCAGTCACAGTCCAATCTGTGGTTTACATAAGACCGAGACGGTTTCCTTCCCGAGGGTTTTGGTGCCCACTGGGCTCGGCTGAAGGCAGATCAGCTGTGCAGGGCCACCGCCACGTTCACGTACGAGTGAGAGTCGCTCTCTCCCTCACGACTCGGCAAATTTGCCGAGCTCGTCCCTGCGCCGAACCGGTTGGCCCTCTCGTAGACGATCACGAAGCGGAGCGGAGCAGGTCCATCGCCTCGTCGGGCGTGGCGCCGTCGTGCACGATGGCCATGAGGGCGGCCGTCATGGCCGAGGGGGTCTCGTGCTGAATGACGTTTCGGCCGTACACAATGCCTTCGGCGCCCTGGTCGATGATGGCGTGGGTGCGTTCGAGCACGTCCCGGTCGTCGCCTTTGCTTCCGCCTCGCACGAGCACCGGGACGTCCCCCGCGGCTTCGATGACAGCGTCATAGTCGGACACGTCGTCCGTGGGATCGGCCTTGATGAGGTCGGCGCCCATCTCCACACCCTGTCGGACCAGCGGAATGATCTTTTCCGGATCCCCGTCCGAGTCATATCCGCCCCCTGAACCGGCCTTCATCACCAGGGGCTCGACCATGAGCGGCATGCCGTACTGCTCACAGCGCGGCTTCAGCTCCGCGACGTTCTGGAGACAGGCGTGGTGAACCTCTGGGGCGCCCTCCAGAAAGAGGAGGTTGACCACGACGCACGCCGCGTCGAGGGACAGCGCCTGCTCCACGGGACGGTCGATGAGCTCACTGAACAGGTGGTCAGGGAGCTCATCTCCGTAAATATTGGCCACGTCTGTGCGCAGGACGAGAGCTGGCTTTTTGGCAAGGCGGAGGCCTTGAAGCACCCGAGCTTGGCCGGGGGTCAGTTGGATGGCGTCCGGTTGGGCCTCACACACCTCCCGGATGGCGTGGCCAATGTCTTCGATTCCTGTGAGGAACGGGTACTGATTGAAGAAGCCGTGGTCGATGGCAACGTCAAAACAACGTCCGTCCGACGCCAGCAGGCGGTTGAGGCGAGGCTCTACAGACATTGTACTTTGTTTTTGGCAAGAGGATACGATTTGCAAGACCGGGAGAAGGGCGAGTCTCCCTACGTGCGATCCAGCTTGGTCCAGTCGAGGGAAATCGTCTCGGTGTGCTCCTGCGACTGGAGGGCGGCCGTAAAGATCTCGTGGGTCTGCCAGGCCTCCTCGGGGGTTGCACAGTGGAAGGGCTGGTGCATGCCGCTCGTCCCGTGTGCGAGCTCGTCACAGAACGCGGCCCACATCTGTTGGATCGCGTCCGTAAAGCCAAATTCGAAGATGTCCCCCGTAATGTCCGCGTACGCCGAGACGTGCGGCCAGTCTTCCGTGCGCCAGGCCTGGCGGTCGCCCGGCGCGTACGGAAGGTACCGCAGTTCCTTCGGATTTTTCGTGCTGAACTCCGCGGAGAACTCTGTTCCGTACACGGAGAGGAACCAAGTATTGGCGTGCCCCGGGGCGATCCGCTTCGTGGAAATGGTCATCGGAAAGTTTTGGTCGCCGGCCTCTACCTCCATCTGCAGCTCCGCGTTGTCCCAGGTTTCGCACGGGACCCGGTGTCCGTCTCCGTCGGGCCGGGTCTCCATGATGTTCGAGAGGGTGGCAGAGAGCGTGACCGGCGTCCACCCGAATCGGAGGGGAACGTGGAACGCGTGCAGGCCGAGATCGCCCATGCAACCGTACTCCCCATTGACGTCTTCTATACGCTTCCAGTTGATCGGCTTTTCGGGATTCAAGTCACTGCTGTGCCAGAACCCTGCCTGGACCTCTATAATCTCGCCGTAGCGTCCCTCCTCGATCCACTCCATCATCTGATAAGCTGGGGGGAAGAAGGGAAATTCCGACGAGCACCGAACGAGCACGTCTGACTGTTGCTCGATGGCTCGATTAATGGCCTGATTGGCGTCCCGGTCGATCCCAAACGGCTTTTCTCCAAGCAGGTGTTTGCCGGCCGAGATGATATCAACGTATGCTTCTTCGTGGAGGTTGTGCGGGATGGCGCAGTAGATGGCGTCGAGCTCAGCGTCGTCGAGAAGCTCCTCGTAGTCGGTGGTCGTGTAGCGGAGTTCCGGAACGTTTTGCTCAAACCATGCCGTCGCCTCCTCGTCTACGTCGCAGGCCACCGTAATTACCGGCTGCACGTCGAAATCGCTCAGGTGGCACCAGCGGGCAGCGGCACTGGCAAACTCTCTGCCCATCAGGCCGCACCCGATCACACCGAACTGAAGGGCTGAGGAGGACTGTGCGGGGTCAAATTCGGATTTTGGGGGGACGGTACGCATGGATTAGAGGGGAATAACCTGTTGAATAGAGCTGCGCCAGCTTACTGAAAGGAATAGGACACCACGTCCTGTGCCGCCTCCGCCACCGATCGGCCCGCCAGCGGGTTGGCTTGCAGTATTGGTCTCTGGATAGGACTCGTTCCGTGGGTGCGCATTTGCAGAGCGACGGGCCAGATAGAGCACAGAAGCCTCCGGCATGCAGTAAGCCTTCGGCTTGCAATCGATCTAAGACCACTCGTCTTCCGAAAGGACGAAAATGAGCATGGTCCGCCGTGCGTGGCGGTTTAGTTGTCCAGACTTTCATTCTCGTACTCCCGGGAACCTCCGTCTTTCCACATGCGGACGGACTGCAGCAACCCAGCCCATTTTTCGTGTCTAAGGAGGGAGACGAGGGGGGACGTCGCGGCCTGAAAAGTGGCGTGAAGGTTCGATCCGCTTTTCGCTTTCGTCCCACAGCCAACGACCTCTTCTTAGCTTTTCTCATTCTGCGAGCCGGGTGTAAAACGACTGGATTCCCCAGTAGTGCGGCGTGGAGGCATCATCACCCCGAAACGTCCTCATCCCGGTCGCGGGCTGAAGAACTACTTCCGCCGTGTGCCGTCCGGGGCGACATATCGATAGAGCGTCGCCGAGGAGATCCCCAGCCGCTCGCAGATCGTCTCCACCGGCACATCGGGGTCCTGAATCAGTCGCTGCGCGAGCTTGATGTCCCCTTCCTCCAGGGATGGGGGCCGCCCGCCGGTCTTTCCGCGCTCCCGGGCGGCCCGGAGGCCCGCCTTCGTCCGCTCCCGGATCAGGTCCCGCTCGAACTCGGCCAGCGCGCCGAAGATATGGAAAACCAGCTTCCCGGCCGAGGTGGTTGTGTCAATTCCTCCTGCAGGGAGCGGAACTCACAGCCCTCCTCGCCGAGAGCCTCGACCTTTTCGATCAGGTCTTTGCGCGAGCGCCCGAGCCGACCCAAGCTTCCAGACGACGAGGCAGTCGCCTTTTCGGAGGTGGCTCATCGCCTTCTCGAGACCAGGCCTCTCGGCTTTGGCGCCGCTGACCTGATCGGTGAAGATCTGTTCGCAGCCAGCCTCCTCGAGGGCATCTTTTTGGAGATCCAGGTTCTGCTCGCCGGTGCTAACCCGAGCGTATCCGATGTCCATCGGGGGGAGAGTGCTTTTCGAAGTGGTGCCGACGACGGGGCCGCGACCAATGCGCTTCAAAAACGGAGGGATGCCGTTGGCGAATGTTCCGGACCGCCAATTTTGCCTCTGGTCGTCGGTCGCCACACCGTCCCTATGCTTCAAGCACCGTCTGTCTGCGTGGGTTACCCCGATTGTCGGGGATCGGAAATGAGGTTCGCAAACAGTAGGCCGGTCTGTGGTAGGGCAACACCTCTCAAACGCGATGAGGAGGAACGAGAAGGCCATCGTGCCGTTGATGTATTACAACGTAACACGTTACAACGTAACACAAATAGGCCCGCTCCGCGTCATGAAATCCACCGTTACGGTCCGGCTGGGCGAGGACCTCGACCGAGAGCTCTCCGAGCTCTCCGAGGCCCTGGGCCAGAGCCGAAGCGAGATCGTCCGCAGCGCGCTCCGACGACAGCTCTCGGTCCTCCGCTTTGAGAAGCTCCGGGAACAGGTCAAGCCCCATGCCGAAGCTCGCGGGTATCTGACCGACGAGGACGTCTTCGAGGACGTGTCCTAAGGGATGTAACCTGAGGGATGTCGTAATGCCTGCGGGAAGAGGACCGTCCGCCGAGCCCCGTCAAATCGGCTTTAGGAGATGCGCGTGTTTCTGGACACGAACGTAGTCGTCAGCGGCTTTGCGACCCGCGGGCTCAGCGCCGACCTCGTCCGGCACGCCCTGGCCGAGCACGAGCTTCTGACCAGCGAGGTCGTTTTAGAGGAAACTCGGCGGGTCCTAACTGAGAAGATGGGCGTTCCCGAAGAGAAGGCCCGAGAGATCGAGCAGCTCTTGCGTCGCCATCACGTCGAGCCGGTGCCGGACGAAGAATCGCCCGTCGAGGTGCGCGACCCGGACGACGAAGTTGTGCTCGCCTCGGCGATCGCTGCGGACGCAGACATGTTGATCACCGGCGATAAAGACCTTCTCGAGGTCGCAGACCGGGTCGAGGCCTTGCGGATCATCACGCCCCGAACGTTTTGGGAAGAGCAGCGGACAGCTTAGACCAGGAGAGGGCGGGACCACTCAAAAGGGTGGAGGTACGGTGGGGAAGACCGAGGTATCAGAAAAGGGGTACCTGGAGAGGTCGCCTTCAGCGCCGAGAGAAGACGGTTTGGCACCCCATCAAAAACCAGTCCTTTGAAACGACTCAATGAAAGTGCACCTGTTCACCGAAGGGACTTCCCGGTCTATCAGGCGTGAGTGGGATTTAACGTCGCTCCATTTGCCTGTTTACTTCATAGCCGAACACGCCGATTTCAACAGCGCAGAAACGGGAGTGGTGTGATTATGCGTTTTCGTTTCTTCCTCGCTACTCTGTTTCTCATCCTCGGCGGGGAGGGTGCCCCTGCAATCGCTCAGGAGGGACCTGGTCAGCAGCGGGAGGATGCCACGAAGATCGTGCTTCTGGGCGTTAGCCACTTTACCGCCGCGGAGCAGGTTGACATCCTGTCCAAAAAGCGCCAAAAGCAGATCCGCGCCGTTTCCGGCCTTCTCGCCGACTGGAAGCCGGACCATTTTTTTGTGGAGTGCTCCCCCGACGAGCAGGCGGCCTTCGACGCCGACTACCAGGCCTACCTCGAGGGAGACTACGACCTAACCGATCCGCCCGGGCTGGTAGGCCAAGGTGAAATTTATCAGCTGGGATTCCGGACCGCGGCGAACGCGGGCACCGGGGGCGTGGAATGCGCGGACGCCGAGACCTTCATTCCCGACGCTCACGCCAAGGAGGTCGCCTCCAAGCACAATCCTGATCTTCTCAAAGAGTACAGGCAACTGATCGAGAGGGCGGAAGCCGAGCCCTCCCCGTATGCCGACCGCACGGTCCGAGAAGGTCTGCTGGCGCTAAACCGCGATTCAGTCCTCTACAACAAGAGATACCTTCACTACTACCCCCGAATGGGGAGTTTCGAGGGGGCCGGTACAAAGATCCGCCGGGAAAGCGACGAGCTGTCGGGCCGTACCTTTGCCGCTCCGTTCGAGCTGGCCGAGCGGCACATGAACGAGGTGCGAGAGGCGATCGAGAGCGTCGATGCACGTCTGGTTGACTCGGTCGGTTCAGGCATCGACTACGTGCTTCTTCTCGACGAAAAGGCGGCAGCGTCCGAGTCCGGACCGGGCACTGGGGCCGACACGATGCACGTAAACGAGCTTGGGGAACTGATCGAACGAAAGTCGACCACCTGGGTGGGCTTCCCCGACCACCACGCAGGCGCGGACATGGCGGCGCAGTGGTACAAGCGAAACCTCCGGATCTACGCCAACATCTGGCACGCTCTTGAAGAGAGCGACGACCGTCTGATCCTGCTGATCGGGCAGGCCCACGTCTGGTCCCTGCGGAGCTTCTTCCGCGGCAACCCGGACTTTGAGGTCGTTCCGGTAAAGGAGGTGCTATAAAGGAGGTGCTATAGGCAATGAGCTCCTGAGGGGCTCGCTGCCCGGCCCGGCTCACAGACGGAATCGATTGCCTGCTGAGGAGCTGTCGAGCCCTGCCTTCTGCCGCTTCGGGCCCGGTTGCTTTGCACTTGGGGGAGGGCGAGGTCCATCCTGGCCCTCCGAATTGGCGTATCATAAAGATACCCAGTTGATTGTCAAGCTTGCTCAGAAGTAGACTCGCCGTTATGATGTTCATCGAGGAAGGTCCCTTGACCACGCGCTGAAGGGCCAACGCCCTTCTCTGGCGAGGTGGCCTTCCTCCTTTTCTTTGCCTCCTTTTGTGAGACCGGGGCCGACATGTCGACGTTCTGGATGGGCTCTCTGGAGCAGCGCCTGTAGCTCGTTTTTGAGCTCAACAGACTGGTTCACCATCCTCTGCGTCTTGCGAGCCAGGGTCTTGAGTCCATCGTTGGGACCCTCGTCGGTGTAGGCATCCCGAAGGCGTTCGGGACAGGCCCAGGCGGAGATAATCGGCCAGGGCCCGAGCGCTGATCTCGTCTGTCTTGTTGGTGTGGAGCTTCTGCTCGGCAAACCGCCGGATAACCAGTGGATTGAACCGATAGACTTCCAAGCCCACTTCCCCGCTCTCATCGAGCTCTCGGAACAGGTTCAGCCAGTTGCGTTCCATTCCTCCAGTCGCTTCGAGAGCGACCTTGATCTCCCCCTCCGAGCCGACTTTCCGTTGGCACTCGCGGATGAGCTCGTCCATCCGGTTGTGGCCCTGCCGAGTATCGTCCAACTGAACCTCAAGCAGGATCTCGCTGTCTCCGTCCATCAGACAGAAATCGGCGTATCCCTTCGAGACATCGCCGCCTACGTACACGTTCATTGGTCTCGGAGTCTCTTTCAACAGAATCGAGCAAGACGGCTGAGTCTGCCTCTGGCCGATCGAAGGCATCGCTCTGGCTGGCGGGAAAAACGGGGTCGAGCCCCAAGCTACCCCACCGAGCTCAACCCTCCCGGCCAGAGGGGACGATCTTGACCTCGTGGTCACGTGCCACAGTCAAAAGAAATGCGTCCTCTGTCCCAGCCGGGAGCAAACCTACAAACCGATCAGCTCAAGGTCAGAACGTGCCTTCGAAGCACGGATTCAAACGAGCACTTTCAACTTACCAGGGCCAATACGGTCCCATTTTTGTGGGCACCGGTTTTTTGTGGCCACTGGTTCCTTTTACGGGGGCCGGTTCTGGTCATGGGGACCGATTCTGGGGACCGAGCCCCCAGTTTACCTCAGTCTACCTTCGAGAGGTCGGCTCAGCGAATAGCATTGACCTGCGCCGTGGCGTATCACAGACGTGGCGTATCACAGACGTGACGCCTCACAAACCGAGTGATGTGGGCCCAGTCGGGGCCTTTCGGCAGCCTCGGGATTCTCGCCTAGATCTCGAGTGCCAAAACGCTTCCGGCCTCACTCGCCCGGCACATGAATCAACGAGTCAAGGAGCGCCTGGAACTGAGGCTGGCCGCGAAGCCCCGAGAAGTCCGGGTGGGACTTAGCGAAAATGTAGTTTTGGTATCCGCTTTCGAAGGCCGATCTCAGATGCTTCAGCGCCTTTTCGTCTCGGTCCTGAGCTCCGGCCACCAGGGCCATCGTAAAGCGGAGGTCGCCCGACGTGCTGTCCTCCGCAAGCGCGTCAAGGGCCAGTTGCCACGCCCGCTCTTCTTCCCCGAGTCGACTGAGGGTCCGGGCCTTGTTGAGCCGAAAGTACGGCTGTTCCGGGTTGGCCTCCACCATTTCGTCGACGATCGACCGATGCTCCCGGAATTGAGCTCGGGCCTCTTCTTGATTCCCCTTCCGCTGTAGCGCGATGCCTAAGTGGTAGTGGGCGCCGTACCGGCCGAAAATATCAATTGACTCAAGATCTAAGATCCGCCGAAAGGCCGCGGCCGCGCTGTCGTATCGTTCAGCTAGCAGGTGAGTACGTCCAAGGTTGTAGAGGGGCTCGTTGATCTCATGTTTTACCGCGGGCCGAATTTCCACCGCCCGCTCGAAGGCCCGCCGGGCGGCCTCCAGGCTATCCATCCCAAGGTAGGCCCACCCCAGGTGGTACCAGGCCCAGAAGTACGTGCTATCCCGCTCGATGCGGCGGCGGGCGAGGGCCAGCGCCGAGTCCACGCGCCCCAGCTCGTACAGATACGTGCTGTTGAGCCCGGCATAGTAGGCATGGTCGGAGGAATCCATCTCGAGGGCCCGGCGGTAGTGCTCGGCCGCTTCTTCTGGCTTCCCGATCTGCTCGAGCATGCGGGCAAGGTTGTTGTGCGGTGCCGGCCGATTTGGGTAGAGTTCTGTAAGCGTCCGGTAGAGGCCCGCGGCCTTCTCGAAGTCGCGTTCGACGTTTGCCGCGTAGAAGCCGCGGATCATGAAGCTTTCGTGCTCGGTGAGGTTCTCGGCGTTTTTTACCGCTTGGCGAAGGAGCGGTAATCCTCTCTCGTGGTCGAACAGCTCGAGTTCGAACGTTCCAAGTTGCGCGCGAGCGGCAGTGAACGTGCTGTCGACCTTCAGCGCGTGGCGAAGAAGCCGGCGCGCCTCCTTGAATTCCCCTTCTCCGTGGTGGTCGTTCGCGCGGGCGTAGAGTTTGAGGGCCTCCAGCGATGAGGTCGTGACCCTCTCAAGCGGCTTGTGAAATCGGTTAATCTGGTCGCTCGACTCCCCGAGCAGCGTCCGCAGGCGGACAGACAGCTTGTCGAGCGCTCCCAGAAGTTCCTCTCGGCTCTCGGCCTGGACCGACTCGGTGCCCACCGGATCCGGTTCTCCGGCCTCGTAGACCGAGGCCCCAAGCACGTAGCCGGTCCCCACCTTCGAGACCGACGGAACCACCACGACCGGCACCCCCTCGCGCACGGCAACCTCTCGGGCAATCGGGCCGGTCACCCGCGTGGTGTCCGGCCCCAGCTGCATCCGGCTCAGCGTCTGATTGACTTTCGTTTTCGGGTAAAGCCTCAGGTACGGAGACTGCCCGAGGCTCGTCCGGAGCGCGGTCGTGAGGCTTCCTGTAAGAAGTGAGTCGGCCGTCTCGTTGTGCACGTCGGCCAACACGAGCTGGTCTCCCTCCTCGAAGGCCGTTGCATCGGTGGGCCACAGTCCCCATCCGAGGGCCGCCAGCAGAGCGAGCATTGCCGCCGCCCCGGCAATAAACCAGCGGCGGGCGACGGGCACGTCGAAGGCAACTGGCTCTGCGCCAGAGGGGGCCTCCCTGTCCTCGGCTTCTTCGTCTGCAGGGCCGGTCTCCTCCGGAGACGGCTCCCCGCCTTCCTCGATCTCGACGACGCCCTCCTCAGTGACGTTGTAGACCCAGGCGAGCCCGATTGCCAGCGGAAAGCCCAAAATCAGGGCCAGCGTAATCAGTCGGAGCGTCCAGCCGGGGAGATCAAACGGCTCGATCAGAATCTCCCCGACCTGCAAAACGACAAACGCCACCGTGGCGTAGGTCACCGCCACGCGGATCACCCGTCGTCGGCGGAGCTCTCGGACAAAACGGCGAACCCAGGCGACTAGCCGGTCCATGACGGAATGCGCCCGGCTGAGGGGAGAACCCTGAAGAAGAAGTGTAGGAATACAATACTCAACAGCCCACGAAAATAACAACCTTCCCGCCAAGGGCGGCCCGGAGAATTCATCAGCGCCCGGAGGTACTCAGGGCCCGGAGGTGCTTTGCTGGGGTCTATGCGATCCGGGCCGAACCCCGGCCTCAGAGGGCT
>JAZKTD010000253.1:0-5195 GCA_036625705.1 Salinivenus sp.
GGGTGTGAAGGGCATGGGTGTGAAGGGCATGGGGGGGCACGATCCCTCCGTGCAGGAGCGCCTCTTCCGATCGAGACGTGCCCCTCCCCTACGCGCTCTTCCCCCACGCTCCCGCGCTCTCCCCTCCTCCCCCATGCCCCCACGCTCCCGACTTCATCCCCGGCTGCCGTGGCGCTCGAGGATCGCGTCGGCCTGCCGCTGGATCTCGGGCCGCTCGCGGAACGACCGGATCGTGTCCTGGGCGTGGTGGTAGGCGTCCAGGTGGTCGACGACGCGCTCGGGGTAGTCCTCCCCGACGACACAGCCGACGGCCCGCTGCTCGAGGGGCGGCATGCGCCAGGGCTCGTGGACGTAGGCGTCGGTCCCGATGGGCGCGAGCTCGGGGACCCAGCGGCGGATGAACGTGCCGTCGGGGTCGTGCTCCTTTCCCTGCTTGACGGGGTTGTAGACGCGGATCTGGTTGATGCCGGTGGTGCCGGACTGCATCTGCGTCTGCGGGTAGTGGATGCCGGGCACGTAGTCGGCCATGAGGCCGCCGTAGACGGGGGCAAAGCGGCGCCAGTCGAGCCAGCAGTCGTACGCCGCGAACGAGCAGAGCATCGCCCGCATGCGGAAGTTGAGCCAGCCGGTCGTGCGCAGGCAGCGCATGCAGGCGTCCACCATCGGGAAGCCGGTGCGGCCGTGCAGCCAGGCCTCGTAGAGGGCCGGGGTCCAGTCGTCGTCCCGCAGGGCGTCGAAGGCCGGCACGTAGCTCTCGTGCTCGAGGCGCGGGGCGTCCTCCAGCTTCTGCGTGAAGTGGCTGTGCCAGTGGAGACGGCTGTCGAAGCTGTCGAGGGCCTGTTGCCAGTCGTCGGCGGCGGGGTCGGTGCGCCCCGCCAGCTCGGCCTGCCGCTCGCGCAGTTCGTAGACCACGCGGCGCAGGCTGATGGTGCCGAACGCCAGGTGCACCGACATCCGCGAGCAGGCGGTCTCGCCGGTGAGGGGGCTCGACATGGCACGGCGGTAGGTCCGGCCCCGCTCCCGGAGGAAGGCGTCGAGCGTGCGGTGGGCCTCCGCCTCCCCGATCCGCTGGAGAGCGGCGGTGCAGGGACCCAGGCCGAGGTCGGCGTGCGAGGGCATCGGGCCCGGGTCGACCCCGTCGACGGGCGTCAGTGCGTCCGGGGGATGGACGAGCGGGCGCTGCATGACCGTCTCCCACCGGTCGGCCCAGTCGTCGCGGTCGTGGGGGCCGCGGACGACGCCCCGGCTCGGGAGTTCGGTAACCGGGACGCCCTGCTCCTGGGCCCAGGCGCGGACCCGCCGGTCGCGGGCGTAGGTACGGCCGTTGCCGGTTTCCTCGTGGGCCCAGAGGCGAAGCGGGCCCACGGCTCGGCGTAGCGTCTCCAGCGCGTCGGGCATCTCGCCGCAGCGCACCACGAGGGGCTGGCCCCGCTTTTCAAGGCGGGCCCGCAGCTCGACGAGGGCCTCGCGGATCAGCGTCCAGTGGCGGGGCCGGTAGTCGTCGCCGGCGGCCACCGACGGCTCGGCGACGTAGAGCGGCAGGACCGGCCCCCGCTCGGCGGCCCGGGCGAGCGGCCGGTGATCGTCGACGCGCAGGTCGCGCTTGTACCAGACGACCTGGACGCGGGTGGACATGGCGGGCGGGGACGGCGTGCGTTGAGCGTGACGTGTGTGCTACCGCCACGTCCGGGGTCCGATTCGGGGTCGGCCCGTTCGTTACGGCGTCCCGACATTCGCTTGTCTACGTCGCGGGCCGCCCGTTCGTCCCCGTCGCCGTTACCGATACGTGAATAAGTCTGTAAAGACGGATTTGGCTGCGACGATACACGGTCCCCATCTACCGCGTGAGATTGTTTGCGTACATTCTCAGGGATCGGTAGTGACCGTGCACAACTGCCCTGACGGATTCGAGCCACGGGCCTCCGGCGCCACAACCGCCAGCGTCTGCCGGCGGTCGGCAGCGCAGTGTCCACGCAGGGGAGAGGGACGGAAACAGCGTCACGACCTCTGCGAGGTCTCTCGGTTCAGTTGTGCACGCCCGCTAGCGTGGACGTCCACCACGGCGTCGTCCCGTTCCGGTCGGCCAGGAGGCGGCGGAGCGGGGGCGGTTGGAGGGCGGCCTCGTCGAGGGCCCCGACCGGCGCCCACGCAAACGAGAGGTAGTCCTCCCGGGCGGCGGGTGCGTCGTCCGCCACGGCCGGCGCCGCGACGGCGAAGCAGTGGTTGAGCTCGTACTGCGGCGCGCCGTCGCGGCGCCACCGGTGCTCGACGACGCCGAGGTAGCGGCCCACCGCGGCCTCGACCCCCAGCTCCTCCTGCAGCTCGCGCCGCAGGCAGGCCTCGAGCCCCTCGCCGTCCTCGACGTGTCCGCCGGGCAGAAAGGTGTGGGGCTGCCCCTCGGCCCGGACGACGAGGACGTGACCCTCACGACGAATAACGGCCCGGGCGAGAAGGTGGGTGGTCGACATCAGGAGTGCGGCGCGAATTTCTCGAATAACACCATCTTTCCTACTTTGACCCGAGCGTCCGTCGTTCCCTGGTTTCCGATCGTTTTACGCATCCCCGCCGGGCCGCTCCTGGAGACCGTTTTGATTTTTCGGTCGGTCGGAGACAACGCCGCTCGCTTCCACCCTCCGAGGGGGGCGCGAGATGTGAGGCCGAACGAACGCACGAGATCGACCGGTCTGCAATTATCACGTGACGCTCTGACCCCCAACGTGTGAAATCAAAACAGTCTCATAGTTCGACGACGGCCGGGCCGAACGCGTTGACATTCGTGCCCGAACCGGCATATTGTTGGTATGTAGATCAGGTCGTCATAATACCCATTTCCTTTTCGATAAACTACTGAAGTGAAAATGTTTACCAGATCTGCCGAGTCGTATTATGCCGATCGGCATAATGTGATATGACGGAATGGGTCAGCATAAGATATGTTATACAGCCCTCTCGAATCAGTGAGGTGCTCTTTTGGGTGGTATCATATATCATACCACCATGAGCAATCCGCCACAGGTTGTACCGGATACAAACGTGATCTACTCGGGACTGCGCTCCCGGCGCGGTGCCTCGTTTAAGCTTCTCTCGCTCCTCGGATCTGGCAGATTCGAGATCCATCTTTCGGTTCCGCTCGTACTGGAGTACGAAGAGGTGCTCCAGGAAAAGAGACGCGACCTTGGGTTGACTGAGGCGGACATCGATGACGTGCGGAACTACCTGTGCCGGATCGGTGGCCATCACGAGATTCATTTTCTGTGGCGCCCGCGCCTGAAAGATCCAGACGACGAGATGATCCTGGAGCTTGCCGTAGGAGCCGGTTGCGACTACATTGTGACCTACAACAAAGAAGACTTTTCGGGCGTAGAATTTGGAATGGAACTGGTAACAGCCAAAGAGCTGCTTCAAAAAATTGGGGCGTTGTCATGAGCAAAACGATGAGCGTTCGACTTCCGAAGTATCTGCACCGCGAGATCAAGGAGCTTGCGGAGGAGGAGGGGATTTCGATGAACCAGTTTATTGCCACCGCAGCTGCTGAGAAGATGTCGTCGCTCAAAACGGTAGAATATCTCGAAAAGCGGGCCGAGCGTGGAAGTCGGGAGAAATTTGAGCGCGTCTTATCGAAGGTTCCTGACGAGGAGCCGGAAGAGCAAGATAAGCTATAAACTAATGCAGTTCAATTGGTTAGCTGTATAACTCTGCACTGCACCTGAATCCGGGCTGCTGCCGCTTTCGTGCGGTCGCGGTAGAACAGTTCGACTTCGCCGATCAAGAGTGACGAAGCGAGTGAATGGGCACTTCGGCATACCATGGCATTTCGAGCGGTAGTGACCAGAATTGACCGTCTTCCCACCCGGCTCAGGTGAGTTTTCTCCGTTTCGCCAATTCATTCGAGCCGTGTCTCGGTCCTTCACAGCGTCTGTAGCCCCGCGGCTCTCTCGCACAGGCCACCGGTCTTTTCTCGCCCCCTCGTGACAGATTCGTACTCTCCGGTCGTCGCGGCCCACTACGCCGCGTACCGGCCGCCCCTCCACGCCCGCATTCTGGCCCGCGTCCTCGGCGACCGGGGCCCGTTCGACGTCGGGCTGGACGTGGGCTGCGGGACGGGCCGCTCCGCCGTCGCGCTGGCGACGCACTGCGCCCGCGTCCACGGCGTCGACCCGAGCCCGGCGATGCTGGCGCAGGCGACGGCCCACGACCGCATCACGTACCGCGAGGACGACGCCGAGGCCCTCCCGCTCCCCGCCCGTTCGGTCGACGTCGTGACGTACGCGGGCGTGCTCCCTTACGTCGACCGGGCCGCCGCGGCTGGTGAGCTCCGGCGGGTATGCCGGCCCGGAGCGGTCGTCGTTCCGTATGACTTCGAACTCCACCTCGAGGACGTACTGGAGACCCTGGACGTCGACCTGCCGGCGTCGCCCCCGGACTACGACCACGCCGCGACCCTTTCGGACGTGGACGGCTTCACGGAGCGCACCGTCGGCCGCGACACCGTCGACCTCCCGGTGACGGCCGCCGACCTCGCACATCTCCTGCTCGCCGACCGGGACCGCTACGTCGCCCTCGCCCGGACAATCGACGCCGACGATCCGTTCCCTCAACTGAACACGCGCCTCGCCGCCGGCCCCGCGCCCCGCGTGGTCGAAGCCACGCTCTACGTCGCGGCGTACCGACGGGCCGGCCCGTGAAGGCGGCGTCGTCATTTCGGCGTCTCCCGGGCCGCGCCTCCGCACAGCCATCCCGCCGCCATGATCGAACCGCTCCACACCGCGCTCGGCGTCGTCGCCCTCGCGGCCGGCGCGGGAAACCTCCTCGCCCGGAAGGGCACGCCCCGACACCGCCTCGTCGGATGGATCTACGCCGGCTCGATGGCGGGGCTGATTGGCACCTCCTTCGCGATCTTCGAGCTGTTCGGCGAGTTCGGGCCTTTCCACGTAATGTCGCTCGTGAGCGGCGGCACGCTCGCCCTCCCGGTCTACTTTCCGCTGCGCCGGGAGCACTACGACCACTGGCTGGAGCACCACTACATGTAGATCACGTGGTCGTACGTGGGCCTGGTGATGGCGACCGGGTCCCCCCTCTTCGCCCTCGGCCCGCCCGGGTGGCCCTTCTGGGCGCGGGCCCTGCTGTACTGGGGCCTGCCCTGCGCGCTCGGGGCCGCCCTCATCTTCGGATGGCGCGACCGGATGCTGGCCCGC
>JAZKTD010000254.1:0-5162 GCA_036625705.1 Salinivenus sp.
CCGCGATCGCCCCTTCCCGTCCGCACCGACCTGCCCCACCATGGCCGCCTACTCTCCCTCCGTCGCCGACCCGCCCGAGCAGAGCACCCAGGCCGGGACCCAGCACGAGCACGTCGAGACCCTCATCTTCGACGACCCCTCGGAGATGGCCCACCGAGTCGCCCTCCGCATCGCCACGCTGATCGAGGAGCGGCAGGCCGTCGGCAAGAACGCCGTGCTGGGCCTGCCCACCGGCTCGACCCCCATCGGGGTCTACCAGGAGCTCATCCGGATGCACCGGGAGGAGGACCTCGACTTCTCGAACGTGGTGACGTTCAACCTCGACGAGTACTACCCGATGGACCCGGAGAGCCTCCAGAGCTACCATCGGTTCATGGACGAAAACCTCTTCGACCACGTCAACATCCCCGAGGAGCACGTCCACATTCCCCGGGGCGACATTCCGCCCGACGAGGTGGAGCGCTACTGCGTCGAGTACGAGCACGCCATTGAGAAGGCGGGCGGCATCGACCTCATGCTGCTCGGCATCGGGCGCTCCGGGCACGTAGGCTTCAACGAACCGGGCTCGAGCAAGCAGACGCGAACGCGGCGGGTCATCCTCGACGAGATCACGCGCAAGGACGCCGCCAGCGACTTCTTCGGCGAGGAGAACGTGCCGCAGGAGGCGATCACGATGGGGGTCGGCACGATCCTCGACAGCGACGAGATCGTCCTGATGGCGACGGGCGAGCACAAGGCCCCCATCGTGCAGGAGGCCGTCGAGGGGGAGCCCAACCGCGGCGTCACGGCCAGCTACCTGCAGGAGCACCCCAACACCACCTTCTACATCGACCGGGCCGCGGCGGGGGAGCTGACCCGCGAAAAGATGCCCTGGCGCGTCCGGGAGGTAGACTGGACCGACCAGAAGGCCAAGCGGGCCGTCATCTGGCTCTCGAAGACGCAGGACCGGGCCATCCCCCGCCTCGAGGCGTCGGACTACTACCAGAACCAGCTCCACAGCCTCGTTCACCGGTACGACCACGTCGACGACCTGGCCCGCGAGGTGTTCGAGGACCTGCGCCAGCGCATCACGTACCGCGAGGACCTGATCGCCGACGAGCGGGTCATCGTCTTCAGCCCGCACCCGGACGACGACGTCATCTCGATGGGCGGCATGCTCGACAAGCTCGTCGCCAACGACAACGACATCAACGTCGCCTACATGACCAACGGCTCGGTGGCCGTCTTCGACGCCGACGTGCGCCGCTACCTCCGCTTCCTGGACTTCGGCGGCGACACCCTGAACCTCGACGGCGAGGCCGCGGCGGCGTTTCAGGCCCGACGGGAGGAGATCGAGACTCACCTCGCCGAGAAGGACCCGGGCGAGGTGGACCTGCCCGAGATCCAGACGCTCAAGTCCTACATCCGCTACGGGGAGGCCATCGCCGCCATCGAGGTGATGGGCCTGGAGGCCGACGACGCCGCGTTCCTCGACATGCCGTTCTACCGCACGGGCCGGGTGCGCAAGGACCCGATCTCGACGGCGGACGTCGACGTGGTGTACGACCTGCTGACGGACGTGGAACCGACCCACGTGTTCGTCGCGGGCGACCTCTCGGACCCCCACGGCACCCACCGCATGTGCTACAAGGCCATCAAGGAGGCCCTCGCGCGGTACAACCAGGATGCCGCGCCCCCGTCGGGCGACGGGGTGCCCGCCGAGGACACGGATGCCGGCACGCGCCCCCAGCCGCTGGTGTGGCTCTACCGCGGGGCCTGGCAGGAGTGGCCGCTCCACGAGGCCGACGTCTTCGTCCCCCTCTCGAAGGCGGACCTCGACCGCAAGGTGGAGGCCATCTTCAAGCACGAGAGCCAGAAGGACCGGGCCATGTTTCCCGGGGCCTACGACGACCGGGAGTTTTGGGAACGGGCCCGCGACCGCAACCGCGGCACGGCCGACGCCCTGAACGGCCTCGGCCTCCCCGAATTCTACGCCGCCGAGGCCTTCGTGACCACCTACGACATGCCGTAGCGACGGGGCGCCCTCCGTTCGTCCTCCCCGCCCCACGCCCCCCTGCCCGATGCTGCCCCGCCTGCTGCCGGTTGCCCTCGCGGTCGGGGTCGTCGTGTGTGCCGCCCTCTCGGGGTGCGCCGACGATCCTTCCGCGCCTGGAGGCGACTCCGCCGCGTCCGACCCAGTAGCCTTTGCGGACCGCCTCCCGTTCCACCCGCAGACGTACCGGATCCAGCGCGCGCCCTCGCCCCCGACCGTCGACGGGCGGCTGACCGAGGCAACGTGGGCCCGGGCCGCCTGGACGGCCCCCTTCGTGAACAGCGACGGCCGCGATCGGCCGGCGCCGCCGTACCGGACGCGGGCCAAGATGATGTGGGACGACCGCTTCCTCTACCTCGCCGCCAAACTGGAGGAGCCGGACGTGCGGGCCTCGTTCACGACCCGCGACACGACCGTCTGGCGCGAAAACGCCTTCGAGGTGTTCATCGACCCGACCGGCGACACCCACCACTACTACGAGTTCCAGATCAACGCCCGCGAGACGCAGTGGGACCTGATGCTCACCCGGCCGTACCGGGACGGCGGCGTGCCGGTCAGCGCGTGGGACCTGCGGGGCCTGAAGAAGGGCGTGGCGGTGCAGGGCACCCTCAACGATCCCTCGGACACCGACACGGGCTGGACCGTGGAGCTGGCCCTGCCCTGGGCGGTGCTCGCGGAGGCGGCCCCCGACGCCGAGCCGCCCGTTGACGGCGACCGCTGGCGCCTGAACCTCACGCGGATGCAGTGGCCCGCGTCGGTCGTCGACGGCCGATACGTCCGGGACACGACCGAGAACGACGCCTCGGCCTGGTCGCCACAGGGGGAGGGGTCCTTCCACATGCCGGAGCGGTGGGGCGTGGTCGCGTTCTCGGACGCCGCGGTCGGGACGGCGGCGGACTCGGTGCGCCTGACTCCCACCGACCGCGTGACGTGGGCCCTGCGCCGACTCTACTACCGCCAGCGTGCCTACCACGACGCGCACGGCACCTACGCCGACACCCTCGCCGCCCTGGACGCCGACGCGATCTCGCTGCCGGACGGCGACCGTTCCCCCACCCTCGAGGCAACACAGAGCCTCTACGAAATAACCGCCCCTGCCCCGAACGGCGCCGTCGTCCACATCCGTCAGGACGGACGCGTCTGGACGACGGCGGAGTAGCCGCGCGCTTCGTTTTCGATTTCGCGGTGCTCTTGTATCTTACACGGCGCAGCGTACCGGGGGGGACCGACGTCGCCCCGACCGGGGACGCCCCTTCCCCATCACTCTTTTCCCGCTAGGGCCCTTCCACCGTGACGCTTCTCGACTGGCTCTTCGTCGTCGGCTACCTCGCGTTCTCGTTCGGGATCGCGATCTACTACTACCGGCGGGCCGGCAAGGACACCTCTGAGTTCTTCCTCTCCGGACGGGCGATGCCGTGGTGGCTGGCGGGCACGAGCATGGTGGCCACCACCTTCGCCGTCGACACGCCGCTGCTGGTGACCGAGATCGTGGCCCAGGACGGCATCGCCGGGAACTGGCTGTGGTGGAACGCGGCGTTCGGGAGCATGCTGACGGTGTTCTTCTTTGCCCGCCTCTGGCGCCGCAGCGGCGTGATGACCGACGTCGAGTTCGTGGAGTTTCGGTACAGCGGCCGGGTGGCGGCGTGGCTCCGCGGCCTGAAGGCGGTCTTCTTCGGCCTCCTCATGAACATCCTCATCATCGGGTGGGTGTCGCTGGCGATGGAGACGGTGATCGACCGGCTCTTTCCCGACCTCACCCTGTTCGGGTACGCGTCCTTCTCCATCCTGGGACGAGAGGTCGGGGCGGCGCTCGTGGTGGTGGCGGGGCTCATCCTGGTGGTGGCCGCCTACGCGCTGCTGTCGGGCCTCTGGGGCGTGATGGTGACCGACGTCTTTCAGTTCGTGGTGGCGATGGGAGGGACGATCGCCCTCGCCTTCTTCGTGCTCGACATGCCGGAGGTCGGCGGCATCCAGGGCCTGCGCGAGCAGCTGCCCGACCAGACGTTCCGGTTGCTGCCCACCATCGGGCAGGCCGCGGAAGGGGCGGCCACGTTCTCGCTGTCGGCCCTCGCCTTCGCGGCGTACGCCGGCGTGCAGTGGTGGTCGAGCTGGTACCCGGGGGCCGAACCCGGTGGGGGCGGCTACATCGCCCAGCGCATGATGAGCGCCAAGGACGAGCCCAACGCCCTCTTCGCTACGCTCTGGTACACGATCGCGCACTTCTGCCTGCGCCCCTGGCCGTGGATCATCGTGGCGCTGGCCGCACTGGTTCTCTACCCGAACCTCGAGGAGCCGCGCGCCGGCTTCGTGCTCGTGATGAAGGACGTCCTGCCGCCCGGCATGCTCGGGCTCCTCTTCGCCGCGTTCCTGGCGGCGTTCATGAGCACGGTGTCGACGCAGCTGAACTGGGGGGTCTCCTACCTCGTGAACGACTTCTGGGGGCGGTTCATCCGCCCGGATGCCAGCGAGAAGCACTACGTCCTCGTCTCCCGCGTCCTCACGTTTGGGGTCGCCCTCCTCAGCCTCGTCGTCACCCTCTTCCTCAACACCATCGCCGAGGCGTGGGGCCTGCTGCTGTCGGCCTCCGCCGGGCTGGGGCTCGTCCTCATCCTCCGCTGGTACTGGTGGCGCGTGAACGCCTGGAGCGAGATGGCCGCGACCGTGGCCCCGATCGCCCTCACCGTCTTCGCGCTCATCCTGAACGCGTTCGGCATCGAGGTGCCGGGCCTGCAGGCCGAGTTTCCGGTCAACCTCTACTCGGTGGTCGGCTTCACGACGGTCGTGTGGCTCACGGCCACCTTCCTCACGCGGCCCACCGCCGACGACACGCTCGACACCTTCTACCGAAAGGTCCATCCCGGCGGCCCCGGCTGGAACGCCGTCGCCAAGCGCCACCCCGACGTGGAGCCGGACCGCGGCCTCCTGCGCCTCGCCCTCGACTGGCTCGTCGGGGTGGTGCTCGTCTATACAACCCTCTTCGGCACCGGCTACCTCATCCTGGGCTGGACCGTCTGGGGCCTCGCATGCGTAACGGTCGCGCTCCTGGCCGCCGCCTTTCTGTGGCGCGACCTGCAGCGGGAGGCGGTGTCCCTGTTCGATCCGGTCAAGGAAGAAGACGTCCCGGCCTAGT
>JAZKTD010000255.1:0-5148 GCA_036625705.1 Salinivenus sp.
TCGTTCTCGTCCCGTCTCGATCGATGCGGCACATCCTCTTCTTCTTCGTGGACGGGGTAGGCCTCGGCCCCCAGTCGCCGTCGAACCCCCTCTTTGACGCCGAGACCCCGGGCCTCCGCCGGCTCGCCGGGGGGCAGCCCTGGTGCCGGCCGCTCACGGACCGCGCGGACACCACCACGCTCGTTCGGTCGCTCGACGCCACCCTTGGGGTCGAGGGCCTGCCCCAGAGCGGCACCGGGCAGGCGAGCCTGCTCACGGGCGTCAACTGCGCGACCGTCGTGGGCCGCCATTTCGGGCCCTACCCCCACTCGACGACCCACGCAACGCTCGATCAAGACAATCTCTTCCGCCAGATCCGGACGCTCGGCGATCCCGACCTCCCGGTGACGTTTGCCAACGCGTTTCCCCCGCAGTACTTCGACGCCGCGCGCCGGCGAGCCACCGTGACCACGTACTGTTGCAACGCGGCGGGGGTAGAGCTGCGGGATCTCTCGGCACTCCGGGACCGGCGGGCCGTCGCCGCCGACCTGACGGGGGCCTCGTGGCGCGAACACCTCGGCCTGGACGTTCCGGATCGGTCCCTGTCGGAGGCGGCCGAGGTGCTCCTGGCGACGGCCCGGCGCCACAGATTTACGCTGTTCGAGTACTTCCTGACCGACAAGGTGGGGCACGGGCGGATCGATACGCCGGCGGGCACCATCGTGGGCGCCCTCGACGGCATCGTCGGCGCCCTGCTGGACCGGATCGACCCCGAGACCGACACCCTGCTCGTGACCAGCGACCACGGCAACCTCGAGGCGGGCACCCACACCCAGCACACGCGTAACCCGGTGCCTCTCCTCGTCCACGGGTGGGCGGCCCCGTACTTCGAGCAGGTCACCGACTTGACGGACGTGGCCCCGGCCGTCGTGGCGGCCCTGCGCGCCACGCAGCCGCCGGCGCCGTGACGAACTACTCGGCCTCGCTCGCGGTGCTGGGCGCAGAGGCGCTGTGGTTCGTGATCTCCTCGACCAGGCGGTCGGCCTCGTAGAGGTCCCGGAGCGCCTCGACGATGCCCCGGACGTCGACCGAAACGGCGCGGGCCGACTGGCTGCGGTAGAGGTACTCGTTGGGCAGGGCCTCCATGTTGCTGTCGAAGACGACCCCCACAATTTCGAGGTCTTCGTTGAGCAGCGGCGATCCCGAGTTCCCGCCCGAGATGTCGGTGGTCGACACCAGGTTGAGAGGCGTGTCCAGGTCGAACGCGTCCGGCGGCGAGAGCCAGCGCTCCGGAAGGGCCCAGTCCTCCTGGCCGTGCGAGTAGTACCGGTCGTAGAGGCCGTAGAAGTTGGTGTGCGCCGGCGCCTGCGTGCCGTTGTAGGAGTAGCCCCGGACGACCCCGTCCGAGAGACGAAGCGTAAACGTGGCGTCCGGGGGCACCCGATCGCCGTAGATGGCCCGACGGGCCCGGGACAGCCGACGGTTGAGCGTTTCCTCGGTGCTCTGGATGTCCTGCATCTGCCGGTTCGTGTTGAGGAAGAGCGGCGCGAGCGCCTCGATGACCGGCACCGAGGGGTCGTCGCTCTTCAGGTATCCCTCGTCGAGCAGCTTCACGAAGCGGGTCGAGTCCATCAGGGCACTGTTGTCGACGAGGTGGGTGGCCAGCTCGTCGATCGACCGCTTCCGCAGCAGTCGCTGCACGGTGGGATGATTGGGCCCGTACGCCGACCGAAGGTCCGTCAACTGGGCCACGATCATGGACCGCTCCAGGCCGTCCGGCCAGTTGCCAATCGTCTCCGCGTCGTCGCGGATGTCCTGCACCCGCTCCGGGCTCGCGCCCCGCGTGCGGAGAAAGTCGTAGTAGTAGCCATGCACCGCCCGGGTCAGGACCCGCGACCCGAGCTCAAGGTTCGCGAACGTGAGGAACGCCTTCTGCTTGTCGGCGAGGATGCGCTTCGACTCCTGAAGGCGCCTGATTTCGCCGACGGCCCGGCCGTACTGCTGCAGGGAGTCGACCGTCGCGATGGTGTCGCGAAGGGCCTGCACGGCGGCCCCCCGGCGGGCCAGCAGATACGAATCCTGGAGTCCCCGGAGCCGTCCCTCCAGGCTTTTAATCGAGTTTCCGATCGAAAAGAAGGTGTTGCGGAGGTCGTAGGTGCCGGCCTCTTCGGGATGGCTGGCGATGTAGGACTGCAGCAGCCCCCGCCGGTCCCGGAAGACCTCCAGCCGCGCCGGCAGCCGATAATCGCGTTCGTACTCCAGCTGGGACACCATGTCGAGGCGACTCGTCGACCCCGGATTTCCGACGGCGAAGACCGGGTCCCCGGCCTCCGCCCCGTCGAGGTCCCAGGAAAAGTGGTGCTCGGGCCGGAGCGGCGAGCCGTCGCCGTCGTAGACCCGGAAGAACGCGACGTCCAGCGAGAACCGCGGGTAGGTAAAGTTGTCGGGCTCCCCCCCGAAGTAGCCCATCTGCAGCTCCGGGGCCATCACGAGGCGGACGTCCTCGTGCCGCCGGTAGGTGTAGGCGGCGTACTTGGCGCCACTGTACAGGCTCACCACGTCCACCCGGAGCTGCTCGTCCTCCTTCTTCGCCTCCTGGGTCATGGTCGTCTCGATGCCCTGGATCCGCTGCTGGACGGAGCCGCCGCTCAGGTCGGGCCCTTCTCCGCCCCGGACCCGTCCCGTCACGTTTTCAATCCCGACCAGTTCGTCGACGTGCAGGTCCGGAACGACACGCTCCTGGGCCAGGCTGTCGGCGTAGTACCCGGTCTCGAGCAGATTCTCCCCCGACCGGCTGGCCGACGAGATGGCGTCGCGGGCGCAGTGGTGGTTTGTCATCACCAGGCCCCGGGAGGAGACGAACGACGCCGAGCAGCCCTCGTCGAACCGGAGCGCGGCGCGGCGGGCCTTCGTTCGCCACGTCTCGTCGGCGTCCACCCCGTAGGCCGACCGGAAATACTCGGTGGGAAGCTGGTCGAAGGGCCAGAGCTTCCCCCGATCGAAGCGCCCAACCCCGACGGTGTCGTAGCCGCTTGGGGTGGGCACCGCCGTGGCCATGGTGTCCGGCGAGGCCACGGCGGCGGCCGTATCGGTGGGGGCGTCCGGCCGCTCGGTCACCGTGACGGTCTGGCGGGACGTGCCACAGCCGATGACAAGAAGAAGGACCAGGAGGAGACCGCCTGCGCCCCACGAACGGAGGCGGCTGCGTCCGGCCGGGCGACAAACAAGAGAAAACATGGCGTTGCGTGCGAGTGACAGCTATCGGAAGGCGGCGGGAGGCACGGCCCCCCGCGGAGGCGAGGTCGGAGCGTCTCCCTCGAGCCGGGGCGGTATTCTCACGTCGATGGGGTCGGTCGAACAATCCCCGGGGAGAAATCCCGAGGGAAGCAACACAGGGCGTCGCGGCCCTTCGGGATCCTGTTACTCGGTCGAGGGCGGCGATCCCGTCAGCTCCTCCACCAGTGCGTCGGCCTCGTAGACCGACGTGAGGCCCTCGAGCAGGCCGCGAACGTCGACCGACACGGTCCGCATCCGGTCCGGCAGAAAGAGGTACGCGCCGCCGGCGCTCTGCACGTTGCCGTCGGTCTGGATGCCGACCAGCTGGAGGGAGGCATTCAGCAGAGGGCCGCCGTGCGCCCCGACCAGGTCGGTGCTCGAGACGGTCGTAAGGGGTGTGGATCGGTCCAGGGCCCTGGGGGGCGTGGCCCACCGGTCGGGCACCGCCGGCGACCCGTCCGTGCCGGCGTGAAGCGCTCCGTAGAGGCCGTAGAAGGTGGTGAAGGGCGCCGCCAGGGTTCCGTTGTACGGGTAGCCCTGCACGCGGCCGTCCGCCAGGCGCAGGCTGCGGGACCGCGGACGGGCGACCGGTCGGTCGGCCATTCGGTGTCGTGCCCGGGCCAGAGCGTCGGTCAGGCGCGCCTCGCGCTCGCGGAGCCGCGTCCAGGCGTCGACGAACGCCTCGTACTGCTCGTAGAGGACGGACACGACCTGCAGGGCCGGGTCGTCACTCGGAAACGCGCCCTCCTGAACGGCCTCAAGGGCCGACTCCGGGTCCGAAAAGACGGACTGCCGGACGAGGGCCGGGGACGGGGCCGCCTGCCGGAGGCCTCGAACGAGCAGGCTGTCGTCGCCGAGGTGGGTCCGGAGACGCTGTCGGTGATCGTCGAGGCGGGCGGCGTCCAGGGCGATCGGCTGCTCGGGCACGGCCCGCAGGGCGTCCGTGGAGACGTCCCGCCCGGTCTGCTGGGCCCGGTAGGCCCTCACGGCGCGGCGCAGCGTAGCCGACGTATGCGCGGGGCGCAGCAGGAACGAGAAGCCCCGGTACTGATCGGCGAGGGCCCGCTTCTCCGCCTGAAGGGCGGCCAGCGAATCGAGCGTAGCGCCGACCTCCGCCCCCTCGTCCTCGGCCGCCCGCCGGAGCTGCTCGTCCCGGGCCTCGAGACGGTCCTGAACGTAGTCGTTTTCCAGGGCCTCCTGGCGTGCCTGCACGACCTTCAGTTCTCCGCGGCTCGACCGAACCGAGTCGGCCCAGGCCGGGGCCGCCGCGGCCGCCGTGTCGGTGTACGTCCGGAGGTGGTCGGTCCAGGCCCGTAGGGAGGCCCGGCGAGCCGGGAGCGTCACGTCGCGCCGGAACGCCCCCTGCTCGGCACTCCCCGTCCGCATCAGATCGCCGGGGTATCCCACCGCGAAGACGGCGTCGCCGGGGCGTGCGCCCTGCGTCCGGAGGTCAAAATGCTCGGGGGCACGGAGCGGGGTGCCGTCGCGGTAGACGCGGAGGGCCGCCACGTCCCACGCGTGCTGCGGGTAGGACAGCTGTTGATCGAGGGCCCCGGAGAGGGTCACGGACCGATCCGGCAGAAAGACGAGCCGGACGTCGTCGTAGCGCCGGTACGTGTAGGCGACGTACCGGTCCCCCTCCGGCACCACCTCCACCCGCTGCTCGGGGGAAAGGTCCTCCGCCATCGTTTTCTGCAGGGTGGCCGCGGCGGCGGACGTCCCCTGGGCCAGTGAGTCGACGCGGCCGGTCACGTCCTCGACCTCGACGACCTGCTCGGCGTAGAGGGCCTCGACGGGCCGCTCCTGGGCGGGGCGCCGGGCCAGGAACGCGGCCGTGCGCAGGCTCTCGGGGGCCGTGCTCGAGAGCTGGGACCGCACGCAGCGGGCGGCCGT
>JAZKTD010000256.1:0-5134 GCA_036625705.1 Salinivenus sp.
TCGCTGCGGACCAGCTGCCCGTCGTTGTAGATGGCACGGGGGCGCCCCACGAGCTCGGTGCCGAGGAAGGGGGTATTCCGGCTCTTCGACCGGACGTGCTCCTCGGCAAACGTCCACCGGTGGGAGGCGTCGAAGACGGTGAGGGCGGCCGGCGCCCCTACCTCCAGGGCGGGCACGTCGAGCCCCAGGATGCGCCGGGGCGCCACGGTAAGCGCCCGGACCGCCTCCGCGACCGACAGGACGCCCGGCTCGATGAGCTCGCGCCCGATGAGGCCCCAGGCCGTCTCCAGGCCCGTGATGCCGAACGGCGCGGCCGTAAACTCGACCTCCTTCTCGTAGGCCGCGTGCGGGGCGTGGTCGGTGCAGAGGGCGTCGATGGTGCCGTCGGCGAGGCCGGCCTTCAGGGCCTCGACGTCCGCGGCCGACCGCAGGGGCGGGTGCATTTTCGTGTGGGTGTCGAAGCCCGACCGTTCGACGGCGGCGTCGGTGAGGGCCACGTGGTGGGGGCACACCTCGGCCGTCACCGGCAGGTCGCGGGCCTTCGCGCGCCGCACGAGCTCGACGCCGCGGGCCGTGGAGATGTGGGCCACGTGGACGTGCCCGCCGGTGAAGGCGGCGAGCTCCACGTCGCGGGCAATCATGACGTCGTCGGCGAGGCCCGGGATGCCGTCGAGCCCGATGCGGGCCGACACTTCGCCCTCGTGCATCTGCCCGCCCGGGTTGAGGGCGGGCTCCTCCATGTGATTGATGATGGGGCAGTCGAGCATGGTGCTGTACTCGAGCGCCCGTCGCATCAGGCCCGCGTGGTGGACCGGGGCTCCGTCGTCGCTGAAGGCCACCGCCCCGCCCGCCGCCAGGTCGGCCAGCTCGGCCAGCTCCGCCCCGTCCCGCTCCTTCGACACGCAGGCGATCGGGTGCACGTCGACGGGGGTGTCCGCGGCCCGCTCACGCACAAATTCGACCACGTCGCGCGTGTGGATCGGGGGCTCGGTGTTCGGCATGCAGGCCACGGCCGTAAAGCCGCCGGCGGCCGCCGCCCGCGTCCCGGTCGCGATGGTCTCCTTGTGCTCGAAGCCGGGCTCCCGGAGGTGCACGTGCATGTCCATCCATCCGGGCGAGACGTACGCGCCGGAGGCGTCGTAGACGGGCACGTCGCCGTCGGGCGCCAGGGCCGGTCCCCGCTCGGCGATGGTGCCGTCTCGGATGAGCAGGTCGGCGTCCTCCGTCGTGCCGGTCGCAGGGTCGAGCAGGGTGCCACCACGGAGCAGCAGGTCGGGCGTCATGCGGTGATCGTGGGGGATGTGTGGGAACGGGAGCGGCCGTATAACCGGTGCCAAGGTAAGAAACGACGGCGACGACCGTCAACGATTGCGTCCCCGGGGCCGGAGCCCCCGAACCGTGGAGCCTGAAAGAGATGCGGAGGCTCACGCCCCTCCCTCTTCTGATTGCGCTCAGAATGAGAGAGCGACGGGACGCGTGGGCACACCGAGCGGCTCCCTCCCTTCTGTGGACCCGTCCGAGCAGGCAGACCAGAGATGATCGCCACGGGGGAGCACGCCGTGATTGCGGGGACGTTGTCCGTCGGGCCGGAGCGTGACAAGTATAGAACCGCTCCCAAAAAGTATGTGCCCCTCCGCCCCGCCGAGCACGCGGCCCCCGCGTCACGGTGCCCACGGGTCTGTCACTCCCGGTTGCCCTCGATCTCCATCACGCCGCCCCCGGGGGTGGACGGCGGAACGCGTCCCGATCGCCGTTGGGGGCACGTGCGGACGGATTCAGACTTACGGCAGGCTCGCCGCCTCCGCCGCGGTTGCCGTGTCGACCGGCGCGGGCGTGGGGGCAGGAGGCGTCGTCGTGTCGGTCGGAACCGGGACGTTGTTGAGCACCTGCTCCAGCTCGTTAAACCGGTCGCCGAACTGGGCGAAGTTGCCCTCCTGCAGGGCCGTCCGCGCCTCCTGGATGAGCGTCTTGGCCTCCTCGAGCTCCTCGATCTGTTCGGTCGAGGCCCGCTGGGCCGCCCCCGCCTGGCGCTGTATGCTCGCCAGCGCCTCCTGCCGCGTCTCCATCACCTGCTCGCCCAGCACGGTGTTCAGCGCCTGGCGCAGCGTTCGCTCCATCGCCACGCGATCCCCGTAGGACACGATGACGCGCTGCATCTGCGGGATCTGAATCTGCTGGGCGATGAGGTAGATGGGCTCGACGTAGAGGAAGGACTCCTCGATGGGCACCACGATCAGATTCCCCCGGATGACGTTCGACCCGCGCTGGTCCCAGAGGGAGAGTTGCCGGGAGATTTCCGTGTCCTGGTCGATGCGGGACTCGATCTGATTGGGCCCGAAGATGAGCCGCTCCTTCGGCAGATTGTAGACGACGAGTTCCCCGTAGTTGGGCGGATCGGACCGGGCGGCGACCCAGCCGATCATGTTGTCCCGGTTTTCCGGGGTCATCGGGGTCATGAGCATGAACTCCTGCCGATCCTCCCCCGGCAGCCGCGTCATGATATAGTAGGGGTCCATTATGCGCTGCTGTCCCGCGTACTGCTCGTTGGGCCGGGTCCACAGGTCCTCGTTGTTGTAGAAGATCTGCGGCCGCGTCATGTGGTACCGCTTGTAGCGGTCGATCTGCATCTCGAACATGTCCTGCGGGTAGCGGATGTGCTCGCGCAGGTTGTCCGGCATGGCGTCGAGGGGCCGGAAGAGATCCGGAAAGATCCGCTGGTACGTCTGAATAATGGGATCCTCTGGGGCCGAGACGTAGAGGGACACGTCGCCGTCGTAGGCATCGACCACGATCTTCACCGAGTTTCGGATGTACTGGGTGCCCTCAAAGCCGTTCTGGTTGCGGATCGGCTCGGAGTAGGGGAAGGAGCGGGTCGTGGTGTAGGCGTCCTGGATCCAGTACTGCCGATCATCGCTGAGGACGAAGTAGGGATCTCCGTCGAACTTCAGGAAGGGCGCCACGCGGCGCACCCGCTCGTCGAGGCTGTTCCAGAACTGGATCTGGCTGTCCTCGGTGATGTAGTCGGTGAGCAGAATATTGTAGTCCCCCGTCCAGTAGGAAAACAGGAGCTGCTTCCAGAAGCTGCCGATCGAGACGCCGCCGTCGCCCTCGTACGACGCGTAGACGTTCTCGTCGCCCTTCGGAAAGTCGAGCTCCTGTGCCGAGGTGGGCGCGAGGCGGTAGGTGGGCACCTCCTCGCCGTAGTAGACGGCGGGGTTGTCGACGTTGAGGCTGGAGTCGGTCGCCACGGGCGGGAGGTCCTGCACCAGAAACTCGGGCGACCCCTCCGTCCCCTGCCGCGCCACGAGGTTGGCCACCGAGCCGTACCCATGCGTGTACTGGAGGTGGCGGTTGACCCAGTTGTTGGAGCCCTCCGGCAGGCGCTGCGTCAGCTCACGGGCCGACAGCATGACCTGCCGGTAGTCCCCGTCGATCTCGTACCGGTCGACGTCGACGTCGTAGAACTCGTAGTAGGTCCGGATCTGCTGCAGCTGCTTGTAGGTGTCGATCAGCAGCCGTGGGTCCCAGAGGCGCACGTTCTCGATGGTCTCCCGGTTGTTCTCGACGTCCTCGGCCGTCAGGGTGGGACGGGCCGGGTAGGAGGTCTCTTTCACCTCGTTGAGGGCGAAGGCCTCGCGCGTGAGCTCAATGTTGTGCTCCAGGTAGGGCCGCTCCGCCTCCAGCTCGTTGGGCACCACCGTGAGCTGCGTGACGAGGGTGGGCGCCACCACGAGCCCTCCCACCAGCAGCACGACGTAGCCGAGCACGCCGTACCCCAGCAGGCGCAGGTTGCGACGATACAGGTTGTACGCCACGAGCCCCGCCAGCACGAGCGTGGACACGATCATGAGCCACAGGGCCGGAATCATGACGTTGATGTCGGTGTAGCCGGCCCCGAAGACGGCTCCGCCTCCGCCTTCCTGCAGCATTTCGTAGCGGTCGAGATAGAAGCCCCACGTCCAGCCCAGCAGCAGCAGAATGAGGTTGGCCCCGAGGTGACGCAGCGGGCCCGGCTTTACGCGGAACTGGCCGTCCTGCACACCGATCTCTCCGGCAATCACGTAGCCGGTGCCCAGGGCCAGCAGCCCGAGGAACGCCAGGCCCACGACGGCGCTCTGCACGGCCTGGATGAAGGGCAGCTCCAGCATGTGAAACGCCAGGTCGTGCCCGAAGATGGGGTCGACCTGGCCGTAGGACCCGGCGTACCAGAAGCGGAGCAGGTCATTCCACCGGCCCGAAAAGCCCGCGGCGAAGAGCAGGCTCAGCACCCCCGCGATGACGTACGCGAAGCGCTTGATGCGCTCCCGCGTGATGGGCGTCCCGCCGAGTTCGGGCGCCTCGCCGCCCTCCGCCCAGCGCGAGGCCCACAGCGGCGGGATGCGGCTGAGCAGGAGGCGAAAGTTTCCGCCGAAGTAGAGCCCCGCCACGAGAAAGACGAGGACGAACAGAAGGATTTGCGTCGACCGGATGGTCCAGAAGACGTTTTCGTACCCCAGCTCGCCCAGCCACAGGTACTCGACGACGAGCTCGGGGGCAAACAGCAGGACCGTGAGCATCACGCCCAGAATGACCAGAAGGCTCTGGGCAAGGCGACTCGATCGCAGAAAAGACATGGGCCGCGCAACGGGGTAGGGAAGGCATCGGACAGGCCCTTCTGCACGCTAACACGGTGGGGGTCTGCCCTTCAAATCGGACATACTAAATGCGCAGCCCCCGTGCGGGATTCACCACGGACGGCCCAACGTACAATCCTTTCCCAAAATCCACGGGGCGGAATGCCGGACTGGGTCCCTCACCTCCTGCCAAATTCACCGAGCGGGAGCGACCAGAGCCCATCCCGCCGGGCCCGGTAGAGGTGATTCCGGCACACGACCACGTCGAAGACCTGCAGGCCCCGCACCTCGTCGGCGTGCTGCCACGTCCGCCCGTCGTCGACGGACCGGTCGAGAAACGCAACCGTCCCCTTCGAGGCGAGGGCAACGTCGCGCTGGTGATTGTCTCGACGCCAGTAGTACAGGAGTGGCGTCGCCGGTGGTCACCATTCAGAGGGGCGCCGGTCCCGGTCGAGTTACACGCCTACACGGGGTGGGAAGCTCGGAGCGAGGGCCGAGCGCTCCCGGTCCTTCTCTCCGAA
>JAZKTD010000257.1:0-5125 GCA_036625705.1 Salinivenus sp.
CTGCGCGGCGTCCGGTTCCGGTGGACGGCCGACGGCCGGGCCGACGTCGGCCTCATCGCCGAGGAGGTGGCGCAGGTGCTCCCCGAGCTCGTGACCTACGAGGCGGACGGTACCACCGTCCGCGGCCTGCGCTACGCGCCCCTCGTGTCCGTCCTGATCGAGGCCGCAAAGGGCCAGCAGGCCGCCCTGGACGCGGCGGCCGAGACGGTGGCCGCCCAGCGGGCGGAGCTCGATGCCCTCACCGACCGGCTCGCCCGTCTGGAGGGCCTCGTCCAGTCGATGCAGGCTGCCCCGACCGTCACGCCGTAGTCTCCATCCCTCTTCCTTCGGTTCCCCTCCGGTCATGACCTGCCTTCTCCGTCCCTTTTCCAGTGGTCGCCTGTTCGGGTCCCTGCTCCTCCTCGTCGCGCTCCTGCTGCTGAGCGCGGCCCCGGCCGCGGCGCAGCGGTACGTCGCGACGGAGGCGGCCCTGGACGGAGGCGGCGGGCTCGTCCAGCAGGGCGATCTGACCCTGATCTCGTCCCTCGCGACGACCCCGGTGGGGACCGCGCGGTCGGGCCGGTACGTGCTCTACAGCGGCCTGCCCTCGCCGTTGGCCGGGCAGGCGGCCATCCTGATCGTCCACGACCCGACGGCGGGCGGGCCGGCCGAGGAGGGCGTGCCCCGCGGCGTCACCGCCCGGATCGTGACCAACAACGCCCCGCTCGCCTCGGCCACCCTCTACTACCGGGCCGGGCCGAGCGCCGAGCCGACGGCCCTCGAGATGACGGCCGACGCGGACGGCTTCGCCGCCACCATTCCGGGGACGGCCGTGGGGGCGGCCGGCCTCACCTACTCCTTCCTGGTCGTCGACGAGGCGGGGGCAACCATCCGGGCGCCGCGCCGCGGCGTCTACTCGCTGCCCGTTCGGCTGGGGGACGCGAGCCTGCGGACGCCCGAGCCACAGCCCGGCGGCGCGACGCCGTCGGCCTACCGCCTGCTGTCGATTCCCATCGTGCTCGACGACCCGAGCCCCGAGTCCGTGCTCGGCGACGACATTCCGACCCTCGCGAACGCGTCGGTCTACGACACGGAGGTGGCCCGCCTTTTCGAACCCATCGGCACCCGCGTGGCGGAGTACCCCGGCACCGGCGACTTCGAGCTGGGCCGTGCCTTCTGGCTGATCGTGCGGGAGACGGTCGAGGCGATCGACGCGGGGGGCGGCACGGCCGGCGCGCTGAATGAGTCCGTCGACCTGCGGCTGAACGAGGGCTGGAATTTCATCGGCACCCCGTTCACGACGGCGGTGCCCGTCGAGAACCTCCAGACGGCGAGCGGGGCGGCCCTCACCCTCCGCTCCTACGGCGCCGACGGCTACAACACGCCCGACACGCCCGTCACGGCCCTGCAGCCCTTCGCGGGCTACGCGGTCTTCGTGGAGGCGGCGACCACCCTCACGGTGCAGCCGCCGGGGACGAACGCGGATGCGGCCCCCGCCGCGGCCCGAACCGCTCGCCAATCGGCCGTCTCGTGGCGGCTCCGCATTCGGGGGACGGCCCGCGGCGGCTGGGATGCCGACAACGTGGCGGCGGTCCACGCCGACGCCCTCGACGGCTGGGACGCGCGGGACTGGCCCGAGCCGCCGTCGATGGGCAGCGGGCTTCGGATCGCGTTCGACGCTCCGCAGAGCGCACCGGCCGACGTGGCCCTGAGCGCCGACGTCCGCTCGCCGTCGGGACGGGGCCACGCGTGGGCCTTCACGGTGGCGACCGACGCGGCCGGCCCGGTGCGCCTGTCCGTCGAGGGCGTCGAGCAGGTGCCGGCGACGTTCGAGGCGTGGCTGGTGGACCCGACCACGAGGGCGTCCTGGAACCTGCGGGCCTCGCCCCGGGCCCGGCTGGAGGTGCTGAGCGACGGGGCGACCCGCCCGATGCGGCTCGTGGTGGGCACGAGTGCCTACGTCCAGGAGGCGCTCCGCGACCTGAAGGCCCTGCCGCTCGAGTACGTCCTGCATCCCCCGTACCCGAATCCGTCGGCCGGCCCGGTCGCCTTCCAGGTGGGCCTGCCCGAGGACGACCGGGTGACCGTCGAGGTCTACAACATTCTCGGCCAGCGGATCGCGCGGGTGAAGGACGGGGAGCCGATGACCGCCGGCGTCCACACCGTCGTCTGGGACGCGTCCCGACTGGCGAGCGGCGTGTACTTCGTCCGGATGGAGGCCGGGACGTACCGCAAAACGCAGAAGCTGGTGCGGATCCGATAAGTGGGCGACGGCGTCCCCCGCCGGAGAATGAGTGCTCAGTCTAATAGCGTCGGTACGTCGCGGTACTGGTCGGCGACGGCGCGGGCCTCGGTGGCCAGGCGCTCGCGCAGCGCCCGGGGCTCGAGGACGCGGACGTGTCGGCCCCAGCTCAGCAGCCACGGCAGCACCTCCAGTTCGTGGTCGACCGTGAGCGTGAGCAGCAGGCGGCCGTCGCCCGTGTGCTCCCGGTCGGCGACGTGAAGGGAGGGGGCCACCTCGACGGCGGGCGCCACCTCGGCCGTGAAGAGGATGCGCACCGTCTGCGAGGGCGGCGTCTCGGGGCCGTCGGGCGGCGTGCGGTAGCTGTCCGGGCGCCGGAACGTCCGGTTTGTCAGGGCCAGCGCCTCGACCTCCTGCAGGCGCAGGTGCGCCACCCGCTTCCGGGCGTGGTCGTGCCCGACGACGTACCAGGACGAGCCCTTCTGCACCAGGCCGTACGGATCGATTGTGCGGACGGCCTCGCCGTCGCCCGTCCCCTGGACCGTGGCCTCCAGCGTGCGCTCCTCGACGAGGGCCTGCCGCACGCGCTGCAGATGACCGTCCTCCGTGGGCGTCCCGAACGCGCTGGGCGGCACGAGGTGCACGCTGCCCTGCAGGGCAAAGGCCCGCTCCCGCGCCTCCGATGGCAGGACGGCGTCGAGCTTCCGCTCGGCCGAGCGCGCCGCCGCCCGGTAGCGCCCCCCGAAGTTCTGCGCGGCGTAGGCGCTGCCGAGGATCATCATGATGGCCTCGTCGGTCGTGAGGGTGACCGGCGCCAGGAGGTAGTCCTCCGGCACGCGGTAGCCCTTCCCCGGCACGCCCTGCAGCGGCACGCCGGCCTCGACCATCGCCTGCACGTCGCGGTAGACCGTCCGCTCGCTCACGCCGAGCGTCTCGGCGAGGTCCTCGGCCCGCTTCCAGGCGTCGGGCTCGAGCTGCAGCAAAATGGCGGGCCAGCGCTCGGAGGGCGTCATCGGCGACGGGGGACTGTTACGGAGGGGACGGGCACCCGCCAAGATAAGAGGACGGCCGGGAGACTTTCATCCGGCGGGCGCTCGTCGGGAGATTGTGGGGCCCGCCGGCTACGGCCCGGATCCGGGCGGAGAGACCGCCACGCCGACCCGCGAGTCGGCCGCGCCGTAGTACAGGAACCAGCGGTCGCGGAAGGGCACGAGGCCCTCCAGAAAGGTGGTCCCGCGCTCGTACTGGCCCGTGCGCTCGTAGTCGTGCTCGGGTGCGATGAACGGCTCGTCCGACCGGTCGAGGAGGCGGGTCGGGTCCTCGGCCGAAAAGAGAGCCTGGCCCCCGGAGTAGGTGCTGTCGGGAAGCGAGGCGTCGCCGCGGGCCCGGCTGTTGCCGGCGTTGTACAGCGCCACGATGCCGTCCGCCGTCAGAACCGCCGGCGGGCCGGCCTCGACCAGCCACGCGTCGAAATGCCCGTCGCGGGGCGACAGAATCGGCTGGAGGGCCCCCGTGGAGTCGCGGAGGGGGGTCCAGTCGATGAGGTTCTCGGACGTCGCCGCGTAGATTGTGGGGACGCCCCAGTACATCCAGTACCGCCCGTCGATCCTGGTGGGGACCAGCCGGTTGCCGACGACCCGGCTCACGATGGCCCCGGACTTTGTCTCGCGGTCGAGTTCGGGAAAGAGGGGGCCGTGCTTCGTCCAGTCGACGAGGTTCTCGGAGGTGGCGACGGCCAGCTGGGGCACGTCGCGGTCCCACTGCGTGTAGGTGAGGACGAAGGTGCCGTCCTCGGTCTCGACCAGGCGGGGATCCTCGACGCCGCCGGGCCACTCGTGCCGCTGCTGGTCGTCGTTCTGCGGGTAGAAGACCGGGTGGGGACGACGCGCAAAGTGGAGACCGTCCGCGCTTGCGGCCAGGCCGAGCCGCGAGGTGTGGCCGCCGATTTCCATGCGTCCCGTTCGGTCCTCGGCCCGGTAGAGCACGTACACGGAGTCGCCCCGCACCGCGGCGGCGGGATTGAACGTCGCCATCGACTCCCACCGGACGGGGCGCTCGCGGAGGGGACCGTCGAAGGTCGACGTCGAGTCGGGCGTAAAGAGGGGATTGATCCCGTCGGGACGGTGGAACGGCCCCAGCATCCAGTCCGCCTCCATCGTGTCCGGGGCGCTGGGCGACTGGGCCGCCGCGGGGGACACGGCGCCGAGGAGAAGGGCACCCCCAAAGAGGACGACGGCCAGGCGGAGGCAGTGGAGAACACGCATGAGCAATCGGGACGGATGGGAAAAGGGACCGCGGCACTTGGCGCCCGTCTGAGGTCGCCGCCGGCACGGGCACGCAGACGGACGGACGATGGGTCCACTGACGCTCTTTTGCCCGGCCCGGGCCGGAGGACTCCGGGACCTAGATCTGGGCCGGAAACTCAGGGACGAGCTCGGACTGCTCGCGCTCCTCGTCTCGGAAGAACCGCACCCGCCCGTCCGCCTCGACGATCCAGACCTCCTCGGCGCCCGCCGCCCGGTAGAGGGCCCGCTTGTCGGCCATCTCCTCCACGGTATTCGATTCGCTCAGCACCTCGACGCAGAGTTCTGGGGCGAGCGTCGAGGGGTCGCCGGTGGCTTCCATTTCTGTCCGTCGACGCGGACTCATCCACACCACGTCCGGAACCTTCACTCCCTGCTCGGTCGCAATGGCAAACTCCGGCGGGGCGTGGCCGTCCGGCGCGTGCTCGTCGAGAAGATCTTGGACCGACTTCTGAAGAAATGAGTGGCGGTTTTCGTGCGGACTCAAGAGAATTTGGCCCTGGGCGTTGGTCTCGACTTTGTACGGGAGCTCCTGGAGCTGGGGATCGGCCACGATCTCGTTCCAGCGCTCCTGCTCCCGGGTCGTCGTGGTCGGCATGGC
>JAZKTD010000258.1:0-5117 GCA_036625705.1 Salinivenus sp.
ACCGCTACGACCGCCCGCGGCTGCGGCCGCTGTCCGCACACGGCCCCTGGCGGGACGCCTACCCGGACGTCACCGGCGGCCGGAAGCGCGGGTTCTCCTACTTCCGCCACGAGCGCGGCGAGCCCTACTCACCCCGGCCCGACCACGCCAACGAGCTGCTGGTCGCCGCAAGCAGCGACCCGTACCACTCCGACACGCAGTGGCTCAGGACCGACGTCGACGCGTTCCTCGCCGACGAGGTGCGGGCGGCCGGAATCCCCCTGCTGGAGAACACGACGGTCACCGACGTCGAGCACGGCGACCGGTGGCGCGTGACGGCGCGGCGCGGGGACGAGGACGTCCGGGGCACCGCGGACTTCGTGGTCGACGCCACCGGCGGGGCCCAGCTGCTTCCCTCCCTCGGCTTTGCGGAGGCGGATCCATCGCTGGCCACCCGGTCGCGGGCCCTCTTCTCCCACTTTCAGGGAATGCCGCGCTGGCGCAACCGGGTGGCCGACCGCGGCGCCCGCACCCAAGACCACCCGTACCCCTGCGACGAGGCGGCCGTCCACCACGTCCTCGACGACGGCTGGCTGTGGGAGCTCCGCTTCGACGACGGCCGGGTAAGCGCGGGCCTCGTCCTGGACGCCGAGGCGCCGCCGGGCGACCTGTCCCCTCGCGAGGAGTGGCGCGCCCGCCTGCAGGAGTACCCGACGCTCGCCCGCCGCTTCGAGCAGGCCGAGATCGTCGACCCGCCCGGAAGCATCGTCCGAACGGGACGACTCCAGCGCCTGGTCGACCGGGCCGCCGGGCCCGGGTGGGCCCTTCTACCCTCCACGGCCGGTTTCGTCGACCCGCTCCATAGTACCGGCGTCGCCCACACCCTGAGCGGGGTGGAGCGCCTGGGCCGTCTCTTCGAGCGGCACGGCGCCGCGCCCCCGGCGGACGCCCTCGAGGCCTACAGCACCGCCGTACGCCGCGAGCTCCGGGTCGTCGACGACCTGGTCCGGCTCTGCTACGACGCGCTGCCCTCGTTCCGGGCCTGGACCGCCAGCACCATGTTCTACTTCGCCGCCGCCACGACCTACGAGCGGCGCCGCGCCGACGCGGACGGCGTGCCCGATACGCCGCCGTCGTTCCTCTGTAGCGACGAGGCCCGGCTGCAGATGGCCGTCCGGCAGGCACGGACCCGACTGTCGGGCGACGGGGACGGCCCGGCCGACTACGCGTCGTTCGTGGAAGACGCCGTCCGCCCCTTCAACGAGGTCGGCCTCTTCGCCCCCCCGACGCCGAACATGTATCCCCACACGGCGGCGCCCGTCGGCGCGTAGCGCGGCGGTGGATGCCCACCGGGACCATCCTGTGCCGGGGTGGCTATGAGCACCGGGGGAATTCACAAAAACGGTCATCTCCTCGAGTCGACCGGCGTGCGTAGAACTGAGCGTGGACTCGGCCGAGGACAATAACAGAAACAATCCGGTGGGCGTTTGATTTTCCCGGCGCCGAGGCCTAGCGTGAGGGGCACATATTGTCAACATCCCGTCCTCTTCGAGGCCGTGCTGTCGTGGCGCGGCGGCATCCCGACCCCCGTCGGGATGCGTCTCGGGGGAAGTCCGGTGGAATTCCGGCGCTGTCGCGCAACGGTGATAGTCCGAATGCCCGCTTGGAGAGCGACCCGACGCTGAGGCCTCTTGCCGATGTCCGGTCAGGGGGCTGACGTTTGCCCTACGCGTCATAGGGCTGTGGTCCGCGACGTGGAGTGTGATTGCTGGGGGTCCCGTCCCGTGTGTCCCCGACCGGAAGGTCGTCCCTTGACAGCCCCCCATTCCTTCTCCACTTCTTCTGCGCTCTGCCGCCTTCGTGACGCGCCCTCGGCGTCCGAAGGCCTTTTCTATGTCCACAGAGCGCGCCATGCACACGTCCGTATTTGACCGGGAGGGGCCTCCTGGGCACTCGCCTTGTGTCTCGCCCGGACGGAGACGAGGTCCGGACTGTCGCCTGGCTGCCTGCAGCCGCTCTCCCCTTCGGAACGCCGGCGCCACGACTGTAGGGCGGGGTCCTGCGCCGCCTCCGCCGACGGCGCGCCGAACGCCTTCCGAAGCGCCCCCCGACGCCCAACGCCGTTCTCTTCCCCGACCTTCCTTCTATTCATGAGCCTGTTCGACGAGCGCGTCAACCTCAAGCCCTACGAGTACCCCCACCTTCTGGAGTTCAAAACCGCGATTCGGCAGTCCTACTGGGTCCACGATGAGTTCAACTTCGAGGGCGACGTCCAGGACTTCCGGGTCAACTGCACCGACGCGGAGCGCAGCGTCATTACCAAAACGATGCTGGCGATTGCCCAGGTCGAAGTGGCCGTCAAGACCTTCTGGGCCGACATCTACGACCGGATGCCCCTTCCCGAGGTCGGGGCCGTGGGCATGACCTTCGCCGAGAGCGAGGTGCGCCACCTGGACGCCTACTCCCACCTCCTGGAGCTGCTGGGCCTGAGCGACCAGTTCGAGCGCATCGAGGAGATCCCCGCCCTGCACGACCGGGTCGAGTATCTGAACCGGGCGCTTGAGGGGGCCGATAGCCAAAACGACCGTGACTTCGCCCGGTCGATCCTGCTCTTCTCGATCTTCACCGAGCACGTGAGCCTGTTCAGCCAGTTTCTCATCATGCTCTCGTTCGACAAGTACGAGAAGCGGTTCAAGGGCCTGGCCAACGCCGTGGAGGCCACCTCGAAGGAGGAGCAGATCCACGGCCTCTTCGGGGTCGAGCTGATCGACATCCTCCGGGAGGAGCATCCCGAGTGGTTTGGGCCGGCGTTCGAGCGAACGGTGCAGGCGGCCTGCCGCCGCGCCTTCGAGGCGGAGCAGAACGTGCTCGACTGGATCTTTGCGGACGGTGAGCTCGACTTCCTACCGCGGCCGGTTGTGGACGCGTTCCTGCGCGATAAGTTCAACGAGTCGCTGAAGAACGTGGACGTCGACCCGATCTTCGAGGTCGACCCGGAGCGGCTCGACGAGACCCGCTGGTTCTACGAAGAGATCCTGCTCACGAAGGGCAACGACTTCTTCTCGAAGCGCTCGACCAGCTACTCGAAGATGACCCAGAGCGTCAGCGGCGACGACCTGTTCTAGCCGCCCCCCCAACGACGATCCCGATCGCCACAACGCCGTCCCTCGTGCCCTCGCCTGGGCCTCGCGTTTTCTGCACACTCCCTGTTTTCCCCATGCCCCAGCACGCCCTGTCCCACTCTTCTCCCACAACGAACTCGGCCGCCGACTTTGCCTGGCTCAACGAGGAGGCCCGCACCTTCCTCCGTCGCGGCTACTTGCTCGACGGCACCGGCCCGGAGGAACGGGTGCGCGAGATCGCCGACCACGCCGAAGCGATCCTTGGGATCGACGGCTTCGCCGACCGCTTCTACGAGTACATGGCGCGCGGCTACTATTCGCTGGCCTCGCCCGTCTGGGCCAACTTCGGGCTCGACCGCGGCCTCCCCATCTCCTGCTTCGGCTCCTACATCGGCGACACGATGGAGGCCATCCTCGACACCCACGCCGAGGTGGGCATGCAGACGAAGGTGGGCGGCGGCACGAGCGGCTACTTCGGCGACATCCGGCCGCGGGGCGCCTCCATCACCAACAACGGCACGTCGAACGGGACCTACCCCTTCGCCCAGCTCTTCGACAAGATCATCAACGTCGTCAGCCAGGGCGAGACGCGGCGCGGCCACTTCGCCGGGTACATCGACATCGAGCATCCCGACGTCGAGGAGTGGCTCAACATCCAGACCGAGGGCGACGCGATCCAGACGATGATGTACGGCGTCGTCGTGGGTGACGACTGGATGGAGGCGATGATCGATGGAGACCCGGAGAAGCGCGCCCTCTGGGCGAAGGTGGTGGAGAGCCGGATGAACCTCGGCATCCCGTACATCCTCTTCCGCGACAACGTGCAGCGCGGTCGCCCGCAGGTCTACAAGGACGAGGGCTACGACATCAAGGCGAGTAATCTTTGCAGTGAAATCGCGCTTCCGAGCGGCCCGGACGAGAGCTTCGTGTGCTGCCTCTCCTCGATGAACGCCCTCCGCTATGACGACTGGAAGGACACCGACGCGGTGGAGACGCTCACCTACTTCCTCGACGCGGTGATGCAGGAGTTTATCGACGAGGCCGAGGGCATGAAGCACATGGGGCGGGCCGTTCGGTTCGCCCGGCGCCACCGCGCCGTCGGCATCGGGATTCTGGGGTGGCACTCCTACCTCCAGTCGAATAGGATCCCGTTCGAGTCGGCAGAGGCGAGCCTCACGGGCACCGAGATCGCCAAGACGATCCAGGAGCGCTCCTATAGCGCAAGCGAGGAGATGGCCGAGCGCTACGGGCCCGCGCCCCTGATGGAGGGCCGCGGCGACGCTCGTCGCAACACGACCACCATGGCCGTGGCCCCGACGAAGTCGTCCAGCTTCATTCTCGGCCAGGTGAGCCCCTCGATCGAGCCGATCAAGAGCAACTACTTCGTGCAGGACCGGGCCAAGATGAAGGTGACCTACAAAAACCCGCACCTGAAGGCCCTTCTCGCCGAGAAGGGGGCGGATACCGACGAGACATGGGAGAAGATCGCCCTGCGCGACGGCTCGGTGCAGCACCTGGACTGTCTGTCCGACGAGGAGAAGGCCGTGTTCAAAACCTTCGGCGAGATCAGCCAGATGGCGATTATCGACCAGGCGGCCGGGCGGCAGACGCACATCGACCAGTCGCAGTCGCTGAACCTCGCGATTGACCCGAACGCAGTCCCGGTGAAAGACATCAACCGGCTCTACGTGGAGGCCTGGAAGAAGGGCATCAAGTCCCTCTACTACCAGCACGGGGTGAACGCCGCGCAGAGCTTCTCCCGCGACCTGCTGGCGTGCCGGGCCTGCGAGGCGTAGCCAGTAAGCAGAGGAGGGCGTAGGCTTCAGCACCATTTCATGCCCGTCCCGGCGGTCCGGGACACTTCCCGGTGGGGGTCGGCGTAGAAGCAGATGGAAAAGCGAGAGGCACTTGGCCCCTCGCCCCCCTTCCCCACCGCTTCTCGCACAGCTTGCTCCCTCCACCATGGTCCTCGGCATCTTCAGCTTCCTCGCCTTCATTGGGGGGGTCCTCCTCGTC
>JAZKTD010000259.1:0-5109 GCA_036625705.1 Salinivenus sp.
GCCTGACGGAGGCCGTTCAGAATCTCTTCCCGATCCCGCCACTCCCCCGAGGGATGAATCAACTGAAAGTCCGGGCCCAGGGCCTTCTCGGCTCGCTCAAACGCGGATTCTGTGTTTGGACGCTTCCCACTTAGCCACCCTTCGAAGAACTGGTGCAGGTCCTCGATCTCTGTCCGGCACCGTTTCTCGATCGGCAGGCGGGATTTCGTCGAGTCCGTCATCGGAAAGCGTACAGCGTGGTTCGAATGTAGTCGTTCTGTCCGCCGCTTCCCACGTTTTGCATCAACGGCCGGGCGTGAGGCGGTTTCGTTGGCGACCGTTCGTGCTGCACCTGAATGACGGATGAACCGGGCAGATACGCTCAAGGGTGATCGTGTCTTGCCCGTGGCAGTCCCCAGTCTGGGTTCCCGCTCCCCGCCCGGGGGACTTTCGTTCAGGATCCGCGTTACTGGTTAGACGGGCTCCAATCCATCGATCCGCTCGAAATAAGCGTCGAGGCAGCTCTCGATCCGATCACCGCCGGTTCCCTCCTCCTTTGGGACGAGCCACCGTGAGGGCGAATAGGCCATCGGGTCGTCGCGTCGCTTTTCCCGCATGCCATTCAGATCAGCCTGCAGTCGTTCGGTCTGGCGCTTCGCCCAGAAGGGATCCTCCACCAAGCCGCGCTGCAGGTTATGCCGAAGACACCGGTATCGATGAGTCATCACCAGCCAGTCAGGAAGCTCGATAAATCCGGCCGACTCGTGCCAGGCGGCGCTGCCTGGGTTTGCAAGCAGGTATCCGCTGCAGAGCACCGAGTCGGTTCCAGGGTCTCCTCCTTCCTTCAGTTGGAAAGCCACCCGATGAGCCAGCGCTTCGGCCAGGCCGCGCCGACGCAGGTCACCGCGCACGCACAAGACATCGATCAGCGGCCGCGTCTTCTTTTCGTTTACGAGAAGGACGGCTACGAGGTCGCCCTTCCGCCGGGCCACCAGAGACGCCGGATGGAGGGCCCTCGCTTTAAGAGTGCCCAGAGTCTCCCGGGCATCTTCTCGAATGTCTTCCACGGCCCAGCCGTGGTAGTCCGGCGTTCGGGCGAAGGCGTTCACCCACAGGGATTCCAAAGCATCAACCGGCATGCCCGCCGCTGATTTGACCTCTACGTCGTCGGGAACGGACGGCTCGGTGTGCTCCAGAATTCGCCGGGCAGGGGACGCGACGACGGCATGGGCCGAGGGCTGCACGGAGATGTCCGCCCGACCTGCCGCGTACTCGTATTTGAAGCCGTGCACGTGGTAGAGGGTACGGAAGACCTCGATTGGCATCGGCTCGCCGTCGAGGTCGAGCGGAGAACAATATGGTTGGCACATGTCTGGGGCTGAACACTGAGGACAGGGAGGCACCGTGTAGGTGACAGTTAGCTTCCTGAGAGAACAGACCAGCCAGATGGTTGACACTTTTACGGTGTGACAGCCCGTATCTGGAAGTCTCGCTAGCTGCTACAGACGGAAAGCACTGTTTGAGAACTCTCTCTGTTAACCTTCGTTTTCTGAACGCCTTCGTCAACAAAGAGCCCAACAAGATGGAAACCGACCAGATTACGATCCGGGTGGATGCGGAGGCTGCCAAGGCATATCGGGCCGCGTCTGAGGAGGAGCGCCGGAAGATCGACTCGCTTCTTAACCTCAAGCTTCGAAGTGCTACGCGGTCTCAGGTGTCTCTCAAGCGCTACATGGATGAGATTAGCAAACGAGCGGAGGAGCGTGGTCTTACTCCTGACATCTTGGAGTCCCTTCTAGATGACGAATAAGCCCTCCTGCGTTTTCGACACGAACAGCCTGATTAGCGCCCTCCTGATTCGCAACTCAGTCTCCAGGAGGGCCTTCAACAAAGCACTCGACCATTATCGGATTATCATCTCGGAGGAGACCGTCACTGAATTCGACGACGTTGCCGGTCGGGAGAAATTCGAACCGTATCTCAAAGCCGGGGAGCGAGAAGGAATCGCTTCGCCCGTTCCTGAAGCTTCTAATAAGGGGCTGGAGGTCCCTCATCGTAAGCATGGGCAGGTTCAGCGACATAGGGCTTACTCCTCCAGCAACTCCATCGTGTCCTCCAGATCATCAGGAATGAAGTGACTGTACCGCTCAGTAATTTGCTCGGAGCTGTGACCGACCACCTTCCCGACTTTGTAGACCGGCACGCCGTTCCGGAGTAGATGGGTCACCACCGCATGACGGATTGAATGAGACGTGTATGGACGCGAGAGGGCATCACACTTCTCAATTTCCTCTTTCCAGCGGTTGCACACGGTCGAGGTCGTGAAGTGCTCACTCGACCGGGACGAGGTGAACACGAAGTCGTCTCCGTCGCAGCGCCGTTGTTGCAGGCGTTCGAAGACGCCCCACACGTGGCCGACCGGAATGACCCGTAGTTTCCCTTTGAACTTGATCGTAAGCGTCTTCTCGGAGCAGTCCAGGTAGACGTAGTTCCGAGAATGCCCCGTTCCAAAGTCTCGGGGTCCCCGATCCCACTTGATGCTCACAACTTCACCGACACGCATGCCCGTGTGACAACAGAGCTTCATCAGTAGGAGAATCCACTCTGGGTGCTTCTCTTTTTCGATTCGCTGGTTCACCCACTTCTTCAGTGCCTCGAACTCCCGCTGGCTGGGAATTATATCTCTGCGCCTCGTCTTCGGGACGTCCACCGCGTCGATCGGATTCGACGAGAGCGTCCCCCGCTTGACCAAGTCCGAAAAGAACGACTGGATGTGACGAAGATTCTTGGCGACTGTGGTTGGACTTACGTCCTCAAGACGCGCCTCTTTGAATCGGCGGATGACAGCAGGCTCAATTTCTTCAACGGCGAGGTCGCCTAAGGGCCCATCCGCCCAATCCTGAAGGAGTTCGAGCGCACGGCGATCACTGGACAGTGTCCGCTCGGAGAGATCGTCACGGTCGACCTGCCTTCGGCGTCGCTTCAGGTACTCGTCGACGCACTTTGAGAGGGCAGGTCCGGCCGCGACATCTGCGTGCCCGAACCGCTTGTCTAACGTTTCCTTTTTCTCACGGGCCCTCGCCCGATTCTCCGTTTTGAGCGACCTCTGAATTCGGTTCCCGTCTCGGTCTTTTCCGTCGTAGTAGTAGACTCCTCGCTTCTTGTAGAGGCTAGACATGGTGGCATCTGGCTCCGGTAAAAAAGTCCACGAAGCCGGTCGACGGTAGAAGTAATAACTACCATTTTTCTACCATCGGGCCGATTTCACGGCCACCAGGACAAAGACCAGACAGGGACAAAACCCCTCTCAGAGACGTGAAAATCTCCGCTCATCGGCGCGAAACAGGGACTTTGTGAAGTACCGGGGGTGGGACTCGAACCCACACGGGACACAGGTCCCAACGGATTTTAAGTCCGTTGCGTCTACCAATTCCGCCACCCCGGCAAGTTGAGGGGAATACTCTTCGACCGAGCCCGGTCTGGAGCATGAGGCCAGCGCCCTCCTGGGCTGCTGGCATACCGATCGATCGGACCCGACAGGTCGTACCCTCTCGACCACGGCAGTGATTCGGGAGTCGCAGTGCCCACCGCCACGCGTCCCCGCGCCGGTCGGCGGCCCCGAACAACGATCCGGAAAAGATCCTGTCTGCCGGGACCGTTCGGCGAACGCACAGGGCCTCCAGGAGTAGGCGTGACGCTGTTTTATCTCAATCACTCTCCGCCTGTGCCTGCCGACTCGTCCGCCCCCGCCCGCTGGGACACGCCCCTCGTCCGGGAGCTGCGCGCCACCCTGCGGCTGGCCGGCCCGGTCGTCGCGGCGCAGCTGGCCCACATCTCGATGTCGTTCGTCGACACCGTGATGGTCGGGCGCCTCGGGCCCGAGGCCCTCGCCGGGGTGGCCCTCGGACACACGGCCTTCTTTTTCTTCGCGATCGTGGGGATGGGCACCATCCAGGCGGTTAGTCCCATGGTCTCGCAGGCCGAGGGGGCGCGGACGCCCGTGGTGGCGGCCCGGAGCGCCCGGCAGGGCCTCTGGCTGGCGCTGGGCATCAGCCTCCCCATCTTCGCGGCGCTCACCTACATGGAGCCGGTCCTGCGGTGGTCGGGGCAAAGCGCCGTCGCCATCGAGGGCGCGATGGCTTACCTCCGCCCCTTGCGGTGGGGCATCCTGCCGTTCCTGGGCTACGCCGCCCTGCGGAGCTTCTTTGAGGGCCTCTCCCGGCCGCTACCGGTCACCATCATCTCGCTGGTCGGGGTCGGCGTGAATGTGGCCGCCAACGAGGTTCTCATGTTCGGCCGTCTCGGCGCCCCGGCCCTCGGGCTGGCGGGGACTGCCTGGGCCAGCGTCATCGTGTTCACGTGTCTGTTCAGCCTGCTGGCCCTCCTGGCCGCCCGGAGGGCCCCGTTCGCCAAATACGAGGTCTTCTCCCGGCTGCGGGGCCCGGACCCGACCTACCTCCGAGAGCTGCTCCGCATCGGGGCGCCGATGGGCGCGAGCCGCGGCCTCGAGTCGAGCCTGTTCACGGTCACGACCGCCATGATGGGCACGCTGGGCACCGCGGCGCTCGCGGCCCACCAGGTGGCGCTGCAGTGCGCGGCGTTCACGTTCATGGTGCCGCTCGGCATCGGCATGGCCGGCTCCGTCCGCGTGGGGCGGGCCGCCGGCGCCACCGACCCGACGGGCGTCCGCCGGGCGGGGAGCGTGGCCATGGCCCTGGCCACCGGCGTCATGGCCCTCGCAGCCGCCGGCTTTCTTCTCTTCCCGCGGGCCCTCACGAGCCTCTACCTCGACCTCTCGGTCCCGGCCAATCAGGAAGTGGCGGGCCTCGCAGCCACCCTGCTCGGCATCGCGGCGGTCTTTCAGGTGGTCGACGGCCTCCAGGTCGCGGCCCACGGGGCGCTGCAGGGCCTGAAGGACACCCGCGTGCCGATGGGCATCGCGGCCGTCACCTACTGGGGCATCGGCCTCCCGACCGGGTACCTGTGGGGCGTCCGCGGTGGGGGCGGCCCGGAGGCGCTCTGGTGGGGCCTCGTGCTCGGCCTCACGGCCGCGGCGGTGCTCATGACCGGGCGGTTTTACCGGCAGGCCGGCCGCCGCGCGAAAGAGGTGGACCCGTCCCCGGCGTCGCC
>JAZKTD010000260.1:0-5107 GCA_036625705.1 Salinivenus sp.
GCGGTCCGCAACCCCGAACTGGTCGAGACCGCCATCGACGCCTTCTCGCCGCGCCGCGTCGTGGTGGGGCTCGACGCCCGCGACGGGGAGGTGCGCGTGCAGGGCTGGACGGAGGGCTCGGGCCTCGACGCCGTCGAGTTCGCCCTGGAAATGGAGGCGCGGGGCGTTCGTCGGTTCATCTACACCGACATCAGCCGCGACGGCACCATGGAGGGCCCGAACATCGAGGCCTACCGCACGCTCGGCACCGCCCTCTCGGAGGCGCGCATCACGGCCTCCGGCGGCGTGGGCGACTACGAGGACCTGCTCTCCATCCAGACCCTCGAGCCGTACGGCGTCGACTCGGTCATCGTGGGCACGGCCCTCTACGAGAATCGCTTCCCCTGCCAGCAGTTTTGGGCCTGGCACGAAAAGGAGAACGTGGACCTCGACACCTTCTCTACCGCCCCCCTCCGCGAGGAGCCTACTGCCCCGGACGACGCCTAAGCCCGGTTTCTCCTCTGCCCCACCTCAGAACCCCGCCCCCGGCATGCTTGCCAACCGCATCATCCCCTGCCTCGACGTCGACGAAGGTCGCGTCGTAAAGGGCATCAACTTCGTCGACATCCGCGACGCCGGCGACCCCGTGGAACAGGCCCGCACCTACGACGCCGCCGGGGCCGACGAGCTCGTCTTCCTCGACATCACAGCCACCCACGAGGGCCGCGACATTATGCACGAGGTGGTGCGCCGCACCGCCGACCAGGTGTTCATTCCCCTCACGGTGGGGGGCGGGCTCCGCTCGGTCGACGACATGCGCGCCATGCTGCACGCCGGGGCCGACAAGGTCGCCATCAACTCCGCCGCCGTGAAGGACCCGGCCCTCATCACGCGGGGGGCCGAGGCCTTCGGCAACCAGTGCATCGTCGTCGCCATCGACGCGAAGCGGGTGGGCGAGGACCCGCTGGAGTGGGAGGTCTTCGTGCACGGGGGCCGCAAGGGCACGGGCCGCGACGCCGTGGCCTGGGCCGAGGCGGCCGCCGAGCGGGGGGCGGGGGAGCTGCTGGTCACCTCCATGGACCGCGACGGCACGAAGGACGGCTACGACCTGGATCTGCTGCGCGCCATCAACGAGCGGGTACGGATTCCAGTGATTGCCTCCGGCGGGGCCGGGACGCTCGACCATCTGCGCGAGGGGCTCCAGGAGGGCGGGGCCAGCGCCGTGCTCGCCGCGTCGATCTTTCACTTCGGCGAGTACACGGTCGGCGAAGCGAAAAAGTACCTCCGAGAGCAGGGCCTGCCCGTACGGCCGCCCCTCACCGACTGGAAGGAGCGCTATGCCTGACCCCGACGCACACGATTCGCCCGACGCGGCGGCCCGGCTCCTGAAGGGGGCCGCGGTGCTCTTCGGCGTGCTCGGCGCCACCTTCCTGGCGTGGCTCGGGCGGCAGTGGACCCGCTACCCGGAGATGCGGGCTTCCCAGTTCGGGTTCGAGGCCCCGCTCTGGCCCGCGCTCGGCGGCTTCGTGCTCGTGGCAATGCTCGCCGTCGTCGGCCTCTTCTGGCGGGCCGCCCGCCGCGTCGAGGCGGGCGAGGACCTCTTCGCCCAGCGCCATCGGCGTCGGTCCTCCGAGCGGCCCGGCGCCTCCAACGGGCAGTCGCCCGAGTAAACGTGCACTGGGCCGAGGAGTCGGCACCCGGATCAAGAAGGGGCGTCCGCCGCGATCTCCTCGAGAAATGCGTCGAGGATTGTCCGGGCCCCGTCGTAGATGCCCTCGACCTCACTGGCCCGGGGCCCGGCCACGTTCAGGGTTCGCACGTCGTGGTCCTCTCCCCAGGCCCGAATCATCTCGACCGGGACCGGGTCGGACGTTCGGACGTGGAGCAGGGCGCGTCCCTGCCGCTTGACCTCCTGCATCGTGAGCGCGGTCCCGCCCTCCAGCGTACCGTCGGTGATGATGAGGGTGCCGTCGCTGTCGCGCACGTTCCAGGCGGTGCGCTGTTCGTAGGCCTCCGACGGGGTTTCCTCCAGCGGATAGCGCTCCGGAATGGGCCCGTCTTCTGCGCGGCGCCCCCGCGGGCACCACCCGCCCACCGGCACGCCGCAGGCCAGGGCCGCGTCGAGGGCAGCCCGGTCCACCCCCGTCTGTCCACCAGAAACGATCTTTTGCAGTCGCATCTCCGTCTCGAGGATCAGGGTGTGGATATCGCTTTTCCAGAGACTTTCGGTAGAACCTCTGCATTCCGACCCGGTTTCCCATCGCTGCAGGATTTCAAGAATGATGGGACCGAGGTGTATGCGCCTCTTTACCGCCCTCGATCCGCCCGACGCGCTCCGCACGAAAGCGGCGCAGCTTCGGGCACCCGACGCGCTGGACGCACGGTGGTCGTCCCCCGACCAGTACCACGTAACCCTTCGTTTTCTCGGGGAGGTCGGGTCGGACCGGGCGGCCCGTTACGACACCGCGCTCGCAGAGGTCGACGCCGCCCCGCCGGAGTGCTGTCCGTACGGGCTCGACGTCCTGCCCTCTCGACGTCACCCGAGCGTCCTGATCCTGGGGCTCGACCGGACCGACTCGCTCCTCGCCCTCTACGAATCGGTGAGTACCGCACTCGAGGCCGAGGGGCTCGACCCGGAGGAGCGGACATACCGGCCCCACCTGACCCTCGCCCGCCTGAACGACGTGCCCGCCGAGACGGTCCACCGGTTTCTGGACCGCCACGACGCGGGGGACCTGCCGTCCTTCCGCCCGGACCGCTTCCACCTCTACGAGAGCACCCTCACCCCGGATGGGGCCGTCCACGACCGGCGGGCGTCCTACTCGCTCGCGGAAGCCGGGGCCCCGCCGCCGTAATTTTCTCGAATCTTCGGGCCGGCGAAAGCATAATCTGGACGGTTGCCCGTTACGTTGGGGACATCTGTGGGCGAAGACGGCCCCGCCGGTCCCCCCGCTCTTCTTTGTTGACCCGTGCCGCCCGATGGATCGCTGTGTCGCGCTTCTGGCCCTCGCCGCCGTCGTGCTGGCCGGCGGTCCCGTACAGGCCCAGTCGACGGACCTGTCGCTGTCGAACGTCACGGCGGCCTACCGGGCCCTTGACGGCCTGCAGGCATCCTTCGTGCAGGTCACCGGCTCCGAGTTCGCCGGGGACTCGATGCGGGTCGAAGGGTCGGTCGTGCTCTCCGGCAACAAGTACCGGGTGCAGACGCCTACCCAGACCGTCGTGAGCGACGGCGCCACGACCTGGATCTATACACCCGCCGATAGCCAGGTCGTCGTCAACGACACCGACACGGGCACGTCTACGATCACGCCGGAAACGTTCCTCACCGCCTCCAGCGACCGCTACGAGGTCGAGGACGCTACGCCCACGAGACGGCTCGGCGCCCCGCATCTGATCCTCGACGCCACGGCCACCGCGCCCGACGCCCGCTTTCAGTCCGTCCTCCTCTGGGTGCGCCGGGCCGATCGCCTCGTGACCCGCATGCAGGCCACCGACCGCAGCGGCTCGACCATTGACCTCCGGCTTCGGGACCTCGCCGTGAACCCCGACACGCTCCGCTCCGGCACCCCGTTTACCTTCGCGCCGCCGGAGCACGTACGCGTGATCGACCTCCGGTCCGGAGACTGACCGATCGCTGTCTTCCCCACCGCGGCCGCCCATCGTGACCGATCGTCTTCGCCGCCGACTTCTGCAGATTGGCAGCTTTGTCCTGGCCGCCGGCCTGCTCGCCCTCGCCCTCTACGGCGTGGACCTCACCAAGATGGGAACGGCCTTCCGAAAGGCGGACTGGCGGTGGCTCGTGCCCCTCGCCGTGCTGGTGCTCGGCAGCAATCTCTGCCGCGCGTGGCGCTGGGAGATCCTGATCGAGGCGCTGCCGACGACGCCGGACTTCGAGGCCCTCGACGAGGACCGGCGCGCACCCTCCCACACCCTGGAGGCGTCGTTCTCGTCGATCATGATCGGGTACATGGTCAACTACGTCGCTCCCCGCATGGGAGAGGTGGCCCGGACCGCCAACATGTCGGCCCGCTCGTCCTACCGCTTCAGCAGCCTGTTCGGGACGGTGGTCTCGGAGCGCATCTTCGACACCGCCGTGCTGGGCCTGGCCCTGCTCAGTGGCATCGCCCTGCTCTTCGATCGCCTGCCGGTGCTGCGCGAGCAGTTCCTGGAGCCGGCCTGGGCCACGATTGCCGGCCTTCCGACCGGCTGGATCGTAGGGGGCACGCTGGCCGTGCTCGTCCTCACCGCGGTCGCGGCCGCGGGGCTCCGCCTCGCCCTCGCGGATGAGGAGTCGGCGGTTGGGCGGTTCTGGCAGGAGACGGTGAAGCCCACCCTGCTCTCGTTCAAGGACGGAATGATGACGCTCCTCCGGTCGCCGCGGCGCGTGGCCATCTCGGTGTCGACCGTCGGCATGTGGGCCGGCTACCTGCTGATGGCCTACATTCCCTTCCGCATGCTCGACCTGGCCGGGCCGTACGGCATCGGCCTCACGGATGCCTGGGCGCTCATGGCGATCGGGGCGCTCGGGCTGCTCGTGCCCACCCCCGGCGGGATCGGCTCCTACCACTACATCACAACCGAAGCGCTCGTCCACCTCTACGGGGTCCCGGAGGCCTCGGCCCTCACGTACGCGGTGCTGACCCACGCCGCCCAGTTCGTGTTTTACATCCTTACCGGGGGGATCGCGCTGCTCTATCAGGGCACCGGGCTCGAGACGCTCTCCGCGCGCGACCAATCCGATCAGCCCACGGCGGAATCGTCCCCGGCGTAGGGCCCCTCTGGTCATTGCCCCGGCGCGCCGTGTATAGCAGGTGACAGTGACTGCTCCTCTGCATCCTGCTACCGGTCCCATGCGCACCCTTGAACTCTCCCTCCTCGCTGGTCTCCTGCTGGTCCTGGGCGGCTTCGGCGCCGCCTCCCTGCTCCCCACGGCGCCCGAATCGCCCTCGGCCTCGCCCCGGCCCGTCAACGCGGTCCTCGGCAACCAGAGCTTCCGCGCGGTCCACGGCACGGCGCCCCGGCCCGACACCCCGGAGCGGCTGCGGCTCCAGACGCACCTCGCCTACGTCGAGGCGCTGCTCCGATCCCGGGAGCGCCCCTCGCTGTCGGACGCGCAGCGGGCCCG
>JAZKTD010000261.1:0-5081 GCA_036625705.1 Salinivenus sp.
CGACCGGGCGTCGGCCCTGCTCGAAGAGATCCAGCCCGACTTCGTCGCCCTCCAGGAGATGGAGCTCGGGGCCGCTCGCTCCGGCGGGCCCTCTCGTCTCGATTCGCTGGCCCAGCACCTGCGGGCCGTCGCGTCCGCCGGGGCCGACCGCCGACCGGCCCGGCTTTCGTCCCTGCTGTCCCGGATCGGAGGGACCTCGCCCGCACCCGGGCAGGCACTCCTGAGCCGCTTTCCGATTCGTCGGCATTCCCGCCAGCCCATCGATCGGGACTCGTCGTCGCTCTGGGGACGCCTCGTCCGGCCTCAGTCGGTCGTGCAGGTGGCGGTGGCCGGGATCGGGGGCTGGCCGCTCGTCCTCATGAACATCAACATCGACGCCGCGGAGGCCTCGGCCCGGACGCGACAGGCCCGGGCGGTGAACCGGTTCTACCGACGCGTTTCCCGACAGGGGTTTGCCGTCCTTCTGCTCGGCAGCATCAGGCCCGCCCGCTCGGCCGGATCGACGGTGCTGTCCGACGACACGCGACGCGCGCTCCTTCGGGGCACGAGCCTGCAGCCCGCCATCTTTCCGGAGAGCGCCCTCATCTCGGGGCGGTCGGTCGCGACGTACCCGGCCGGCAATCCGTCCCGGAAGGTCGACTACATCTTCTATCGCCCCCGCCGCGTCGTGCCGACGGACGCGACCATCCGGTGCGGCGACGATCCGCCGCCGTCCAACCACTGCGCCGTGTCGCTCTCGTTTCTGCTTCCCCGGCCCGTCGATAAGCTTCCGGACACCCGCATCCCGGACGAGAAGCTTCCCTCCCTGGAGCGCCTTCTGAACCCGGAGGCCGGAGGGTAGCCGCCCGCTGCGGGCCGGGTGCGCGCGGAGTGGTCGATGCCTCCGCGCGCACTCGACTCACGTCCAATCAGGGAGCCGGCCCAGTGGGGTCCCCGCACATTCGCGCCCGGCGCAGCCGCGCCCCCGAGTTATTCTGTGAGCCGGGGCATCGCCTCCACGACGGCGTCACTCTGCGGCCTCCCTCCCCCGAGCGCCGTCAATCGCTTCCGGGCCGCTGCGACTCGGTCCTGCAGTTCGGGGTCGGCGTCGTTCCAGGCGTCGACGAACCGTCGGTAGGCGGCCACGGCCTTCTCGGGGCGGCCCGTCTTCTGGTAGAGCCGGCCCAGCCGCTCGTGGGCGACGGGATGGGGCCAGGCCGCGTTGTACCACTCTTCGGCCTTCCGGAGCGCCCCGAGCTCGCGGTAGAGGTCGCCCCGCCAGAGCGCACTCGTGGCGCCGCCCCACCACCACCAGCTCCACTTCGACGCGCTCCAAAACTGGGCGGCGCGTTCAAGCCGCCCCGCCCTCCACGCCCGGTACCCCCTGAGCTCGTTCGAGACCACGCGCATCTGATTTCTCGCTCTCTCACTCTCCTCCGTCGACTCGGCGATCGTCTCCTTGAGGCGCGTCATGAGTTCGGGAATCTCCTCTGTGCGGCCCTGGTCGATGAGGTAGAGTCCGACGCAGAGAAGCTGGTTCGCGGATGCGTTCGTGCCCACCGTAGCCGGCTCGAGATGAGCCCGGAGAAGAGAATCCGGCACCGGATACTGCAGGGTCCGGCCCACCGCCAGCAGGCATCCGGCTTCCTCCCGGTTTGCTTCGCTCCGCAGGAGGGGGCGGAGGGCCTCCACCCTGCCGCGAAGAAGGTGGTTTTCTGCCAGCAGCTCCATGTATGGCTCCGTCCTTACGTTTTCACGCCGGCCGATCTGGCGGATGACCCGATTCTGGAGGTCGAGATCTTTCGGGTTGAGAAACGGCCACCGGACCCAGTACGGGAAGCTCGTGTTCGGTAGCGAGAGAGTGTCGAGGCGGGCCCACGCCGTTTGCCGGTCCCTCGGGGCCCCAAAGATCAGGGTCGAGAACCCCTGGTACATCCTCCGGAGCTGCCTTTCAGGATAGTTCTCGATCTGACGGATGGTCCGGGCACTGTCGCGGTGAAGAGCCAAGGCGAGATCGTCGAGATGATGCTGATACGGGGCCGCGCCGGAATCCAACTGGACGGCTCGTCGAAACGCCTCTTCCGACTCCCTCCAGCCGCCCGGCACCCAGCCGTGGAAGAGCGCTTCCCCGAGATTGTACCATACCTGTGGGTCTTGTGGGTAGTCCTCGGTCATGCGCCGGAGCGTGTCGACCACCGCCATTTCACGCCGTTCCAGCTCCCCCCTGCACCGCGATCTGACGAGCCGCCGGTCCCGGAGCGGAAGGCGGTCGCTCAGCTTACAGGCCCGTCGAAGGGCCCGGACCGGGTCCTCTCCCCCACTCCACGCCAGTGCCCGCTCGAGCCGTGCGTAGGCCAGTGCGAAGCTGCTGTCCTGCTCCGCGGCCCGCTCGAAGTCCCGGGCGGCGGCTCCGTAGGCGCCCGCCCGCAGGTGACGCTCTCCCTCCAAGAACGCCTTGAAGGCGGGGAGTGAGCGCGTCGTGACGCTCGCCAGATTGACCGACGGAATCCTCTCCTCGCTTCGCTGAAGCAGGACCTCCAGCACGTGGCGAGTCAGCCGGTCGGTCAGGGCCGTGACACTGTCGGGCCTCCCTCGGACCTCGACTTTCCCCAACCGCTCGCTCGTGGTCGTCCCGTGCACCTCCGCCGCGAGCCGCAGCTCTCCCCCGAGCTGCACCGCCGAGCCGACAATAGCGTACTTGGCGCCGACGTCTCGGGCCACCGTCAGGGCGCTTTCGGTGCCCCCGTCGGACGACCTGTGCCTCTCCCACGCGGCGAGGACCGTTCGGGCGGCCACTGCCCGCAGGCCGGCGGCCCCGTCGAGGTTCATGCTCAGCGCCGTCACCATCCCGTTCCGCCAGGTTTCCGTCCCCGAGCCGGATACCTCGAACGGCAGGACCGCGACCGTCGAGGACGACGGGTCGACGTCGGCCTCCCCGACGGGGCGGAGAGCCCAGCCGAGCGCCCCGATCAACGCCAGGACCAGCACCGCGGCGACGCCGAGGACCCACCGACGGGCCCCCCGCACAGAGTCGAGCGGACCGGGCCCTCCTGCCGGGATCGAGGCGGTTTCCTCGCCCGACGCCACCGCCTGCAGGTCCTCCCGGAGGGCCGCCGCCGAGGCGTACCGGTCGGCCGGGTCTTTTCGGAGGCACCGGTGCACGAGCCGGGCCAGGGCCGCAGGGAGCTCCGGCCGGCGCTCTGCAAGGGGCGTGGGCTCCTCGTGCACGACCGCATACAAGACGGCGGCCCGTCGCTCGCCCTCAAACGGCCGCTCGCCGGCCCCCATCTCGTAGAGGAGGGCCCCTACGGCCCAGAGATCGGTGCGGGGGTCCACGTCTTCTCCCCGGACCTGCTCCGGGCTCATGTACGCGGCGGTGCCCAGCCGGCGTCCCGTCTCGGTCAGCCCCGTCCCGCCCTCCGCCTGTGCGAGCCCGAAGTCCAGAAGCTTCACCGCCCCGCTCTCCGTCACCATCACGTTGGCGGGCTTCACGTCGCGGTGGACGATGCCCGCCTCGTGGGCCGCCGACAGGGCCTCGGCGACCTGCTCGGCGTAGCGGAGGGCCGTTTCGACCGGGAGCGCCCCCTCCCGCTCGATCGTTTTCTTCAGGGTTTCCCCCTCGTAGTAGGCCATTGCGATGTAGCGCCGGCCGCTTTCGGTCCGCCCGATTTCGTGGACCGTCGCGATGTTGGGGTGGCCCAGCGCGGCGGCGGCCTTCGCCTCCTGCACGAACCGCTTTTCCGCTTCGGGGTGGGACGTGAGGTGGGGTGGCAAAAACTTCAACGCGACCGGTCGGTCCAGCTCCGGGTCGCGGGCCCGGTAGACGATCCCCATGCCTCCACCGCCAAGGTGCGCCTGTACCTCGTACTGCCCAACCCGCGTACCCTCCAGTTCAAGCGGGTCGGAGACCGGTTTTCCCTCCCCACCGGCGTCCTCTGCTCCGTCCGCCCCTCCCTGAAACGAAGCGATCGTCGCCCCCAGGCGCCCGAAAAAGTCCTCTGCCCCCTTCTCCGCCTCCAGAAGCGAGCGCACTTCCGCCCGCAGTTCCGGGTCGTCGCAGCGCGTCTCGAGGAGCGCCTCCCGCCGTTCGGGATCTGCCTCCCGTACCTCCCCAAGAAGGCGCCCGACCTTGTCCCACCGGTCCTCGGGCATGGAACTGCTGTGAATGTTCGAATCAGCGCTGCCCGCCTGTCTCCGGGGAGCCTTCCCCTTGCGCGTCGCCGGGGGCCTGTCCTCCGCTCCGAATGCGTTCCATCTCCCGGTAGAGCCACGCCCTTGCCTGCTTCCAATCTCGGCTCACCGTCGCTGTCGATACGTCGAGCGCCTCAGCAGTCTCCTCGATCGACATGCCGGAAAAGAACCGGCATTCCACCACCCGCGCCGCCCGGGGATGCTCCTCGTCGAGCCGGTCCAGGGCCTCATCGAGCAAGACAAAGGCCTCGGCGTTCTCTTCGTTAATGGCGACCTCTCGGCCCAGGGTGTCCCGCAGTTCTTCGAGCGAGAGGGGCGCCTCGTCTCCGCCCCGCTTCTGGGCCGTCTTGTGTCGGGCATGGTCGATTAAGATGTGCCGCATCGCCGTCGCCGCCACAGCTAGGAAATGCGATCGCTCCTCCCAGGACCGCTCCCCGACGGCCACGAGCTTGAGGTAGGCCTCGTGGGCCAGGGCTGTCGTCCGGAGCGAGGGGTCCCCCTTCCAGCGCCTCCGCTCTCTGTGGGCCCGGCGGCGCAGCTCATCATGGATCTTTTCGTAGAGGGGGCCTTCCCGGAGGTTGCGGCCCGCGCTCGCGTCGTCGGGATTTGAGCGGGCCACGCGCAGGAGCCGGGTGACGGTTTGCCGGGGGGCGCCGCGACGTGGGGTATTACGAGAGGTGTCGTCGTTCATGACTCCCTCCGTCGCTTCGTGAGAAGGCGTTCGCGACGGGTACGTCCCTAGAGGCGGACTCGAAGTAAAGCACAATCGAAACTACTGACGGGACGCGTTTAACTATTTAAGGAACTCTTTCCCTCATTTTTATGAAGATACATTTAAGAATGTGGGGCATTCCCCCTCGGCGTGATAAAGATCCGCCCGAAATGTCGTGCTTCACCAACGAGGAGGGTCC
>JAZKTD010000262.1:0-5075 GCA_036625705.1 Salinivenus sp.
TCCACGCCCTTGAACAGGCCCTCGACGAAGCCCTTGCGGTCGAACACCTGCAGGTCGTCGACGTCCTCCCCCACCCCGATGTACTTGACCGGCACCTGGAACTGGTGCGACACGCCAATCACGACGCCGCCCTTGGCCGTGCCGTCGAGCTTCGTGAGGGCCAGGCCCGTCACGTCCACGCTCTCGATAAACTCCTCGGCCTGGCGCAGGGCGTTTTGGCCGGTCGAGGCGTCGAGCACCAGCAGCACCTCGTGCGGAGCGCTGTCCGTGCGCTTCTGCATGACCCGCTTCATCTTGGCGAGCTCATCCATGAGCCCGCCCTTCGTGTGGAGGCGCCCGGCGGTATCGATGAGGACGACGTCGGTGTCGCGGGCCTGCGCGGCCTCGATCGTGTCGTAGGCCACCGCGGCGGGGTCGGAGCCGTGCTCCTGCTTGATGAGGGGCACCCCGGCCCGGTCGGCCCAGATCTCAAGCTGCTCGATGGCCGCCGCCCGGAAGGTGTCCGCCGCCCCCAGCAGGACGCTCTTGCCGGCCTGCCGGTAGCGGTACGCCATCTTGCCGATGGTGGTGGTCTTGCCGACCCCGTTGACCCCCACCACCATAATGACGTGGGGCTTGTTCGGGAGGGGCGCGTCGAAGTCGGCCGGCCGCTCCTCGCCGCCCTCCAGCATCAGCTGGGCAATCTCCTCCCGGATAAGGGCGTTCAGCTCCTGGGTGGAGACGTACTGGTCCTCCGCGACCCGCGCCTCGACGTGGTCGATGATGTCGAGCGTCGTGTCGACCCCGACGTCGCTGGTGACGAGGACCTCCTCCAGCTCGTCCAGGAGCGCCGCGTCCACGGTGTCCTTGCCGCGGACCATGCGGTCGATCTTGCCGAAGAAGCTGGTGCGGGTCTTTTCCAGCCCCTCCTCCAGCTTTTCCTGCTCGTCCTCGTCGTTCTGGTTGGTAAAGCGGTCGAGAATGCCCATGATGGCGAAGTGCGAAGGGGAAAAGGCAGTGAACGGGCGGCCGGCGTCAGGGCGCGGTCGGGGCGGGCGTGCCCGCGATCGTCATCGCGGAGGAGCCCGCCGGGGCCGACGAGTCGGGGGCCCGGTCTTCGGCCGGCGCGTCGGGCCGGTCGGCCGTGTCCGCAGGGTCGCGGGGTGGGGGCGACCGGCGAATGGCGTTCAGGTAGCGGACGACGTACACGCCGAAGGAAAACACGAAGAGCCCCGTGGCCATCCAGAGACACACGTTGAACACGGGCGGGTCGGCCTTGAGGATGACGCCCAGCACGGTAAAGGCGAGCCACAGACTGGCGGCCTTGCCCGCCCAGGCGCTCATGAGCACCGTCCCGGACCGTCGCGCGATCCACGCCCCGCCCGCCAGGATGAGGAGGTCCCGCCCCACGATGACGCCAAAGAACCAGAGCGGCAGCTCCGGCGCCCCGGACACCGCCGGCCGAAACGTAAGCACCGACACGGTGAGGATGGCCGCAAACTTGTCGGCCACCGGGTCGATCACCTTTCCCCACTCCGAGACCGTGCGGGTCCAGCGCGCCACCCGCCCGTCGAACCAGTCGGTCATGATCACCGCGATCGTCAGCCCGAGCAGCCAGCCGAGGGAGCCGTCGTGCCAGAGCAACACGGCGATGGGCACCACCAGCACGAAACGCGACAGGCTGAGCACGTTGGCAATCGTCCAGAACCGACCCAGATCCGGCCAAACCGACGTGATGGTGGACATAGGCGTGACGGAGTCGTCAGTTCGGGCGTCGACGGCCGCGAGGGCAAAAAGCGTGTTGCGATTGTACAACGTAGTAGAGATTTCGTTGGGCCTCTACTATTCTTGTCAGGGGCCGTCGGAATCCACGCGGATTTTGTCCCCGTGTGGCCGCCTCGATTGGCCGCCGCCCGTTCCCACCCCGAGCCTTCTTGTTGATGATGCTGCTTCTGTTCGGCGGGGCCCTCGCCGTGCTTCTCCTGTACAGCGCCCTGCTCGGGTGGGGATGGCGTCGCAGTCGGCGGCCCGCCCCGCCCGCGGCGCCGGACGAGAGGCCGCCGATCTCGGTCGTCGTGGCGGCCCGCAACGAATCGGCCGCCCTCCCGACTCTTCTCGACGCCCTCGACCGCCAGACCCACCCCGACGCCGAGGTCGTGATCGTCGACGACGCCTCGACCGACGACACCGCTCCGATCGCGGAGGCCTGGGCCCGGGACCGCCCCGCGGCCCGGGTCGTCCGCGTGACCGACCCGGCCCCGCCCCGGAAGAAGCGCGCCCTGACGCAGGGCATCGCCGCGGCCCGGCACGACCTCCTGGCCATCACGGACGCCGACTGCCGGCCGCCCCCCGAGTGGCTGTCGGTCCTCGCCGCCACCCACGCCGACTCGGACGAGGCCCTCGTCCTCGCGGGCTACAGCCCCCTGCGCGGCACGGGCCTTCTCGGGGCGTTCGCGCGCTACGAGGCCCTGGTTGAGGCCCTCTACACGGCGGCCGCCATCGGGCTCGGGCGGCCCTACATGGCCGTCAGCCGCAACCTCAGCTATCCGCGATCGGTGTTCGACGCAGTGGGCGGGTTCGGGGCCGACGCCGACGCCCCGATGAGCGGCGACGACGACCTCTTCGTGCAGGCCGTGTACCGCCGGGGCTGCGCCACCGTGCAGGCCCTGTACGACTCCCGCACGGCCGTGCCCGCCGCGGCCCCCACCTCCTGGGCCGAGTGGAGCCGGCAGCGGCGACGCCACGTCTCGGCCGGCCGCCATTACCCGTGGACCGTCGGCCTCCATCTCACGCTCCTCCCCGCGTGCCTCGTGCTGCTCTGGCTCGCGCCGCTCGCCCTCGGCACGACAGGGGTCGGGCTGCTCGCCACCGGCCTGCTGGCCCGCCACGCCGCGCTGGGGCCCGCCGCGGCGGCGCTCGACGACGCCGACCTGCTCGCCGCCTTCCCGCTGTGGGAGCTCGGCTACGCCCTGTACCACGTCACCATCGTCCCCCTCGGTCTGTGGTCGCCGCCGGACCGGTGGTAGCCGTCCTCGTTGTCCGATCCGTTCCCCGCTCTCATGCCCCCCGTCCGTCTCATGACGTTTAATCTCCGGGTCGCCGTCGCCGACGACGCGGAGCCGCCCTGGACCGCCCGGCGCGAGGCCGTGGCCAGCCTGATTCGCTTCCACAGGCCCGACGTGGTGGGCGTACAGGAGGCCCTCCCGCCCATGCTCGACGACCTCGGTGCGCGCCTGGAGGCGTTCAGCTGGGTGGGGCGCGGCCGCGGGGCCGACCAAAACGAGCACTGCGCGCTGTTCTACCGCCCCGACCGGCTCTCCCTCGAGCGGCACGATACCTTCTGGCTCTCGACGACCCCGACGGTGCCGGAGAGCCGGAGCTGGGGAGCCGCCTACCCGCGGATCTCCACGTGGGCGGCCTTCTCCGACGACCGGACCGACCGGTCGCTCGTCGTCTTCAACACACACTTCGACCACGACAGCGCCACGGCCCGCCGCGAGAGCGCCCGGCTGGTGGGCCGGCAGATCGATGCCCGCGCCGGAACGGCCCCGGTGGCGGTGCTCGGCGACCTCAATGCGCCCCCCGGCACGCCCCCGTACCGCCGTCTCGTCGATCCGGCGGGCCCGGCCCTGCGGGACGCCCTCTACGACAGCACGCACCCGCACCACGGCCCCGTCGCCACCTTCAACGGCTTCGGTCCCGAGGTTCAGCCGGGCGCCCGGATCGACTACATTTTCGTTCGCGGCCCCGTGGACGTGCGGCGGCACGGCACCCTTACCGACCGGTGGAACGGCCACTTTCCCTCCGACCACTGCCCCGTCGCGGCCGACGTGCTGCTGCGGAGCGACCCGTCTGCCCCCTGATTCCCCCGCGGCCGGTCGGATGCCGGCGGCGTATGCAACTTCTCGCGCCAACACCTATGTTGAACGAGCCAGCCTTTTCCTCTCACGACTTCGCCCGATTCCGTATGGACTACGCCGTGATTATGGCCGGAGGCATCGGCAGCCGCTTCTGGCCCGCCAGTCGAAAGGAGCGGCCCAAGCAGTTCCTCGACGTCTTCGGCGACGGCACCCTCATCCAGAACACCGTCGCCCGCCTGCAGGGCCTCATCCCGCCGGAGCGCTGCCTCGTGGTCACCCACGACCGCTACGTCGAGCAGACGCAGCGCCAGCTGCCGGCCGTCCCCGAGGAGAACATCCTGGCCGAGCCCATCAGCCGCAACACGGCCCCCTGCATTACCTACGCCGCCGCCACGCTCGCCGGCCGCGACCCCGACGCCACGATGGTGGTGCTGCCCGCCGACCACGTGATCGGCGACGTCGCGCAGTTCCACCGCACCCTCGACGTGGCCATCGAGGCCGCCCAGGAGCCCGGTGCCCTCGTGACCCTCGGCATCGAGCCGACCTATCCCGCCACCGGGTACGGGTACATCCAGTACGACGGCGACACGGCCGACGACGCAGAACTCCAGGCCTACCCGGTGCGCACCTTCGCCGAGAAGCCCGACCAGTCGACCGCCGAGCGCTTCATCGACAGCGGCGACTTTCTGTGGAACAGCGGCATGTTCATCTGGCGGGCCGACACCATCCTCGACCAGGTCGAGACGCACCTGCCCGACGCCCACAAGGCGTTCGCCCCCGTCCGTGAAACCGAAGGCGCCCCCGACGAGGAGACCCTCACCCAGGCCTTCAAGGACAGCCCGCGCATCTCGATCGACTACGGCGTGATGGAGCAGGCCGACTCCGTCTACGTCGTCCCCGGCTCGTTTCAGTGGAACGACGTCGGCGACTGGCGCGCCGTCTACGACCTCAGCGACAAGGACGAGCACGGCAACGTCATTGAAGGGGACGTGATCATGCAGAACTCGAGCCGGTGCTACGTCCAGACCGACGACCGCCTCGTGGTCCTGGTCGGCATCCACGACATGGTGGTGGTCGACACCGACGACGCGGTGCTCGTCTGCAACCGCGACAGCGCCCAGCAGGTGAAGCAGGTCGTCGAGTACCTCCACGCCCACCAGTTCGAGGACTACGTGTAGCGGCCCCGTCGGTCCCCTCGGGCGGGGTACGGCCAACATCCCCCGCCGTCGCCCCCGA
>JAZKTD010000263.1:0-5025 GCA_036625705.1 Salinivenus sp.
GCGGGGCCGCCGGCTTCGAGGGTCTCCGCACTGCCTCCTCACCCAGACGCCCCTGTTTGTGATGCGCATTGGCATCGATCTCGGCGGCACCACCGTCCGCGCCGGCCTCGTTGAGGACCGGGCGGTCCGCGTGGTGCACGAGGCGCCCACCCCGGCCGACGATTCCCAGGAGGCAGTCCTCGAGCAGATCTACACGCTCCTCGATCGCCTGCCTGTCGACCAGGCCGCGAGCATCGGGGCCGGCGTGCCCAGCATGGTCGACGTAGAGACCGGCGTGGTGTACGACGTGCAGAACATTCCGTCGTGGACGGAGGTGCCCCTCGGCGCGCGGCTCGAGGCGCGCTACGACATACCGGCCTACGTGCAGAACGACGCCAACTGTTTCGCGCTCGCCGAGTATCACTACGGGTCGGGGCAGGGCCAGTCGCCGATGATTGGGCTCATCGTGGGGACCGGCTTCGCGGGGGGCATCATCGTGAACGGCGAGCTGCTGTCCGGCCACAACTGCGGCGCCGGGGAGTTTGGCACGGCGCCCTACCGGGACGGCATCTACGAGGAGTACTGCGCCGGCCTCTTCTTCGAGCAGCACGACACGACCGGGGAGGCGGCTTTCGAGCGGGCGAAGGCGGGCGACGCGGCGGCCCAGGCCCTCTTCGAAGAGCTGGGCACCCACCTTGGGCGGGCCCTCACGTCGGTCCTCTGTGCCGTCGACCCCGCCTGCATCGTGATGGGCGGGTCCGTGCGGCACGCCCACCCGTTCTTCGAGGAGGCGATGTGGGCGGAGCTCCGGGCCTTCGAGTTCCCGCGCATGGTCGACACTCTCACGATTCGACGGTCGGAGCTGGAGCACGCGGGGGTGCTCGGCGCCGCGGCGCTCGGCCTGCAAGACGGGAATCGAGAGTAGAGAATCGCGCCCGAATCGCTCACTCGTCCGCCTCGACCCTCGACCTTCGACCCTCCACTCTCCTCCCTTCGTTCCGGCCCCCATCGGCCCCAGATCGACATGAGCACACCCGTCCGCACGCTTGCCATCCTCGCCCTGAGCGCGCTGGTGACGGGGTGTCTGGGGCCCGCGTCGGCCACGGCGGCGGACCGAATCCCGCTCAGCGTCGACCACGTGCAGCCCGGGGCGCCCATCACGATGGGCATCCCGTTTCCGAAGGGGGCGCTGCAGTCGCCGGAGCACGTGCGCGTCCTCACGGCCGACGGCCGGGAGATCCCGTCTCAGATCACGCCGGTCACCACGTGGGCGCCGGCCGACACGAGCCTAAAGTGGGTGTGGGTGTTTTTCTTCGCGGACCACGGCGACTCGTACCAGCTCGAGTACGGCCCCGAGGTCGAGCGCGCCCCAATCACGGGCGAGCGGATCCGGTTCGTCAACAACCAGCGCTCCTACGGCTTCGCCGAGATCACGACGGGGCCGCTCCGCTTCCGGGTTAACAAGCGGTCCGACGGCGGCTTCCTGGACGAGGTGCAGTTCGACGCGGAGGGGGACGGCTTCGACGAGGACGACGTCGTGGCGACGGGGCCGGACGGGCGCGGCTCGTACCTCGACCTGCTCGACGAGGTGGGACTCGACTCCTCGCGGGCCACCGTCACCCAGACGTTCAAGGAGCAGGGCTCCGGCCCGCTGCACGCCATCCTCCGTATCGAGGGGACCTACCGGTACGGGCGGGACGACAATAATTCCGCGCCGTTCACGACGCGCATCCACGCCTACGCCGGCCGGCCCACACTTCGGGTGCTGCACACGTTCACCTACACCGGCGAGCCCGACCAGCGGCCGCCGATCGAGGGGCAGCACGCGGCGATTGCGACCGACGGGGAGAACATCGTCGACGAGGAGGCCCTGGCCGGCGACCCGCGGTGGACGCAGCCGGCGGACCGGATCGCGGGGGCGGGCCTCGCGCTCGACTACCAGTTCGAGGGGACGCCCACCGTGCGCACCGCGTACCACGAGGGCGACTGGTGGGCCACCGGGCCCCCGCAGTCCTACGAGCAGCCGGTCCCCGACGCGGGGCGCTTCTCCGTCGTCCAGACCGGCCCGGACTCCGCCCACATCCCGCCGATCCCGAACGCCTCGGCCACCGAACGGATCGACGGGTTCTCGGCCCGCATTGCGGCCAACGGCACCCGCCAGGTCGACGCCACGAAGGCCGCGGGCTGGATCGACGTGACGGGGGAGGAGTGGGGCGTGGCCCTCGGCATTCGGCACTTCATGAAAGAGTACCCGAAGGAACTCGCGCTCGACGTCGACAGTCAGCGCGTCCACGCCTACATGTGGAGCGACGCCGCCCCGCCGATGAGCTTTGCCCGCTGGTCGAGCGAGGAGGACGGCGGGATGGTCGACAACTTCGCGCAGGGCCTCACCAAGACCACCGAACTCGTCTACCGCTTCCACGAGGCCGACGCCGACCGGGCCGCCGTGCAGCGCTCGCTCGACTACGTGCTCGACCCCGCGGTGGCGCACGCTCCCCCGTCGTGGTACAGCGAGAGCCGCGTCTACGGCCGCATGGCCCCGCGCTCCGACACGTACGCGGCGTTTGAGCGCGGCATGGACTACAAGTTTCGGTGGTGGCGCTTCAACCAGCAGTGGGAGCCGTGGTACGGCACCTTCTTCTACGGCGACGGCAAGAACTACTACTTCCGCAACCAGTGGTTCGAGTTCGCCAACAACGAGCCCGCCGAGGACTACATGTGGTGGATGCAGTTCATGCGCACCGGTGAGCGGGACTACTACCTGACCGGGCAGTCCATGAGCCGCCACTCGATGGACGTCGACAACAGGCACTGGCCCGCCGGCCCCGACTACCGGGGGGACACGAACGCGGCCCTCGACTGGTGGCAGGCCAACAATGCGCCGTCGGGATCCCCGTACGTCGGCATGGGGCGCCGCCACGGCGACCAGCAGTGGACGGCCATGCTGAGCGCCCACGTGTGGACGGCCGGGTGGATCGCCTCGTACTACCTCGACGGCTACCACCGCGGCCTGGAGGTGGCCAAGAAGACCGGCAACTACTACCGGCGCCGCATCTTCGGCGAGCACGGCCTCACGGGACGGCGCCTCTACCTGTCGGTCTGGAACCTCGTCGAGCTCTACGACGCCACGAAGGACCCCCGCTACAAGGAGGAGCTCGACGCCCGCGTCGACCGCATGCTGCGGCTGCAGAAGGAGCAGGGTGGGAACCTCATCATCGACCGCTACGGCTACGCCCAGGTGTACGCCGCCCGCGGGCTGGGCAAGTACTACCAGCTCACGGGCGACCCGGCGGTCCGCGACGCGCTCGTCCGCCACGCCCGCTGGGTGCGCGACAACCCGCCCCTCAACCACGAGATGGAGTCGTACCTCGCCAGCATCTCGACCCTGCTGATGGGGTACCAGCTCTCCGGCGACCGGAGCCTCTACCGGACCGCCTACGACCGCGCCCAGGCGCTGCGGACGGACCCGCTGTCCCTCTCGTTCGACGAGGCGGGCAGCCAGGCCGAGCTCTTTGAGGCGCTGGAGAGCGTCGGAAACATGCCGCCATCGCGGGAGGACCCGGACCGGCGGCCCATCTGGAGCATCACGAACGGCCTCCGCATCTTCGGGTGGACGCACGCCTACAACGTGCCGTACCTCGTCCACTGGCTCGAGAACGAGGGGCCCCCGTCGCTGCCGGACCCGGAAACGTCCTCGGCGAACTGAATCCAAGGCGACACGGAGACGTGCCGCTGGAGGTTCGGCCTCGTCCTCTCGCGTTCTCGCCCTCACCCAGGTGCAGCCCTCGTCGTCATGGACATCGATACCGAAACGCTCCGGCGCCGGCTCGGCCTCGCGGGCGGCGTCGTTCTCTGCGTCGCCCTTCTGCTGCTGCCCGCACCGGAGGGGCTCGACACGGCCGCCTGGCGCACCGCCGCCGTCGGAAGCCTCATGGCCGTGTGGTGGATCACGGAGGCCCTGCCCATCGCCGCGACGGCGCTGGTGCCCCTCGTCCTTTTTCCGCTGCTGGGCATCGCCGACATCGACGGGGCGGCCACCCCCTACGCCAACCCGCTCATCTTCCTGTTCATGGGCGGCTTTATCATCGCGCAGGCCATGCAGACGTGGGACCTCCACCGCCGCATTGCCCTGGGCATCGTGCAGGGAGTCGGGGTCAATCCGTCCTCGATCGTCGTCGGGTTCATCCTCGCGTCGGCCTTCCTGAGCATGTGGGTCAGCAACACGGCCACCGCGCTCATGATGCTGCCCATTGGGCTCTCCATCATCGACCTCACGCACGACCGGCTCGCGGAGCGGGGCGAGCCGATGCCGCCGCACTTCGGGGTCGTGCTGGTCCTCAGCATCGCCTACGGGTGCAACGTCGGGGGCATGGGCACCCTCATCGGGACGCCCCCGAACGCGCTGCTGGCGGGCTTCTTCTCCGAGTCGTACGGTGTGGAGGTGGGCTTTGCGCAGTGGATGATGGTCGGGCTGCCCCTCGTAGCGGTCGCCCTGCCGCTGGTCTACACGGTCCTCACGCGGGTCTACCCGATCGAGCTGGAGACGCTGCCCGGCGGGGCGGCCATCATCGACGAGGAGCAGGCGAAGCTCGGGGCCATGACGGCGGCGGAGACGCGCGTGGCGGTCGTGTTCGGGGCCACCGCCCTGCTCTGGATGACGCGTCCCCTGCTGAGCGACCTCGTGCCCGGCCTCTCGGACGCGGGCATCGCCATCGGGGCCGGCCTGGCGCTCTTCCTGATTCCGGCCGGCACCGAGGACCGGGCCCTCCTCACGTGGCCCGACGCGGAGGCGCTGCCGTGGGGCGTGCTGCTCCTGTTCGGCGGCGGCCTCAGCCTCGCCGCCGCGATCAGCGATACCGGCCTCGCCGAGTGGCTGGGGCGGGGCGTCGAGGGCCTCGGCGGCTGGCCCATCCTGGCGGTGCTCGTCTCGACGGTCGCCCTCATCGTGGCCCTCACCGAGATTACGAGCAACACCGCCACGACGGCCGCCTTTTTGCCGATTCTCGGGGCGGTGGCCGTCGGGCTCGGGGAGAACCCGTTCCTGCT
>JAZKTD010000264.1:0-5012 GCA_036625705.1 Salinivenus sp.
CAGCAGCAGGAAGTGCCCATCGAGGGACGCTCGGAGATTACCGTCCAGCTGGAGCCGGCCGTAACCGCGATGGAGGAGGTCGTGGTGAACGTTGGCTACCAGGAGCAGACGATTGAGACGACGACCGGCTCGGTCAGTCAGGTCTCCGGGGAGGATCTCGACATTCAGCCCACCACGAACCTGACGCAGACCCTGCAGGGCTCGATTCCGGGCCTCATTGGGGTCAACTCGAGCGGTCGTCCGGGCCGGGACAATTCCAACCTGATCATCCGCGGCGCCTCGACGCTCAACAACAACTCGCCACTCGTCGTGATCGACGGCGTGCCGGGTCGGCAGGGGGGGCTTGCGCGGATTGACCCCGCCGACATCCAGAGCGTCTCGGTGCTGAAGGACGCATCGGCGGCCATCTACGGCTCGCGGGCGGCCAACGGCGTCATCCTCGTTGAGACGAAGGAGGGACGCGCCGGCGAGACGCAGATCGACGTCAACGTGGAGCAGAGCTACGCGCAGCCGACGGTCGTGCCGGAGATGGCCAACGCCATGACCTACATGCAGATGATGAACGAGCAGGCTGGGTACAACAACCAGTCGCCGTTCTTCACGCAGGAGGAGATTGACCAGACGCGGCAGCTGATGGAGTCCGGAGAGATCGACCAGAGCTACGAATTGCACAACACCGACTGGTACGGCGTGGCGCTCCAGAACTTCTCGCAGGAGACGACGGCCAGTGCGTCGATCACCGGCGGCGGCGAGACGGTGCAGTACCGGACGTCCTTCAACGCGGCGACCGAGGACGGCATCCTGGTCAACAGCGGCACCGGCTTCGACAAGCTCGGTTTCCGGAGCAATCTTCAGGGGGATGTGACCGACAACTTCAACATGAATCTCAACCTCCACGGCCGGCTCGAGCAGCGGAGCATTCCGGCCTGGACCCGGGGTCTCAATTCCGCCTGGGAGATGCTGCAGCGCGGGAAGCCGACCGAGCCCGCCTTCTTCCCGAACGGCAAGCCCGGCCCGGCGCAGGAGAACGGCGTCAACCCGGTCGTGGCCAACCAGACCGGCTACGACGACGAGACCACCTACTTCTTCCAGGGCGACCTGAACATGACCTACGACGTGCCGGCGGTCGAGGGCTGGACCGTCGAGGGGACCGTTGCGTACGACCGCCACTTCTACAACGAGAAGCGGTGGCAGGAGCCCTGGACGCTCTACAGTTTCACCGGCATGGAGGACGGCGAGCCCGTTCTTCAGGGATCGGAGGTGGGTGTGCCGGAGCCGCGGCTCACGCAGAACGATCGGGACATGCAGGACGTGCTCCTGCGGGCCACGACGACCTACGAAAAGTCCCTGGGGGACCACAACACCAGCTTCCTGCTGGGGACGGAGTACCAGTCGTCGGACATGGACACGACCCACACCTTCCGCCGCTTCTTCCCGACCGATCAGATTCAGGAGTTCGTTGCGGGCGGCACCGCGCAGCAGAACATCTTCGGCACGGGTCGGCACTCGGCCCGCTTCAACTTCTTCGGCCGGGTCAACTACAACTACAGCGAGAAGTACCTCGTCGAGGTGGTGGCCCGGTACGACGGGTCCTACATCTTCCCGGAGGGCCAGCGGTTCGGCTTCTTCCCGTCGGTCTCGGCCGGCTGGCGCATTGCCCAGGAGGACTGGTTTAACGGCGTCACGAACAACGTATTCGACCGGCTGAAACTTCGCTCGTCCTTAGGCCTGACGGGGAACGACCAGATCGAGCCCTACCAGTTCCTGCGATCCTACGCGCTGAGCGGACAGACGGCCTTCGGCGACGGGCTGGGCACGACGATCTCGCAGACCCGCGTTCCGAACCCGGACGTGACCTGGGAGGTGGCCCGGCAGTTCGACGTTGGCCTCGAGGGGGCGATCCTCGACAGCCGCCTCTCCTTCAACCTCACCTACTTCAACCACTTCCGGGACGACATTCTGTGGTTCCGGAGCGAGGCCGTTCCGGCGACGGCGGGCTTCAGTCTCCCCCGCGAGAACATCGGGCAGGTGCGCAGCACCGGCTACGAGGCGCAGCTCAACTACACGCAGGATGTGAATGAAGACTTCTCCTTCCGCGTGGGGGCGAACATGACCTTTGCCGAGGACGAGATTGTCGACTTTGCCGAGGCGGATGGCGTGCCCGCCTGGCAGGAAAACGAGGGCCGGCCGATGAATACCGGCCTCTTTTACGTCGACGACGGCATCTGGAACACCCAGGAGGAGATCAACCAGGCCGAGGCGGACTGCCCCAACGGCAATCTCTGCCACTGGCCGGGGGCCCGTCCCGGCGATGTCCGCTTCAAGGACATCAACGGCGACGGGGTCATCAACGCCGACGACCGGCGCCGGGTCACCGAAAACGGCCGCCCGGACCTCATCGGCGGCCTGAACCTGGGTGCGACCTACGGCAACTTCAACCTGAACCTGCAGCTGCAGGGCGCGGCGCAGGTCCGGCACTACGTGTTTACCGGATCGGCCGGCACCTTCGGGAACTACTACCAGTCGTTCGCGGAAGACCGCTGGACCCCGGACAACACCGACGCCTCCGGGCCGCGGTCCTACCAGCGCGTCAATCCGTACTGGGCATCCAACGCGAACACCTTCTTCCTTCGGGACGCGAAGTACATCCGCCTGAAGGCGGCGCAGCTCAGCTACCAGGTGCCGCAGAGCCTGACGCAGGGCGTCGGTGTCGGGAACCTCCAGGTGTACCTCAGCGGCCGGAATTTGCTGACGCTGACCCCGATCGACGTCGTCGACCCGGAGATCCGAAACAGCGCCGGCCACGTGTACCCTCCGGAGCGGGCCTACACGTTCGGCATCCGGATGGGGCTGTAGAGCCTGTGTCCGGGGCGTCGCCCCGACTGCTTGCTACCGTGCCCCGCCCGACGCGAGAGGGCGGGGCGCGACTGAGACTCCAAAATCTTTTCCGCATTATCCGAGGGTAGCTCCCCAAACTCATGAGACGACTGACACGCATTCTCACGGCCTTCTTTGTTGGTTCGATGCTCCTCCTGGCGGGGTGTGACAGCCTCAACCTGGAGCCGAAGGATGAGCTGGCCGCCGACCGGGTGTTTCAGGACCCCGCCCTCGCCGAGGCATACCTGAACGAAGTGTACGCCCGGACGGGCCTCGGCTACGGCGACCCGATGCAGACGCCGGGGGTCACCGACGAGGCCTTCAACACGCACGGTCACCCCGGGACGCAGAACATCCAGTCCACCCTCTCGCCGGGCGACCGCGGCATCTGGGACGCGCCGGGCTGGCGGCCGGCCGACAACCCGCCGTACCAGGGCTACAACTGGAACAGCGTCTACTCCTCGATTCGGGACCTGAACCTCTTCATCGAGAACGTGAAGGGGAACCAGAATATGCCCAGCGACCAGCGGGACCAGCTTCTGGGGGAGGCCTACTTCCTGAAGGGCTTTTTCTACCAGAACCTGATGAAGCTCTACGGGGGAATACCTGTCATCGACCGGGTCTTCGAACTGTCCGGGGGCGTCGCGCAGTACCAGGTGCCGCGCAACACCTTCCCCGAAACCGTCGACGCGATTGTCGCCGACCTCGACTCCGCCGCGACACTGCTGGACATGAACGCGCGCCGGCAGGGGACCGCGACGGAAGGGGCGGCGATGGCCCTCAAGTCCCGCGTGCTGCTCTACGCGGCCAGTGACCTCTACAACAACAGTCCCTTCGGCGACAACGAGTACGTGAGCTACACCAGCGGAAGTCAGCAGGACCGCTGGCAGGATGCCGCCGACGCCGCCCAGGCCGTCATCGACATGAGGGCCTACAGCCTCGAACAGACGCCGACCCCGGGATCCTACCACGAGCTCTTCACGAAGGGGAACCCGAGGGGCACCATCTGGGCCCGCTACTTCAACGAAGACGCCAGCTACAACCACAACCAGTCTCAGTTCACGAGCCCGAACGGATACTTCTCGTGGTCGGGCGACACGCCGACCCAGCAGCACGTGAACGCCTACGACATGGCGGACGGGTCCAGTTTTCAGTGGGAGGGCGCCGACCCCACACCCTCGACGCCGGACGCCCGGGAGCCGGATCGCGACTCGGTCGACGCCGAGAGCCCGTACACGAACCGGGACCCGCGCTTCTACGCCAACATCCAGTTTAGCGGTGCGGGCTGGCGGTCGCGTCCCTCCGGGGAGCCGGCGAGCGTCGACCCGGCCGGGGTTATTCTGACGGGGAAGTACGAGATGCCGGACGGATCGATGAAGTTCGGCCTCGACACCGGAAACGGCCCGCAGCCCTGGAACTCCTCGCGGACGGGCTACAACCTGCGGAAGTTCGTCGATCGCGACGTCGTCCCCCACCAGGAGCAGGCGTACAACCCCTGGATCTTCATCCGCTACGCGGAGGTCCTGCTCAACAAGGCGGAGGCCGAGGCCAACCTCGGAAACATGGGCCCCGCGATGAGTGCCCTCAACAAAGTGCGGACGCGGGTGGGCATGCCGCCGATCACGCAGTCCGACTTCTCGGGGCCGGAGGAGCTTCTGGGCCACATCCGCGAGGAGCGGGAGGTGGAGCTCGCCTTTGAGGGCCACCGCTACTTCGACGTCCGGCGCTGGAAGATGGGGCCGGAGGTCTACGAGGACGCCCGCGGCATCGAGGTCACCGGTCACCTGAAAGACGGAATGGGCCAGTCCGGCATGGCGCTCGGCAATTTGGTCGCCCAGGACAGCTACAACTACTTCTTCAAGGTGATCAACCTCCAGGAGCGGGAGTGGAGCGACAAGAACTACTTCCTTCCGTTCTCGAACGACGAGGTCAACCGGAATCCGGAGCTGGTACAGAACCCGGGCTACTAGCCGTCCAAGAGCCGGGGTGCGTGGGCACTCCGGCGCCCGGTACGTAAGAGACGGCCCGACCATGCCCGGTCCGCAGTGCCCTGCGGGCCGGGCGTGCGGGTGTTCGTGCCCCCGGTAGAGGCCTGACCGGCGGGCGTGCCGGGTGAGAACTGCCCCGCAGTACTT
>JAZKTD010000265.1:0-5002 GCA_036625705.1 Salinivenus sp.
CACCTTCATCCTCTCCCTGCCCCGCAGCGCCCCGCACCCGGACGCGTCCTCCGCGAACGGCGGGGACACGGCTGACTCCTAGAGGCCGTTTTGACGTTTAGATCGTCGGTGGCACCGGCGTCGGTCCGTCGCGACTGAGGGATCATGGACCGTGTAAACGAAAAGACCGGTCGGGATTGGCCGATCTGCGGCCGTCACGGGGAGTACTGGGCGCTACTGCGTGCAACCAAACCGGTCTCTCAAAACAGCAGGCTGAGCCCGAGCACCACCAGGAAGCCGACGCTCCCGACGATCGTCTCCATGACGGTCCAGGTCCGGAGCGTCTCCTCCTCGTCCATCCCCAGAAAGCGGCCCACCAGCCAGAAGCCGGAGTCGTTGACGTGCGAGAGCACGGTGGCCCCGGCGGCGATGGCGATCGTGGTCAGTCCCACGACCGGGGCCGCGTAGTCGCCGGACTCGAACACCGGCGCGACCAGTCCGGCCGCCGTCACCATCGACACGGTGGCCGAGCCCTGCGAGACGCGCACGACGACGGCGATCAGAAAGGCGAGCAGGACCACCGGCAGGTTGGAGGCGGCCATGGCTTCCGCCAGCCTCTCGCCGACGCCCGTCTCGACGAGGACCTTGCCCAGTACGCCGCCGGCCCCGGTGACCAGGATGATGAGCCCCACGGGCTCGAGGCCCTTGGTCGCGATCGTCTGCACGTCGTCCATCGCGTAGCCGCTGCGGATCCCCAGCACGTAGAAGGCGAGCAGGACCGCGAGGACGAGCGCCACGAACGGGTGCCCGACGAACGAGAACACTGCGCGCAGCGTGGTGCCCTCGGCCAGGGCCACGTCGGAGACCGTGCCGCCCAGGATCAGGAGGAGGGGTACGCCGATGACGCTAAGGGCCTGGCCGAAGGACGGCATTGTCGTCTCGGCGTCGGACACCTCCGTGAGCTCCTCCCGCATCGCCTCCGGCACCTCGAGGTGAATGCGCTTCCCGATGAAGCGGCCGTACAGGATACCTCCCACCACAATCGACGGGACGCCCGCCAGGAACCCGAAGAGGATGACCCAGCCCAGGTCGGCCCCGAGGAGCCCCGCCACGGCGACGGGGCCGGGCGTCGGCGGGATGAAGCTGTGGGCCACGGCCATCCCCGCCAGCAGCGGAATCGCGTAGAACAGGAGCGACTTGCCCGTTCGCTCCGTCAGCGTGTAGACCAGCGGGATGAACAGGATCAGGGCCACGTCGAGGAAGACGGGGATCGACACGAGCAGGCCCGTGATGCTCAGCGCCCAGGGGGCGCGGTCGTCCCCGAACGTGGCGAGGAGGGTCTGCGCGATCTGCTCGGCTCCGCCCGACTGGCGCAGCATCTCGCCCACCATGGCCCCGAGCCCAATCACAGTGGCGATGTAGCCGAGCGTGCTGCCCATCCCCTCCTCAATAATTCCCGCGATCTCGGAGAGGGGGATGCCCCCGACCACCGCCACCAGCAGGCTGGTCAGCAGCAGCGCCACGAACGCGTGCAGCCGCACGGCCAGCACGAGCACCAGCAGGACCGTTACCGCGAGAACGACGAGACCGACGAGCGAGAGCGTGGACATCGCGCAGACAGGGTGGGACGGGAGAATCGAGCCGCTCCAACATAGCGGTTGCCCGCAGCCTTGTCCAACGCCCTCGATGCCCCGCTACAGATCGGGGCTTCTGTCCTTCCACTCGCCCCGATGGGTCTTCGTCACCACTCGGTCAGCGAGCCGTCGTCGGCCCGCCAGATCGGGTTTTTCCAGTCGTGGCCGGTCTCGGCCTGCGCCCGCACCGTGTCCTCGTCGACCTCAATGCCGAGGCCCGGCTCCGTCGGCCGGTCTACGTATCCGTCCTCGAACGCAAACACGTCGGGGGTGGACAGGTAGTCGAGCAGGTCCGCGCCCTCGTTGTAGTGGATGTTCAGGCTCGTCTCCTGGATGACAGCGTTCAGGCAGGCAAAGTCGAGCTGCAGGGCCGCGGCGAACGAGATGGGCCCGAGCGGGCAGTGCGGAGCCAGCGCCACGTCGTAGGCCTCCGCCATCGCGGCAATCTTCCGCCCCTCCGAGATTCCTCCCGCGTGGCTGAGGTCGGGCTGGATGACGTCGACGCTCCGGTCCTCGAAGACCTCCCGGAAGTCCCATCGACTGAACATCCGTTCTCCCGTGGCGATCGGGATCGACGTGTGCCGCTGCAGGACGGGCAGGACGTCGTTGTGCTCGGGGAGGACCGGCTCCTCGACGAACATCGGGGCGTGGGGCTCGAGAACGCGGACCAGCCGCTTGGCCATGCCCCGCCGCACGCGGCCGTGGAAATCGATGCCGACGCCGACCTCGTCCCCGACGGCCTCCCGCACGGCCGCGGCCCGGCGGCCCGCCTCCGTCACAGCGGCGGGCGTGTCGATCCAGTCCATCTCGGCGGTGGCGTTCATCTTCACCGCCTGATACCCGGCCTCCACCTTTTCCCGGGCCGCGGCGGCCACCCCTTCGGGCCGGTCGCCGCCCACCCAGCAGTAGACCTTCATGCGGTCCCGGACCGCCCCCCCGAGGAGCTCGTACACCGGCACTCCCAGTCGCTTGCCCTTGAGGTCCCAGAGCGCCTGGTCGATGCCCGCGAGGGCGCTCATGAGGACCGGCCCGCCCCGGTAAAAGCCGCCCCGGTACAGTACCTGCCAGAGATCTTCGATCCGGTTGGCCGGGTGTCCCTCCACGTACGACGCCAGCTCCTCGACGGCCGCCGCCACCGTGTCGGCACGGCCCTCGACGATGGGCTCGCCCCAGCCCACGCGTCCCTCCGTCGTGGTGACCTTCAAGAACAGCCACCGCGGGGGCACCTTGAAGAGTTCTAGCTGCTCCACGCGGGGGGCCGGCAGCGAGGCATCGGTCATGTGGACGGGCGGGATGGGCAGAAGCAGAGAGGACTGCGGCCTACCACCCTATCGTCTCGCCCCACCAAGGTCAAGCGCCCGGCGAACGAGGACGGGGGGCCGTCATTGAACGGACCGGTCTCCATTCTGCCATACAAGTACGAGGTGCACGCATGTCTTCCGATCGTTCCTCGGGATTTACCCGCACGGTAGCGGCCACCGGAGCCGCCCTGGCGGGGGCCTACGCCGGGACGGCCGCCGCACGCTGGTGGCACCGCCACTCGCTTCCGCCCCCCAGCGCCCTGCCCCCGGTCCTGGACTGGGCCTCCCGCTCCCTCGAGACGCCCCACGGCCGGAGCCACTGCTACGTGCGGCCGGGCACCGGCCCCCCCGTCGTGCTGCTGCACAGCCTCAACGCGGTGGCCTCCAGTCACGAGATGGTTCCCATCGCCGAGCACCTCGCCGCCACGACCGACCGGCCCCTCTACGCCGTCGACTGGCTCGGCTTCGGGCGGTCCGATCGCCCGGCCCTCGACTATACGCCGAAGGTGTACGGGGACCAGCTCTACCAGGTGCTCTCCGATCTCCTCGACGCACCGGCGGACCTCGTAGCCCTGTCGCTCGGCTGCGAGTACGCCGCCTGGATGGGCCTGCAGGCCGCCCCGCTCGTGCGGCGGCTCGCACTGATCTCTCCCACCGGACTCACGGCCGCCCGAGGCCCCTCGCCCGCCGGCCGCCTCGCCCTGGCGCTGGCCGGCCCCACGGGTCTCTTCGAGCTCTTCTACTACCGCCTCACGCGCCCGGCCTCCCTCCGCGACTACTACGAACGACAGGTCTTTCTGGACGCGGAGCACGTCACCGACGCCCTGGTCGACACCGCGGCCACGACGGCCCGGGCGAAGGGGGCCCCCCACGCCCCCCGGCGATTTGTGCAGGGCCGCCTGTACGTGCCCGACGCGGCCTTGGACCTCTACGAACGCCTCTACCGGCCGACGCTCCTCCTGACCCCGTCCTCGCCGGGCCCCACCGTGCAGTCCTTCGACCTTCTTTCCCCGGTCCTCGACCAGAATCCCCGGGCCCTCACGCACCACACGCTTCCGGGCGGCCTGATGCCCCACTGGGAGGCCCCCTCCGCCCTGTTCGACGTCCTGGATCCGTTCCTTTCCGCCACCGACGAGACCGCCGGTGTCGGCCGCCCGCTCGCCGACGGGTGACGGCCCGCCTGCTCTGCAAAATTTCATTTAATCCCTCCCGACGTCGGAGCAATCCGCGCAGGCGTATTTTTCTGTATTGCAATTTGCTCTCGGGTCCTCTGCCCCGGGCCGCGCCCTCCCCTCCCCGCCCCGCGGTCCGGGGCTTTTTCTATGGATGTTATGGACGCCGCTCGGCGGAGCCCGGCGGTGCGGCCCCGTCGGTCGCCGAACCTAGTGACCTTGCACAGCTACTCTGACAAATTCGAGGGCGACCGTTTTGGGGCCGCTCGTACCGATCCGTGAATCCATTCGCGACGTCCGCTTCTTGCTTGCGGCTGTCCACGGTCCCCAGCGATCGGGGAAAATGAGTTGCGTACGTTCTCACGGATCGGTATCGCTTGGCCGCGGTGAGCCGACGGACTGGCCGCCGTATCGACGGACAACCAGGGGAGCGACCCCGTTGCGGATTCTGCGATATCCGTCAATTCAGTTGCGCAAGCCCACTAGAGCACGTGTTTGCTTCGTCCCCCGTCGACCGGGAGGGCCACCCCGGTGACGTAGGCGGCCTGCGCACTGGCGAGATACGCGACGGCGGCCGCAAACTCGTCCGGCTCCCCGATGCGGGGCAGGGCGTTCTGGTCGGCCCAGTCGGCCTCAATCTCCTCGTAGGACTGGCCCGTCTCGGCCTGAATGTCGTCTGCGAGGGACTCCAGGCGACCCGTTCGGGTGTAGCCGGGGAGGACCGTGTTCACGGTGATGCCCTCGGGGCCGAGGTCGTCGGCCAGGCTCTTGGCGTAGCCCTGCACGCCGGCCCGCGCGGTATTGGACAGGGCGAGGGTGGGGATCGGCTGCTTCGCCGAGACGCTCGTCACCATGATCAGACGGGCGTGCCCGTCGGTGTCCGCGGCGGCGCGCAGGTGCGGAAGGGCGGCCTCAC
>JAZKTD010000016.1:0-25490 GCA_036625705.1 Salinivenus sp.
GGCGACTACGGCGGGGCCTTCGTCCCCGAGACCCTCATGCCGGTCCTGGAGGACCTGAAGGCCGCCTACAAGACCTACAAGGACGACCCGGACTTCCGGGCGGAGTTTCGGCACCACCTCCGCGAGTACGTCGGGCGGCCCACGCCCCTCACCTACTGCGACCGCCTCACGGAGCAAATCGGCGGGGCCCGCATCTACGCCAAGCGGGAGGACCTCTGCCACACCGGGGCCCACAAGATCAACAACACGATCGGCCAGATCATGCTGGCCACCCGGATGGGCAAGGAGCGCATCATCGCCGAGACCGGGGCCGGGCAGCACGGCGTGGCCACCGCCACGGTCTGCGCCAAGTTCGGGGTCGACTGCATCATTTACATGGGCGCCGAGGACATCGAGCGGCAGCGCCTCAACGTGGAGCGGATGCGCCTCCTCGGGGCCGAGGTGCGGGAGGTGACCACCGGCAGCGAAACCCTGAAGGAGGCCACCAGCGAAGCCATTCGCGACTGGGTCTCGAACCCGGACGATACGTTCTACATCATCGGCTCCGTCGTGGGGCCGCACCCCTACCCCATGATGGTGCGGGACTTCCACCGCGTGATCGGGACCGAGACCCGTGACCAGCTCCGCGAGGTCGAGGGCCGCGAGACGCCGGACGCGATTGTGGCCTGCGTGGGCGGCGGCTCGAACGCCATGGGCATCTTCCATCCCTTTCTCGACGACGCCGACGTGCAGCTCCACGGCGCCGAGGCGGCGGGCGGGGGCCTCAACGGCCGCCACGCCGCAACCCTCGCGAAGGGCTCCCCCGGCGTGCTGCACGGCGCGATGAGCTACCTGCTCCAGGACGACGAGGGACAAATTGAGCTGGCCCACTCCCTGTCCGCCGGCCTCGACTATCCGGGCGTCGGGCCCGAGCACGCCTACCTCCGCGACACCGACCGGGTCACCTACCACCCCGTGACCGACGACGAGGCCCTGGACGGCGTCGACCGCCTCTCGCGGACGGAGGGCATCATCCCGGCCCTGGAGACGGCCCACGCCGTGCACCTGCTGCCGGACCTGGCCCGCTCCCTGGCCGAGGACCGGGGGGAGGACGCTGTGATCGTGTTCAACTGCTCCGGGCGCGGCGACAAGGACATGGAGACGATCGCGAAAAACATGTAGCGGGCGCTCCCGTCGCCTCCCCCTCTCGCTCCCCCTTTCGCCCACGCTCACGACCGGCCATGTCTCGACTCGACGATACGTTCGACCGGCTGCACGCCCGGCAGGAAAAAGCCATGGGCCTCTTCCTGACCGACGGGTTTCCGACCCCGGACGCCACCGTGCCCCTCCTCCACGCCCTCGACCGCGGAGGGGTTGACTTCATCGAGCTGGGCATGCCCTTCAGCGATCCGCTCGCGGAGGGCCGCCCGATTCAGAAGGCCAGTGCCCGCGCCCTCGACCACGGCGTGCAGATGCAGGACACCTTCCGCCGCGCAGAAACCTTCCGCCGGGAGAGCGACACGCCCCTGCTCCTCATGGGCTACGTGAATCCTGTCCTGAAGTACGGGGTCCAGTCGTTCTGTCGCGACGCGGCGGCGGCCGGCGTCGACGGGCTCATCCTGCCCGACCTGCCGCCCGAGGAGAGCGCCGCCCTCACCGAGGCGGCGGCCGAGCAGGACCTCGACCTCGTCTTCCTGATCGCGCCCAACTCGTCGGACGACCGCATCCGGGCGGTGGACCGCCGCGCGACTGGGTTCGTGTACGCGGTCAGCGTGACCGGTCTCACCGGCAGCGACCTCGACGGCACGCCGAGCGTCGACGCGTACCTGAAGCGGGCCCGCTCGCTGGTGGAGCAGAACCCGCTCCTCGTCGGCTTCGGCATCAAGAGCCACGAAGACGCGATGGAGCTGAGCGAGCATACGGACGGGTTCATCGTCGGCTCGGCCCTCATCAACCGCGTCGCGGACCTCTGGGACGAGTCGGGCCTTCCGCCGGCGGACCGGCTGGAGGCGGTCGAGACGTTCGTTCGCCGGCTCAAGCACGGGGCCCCGGAAGCGGCCTGAGCTGCTTGTCGTTCTTCCGGTCGTCCATCACCTTCAACGCAGTCCCTCCTCCACCCTCTTTTCTCCTGGTGACTCAAGGTCTTATGGCCGCTCGTCTGGTAGTCGGTTGCTGGTGCGCCGCCGTCCTCGCCCTCGGCCTCCTGGTCGGGTGCGAGGGCGACTACCGCCCCCGCGCCATCGGAAAAGAGGGAGAAGTGACCGTGGTCATGGACAGCAGCCACTGGACCGGGTCCGTCGGGGCGTCCTTCCGGGAGGCGGTGACCCCCTGGCTGGAGACCCTCCCCCAGCCGGAGCGCCACTTCGAGATCCGGCACCTGGAGCTGTCGAGCGAGCGCACCTACGAGAGCATCCAGGACCTGAAAAATGTCGTCATCGCCGCGCCGCTGAGCGACTCCACCAACGAGGCGAACTTCCTCCGGCGTCGGCTGTCGGACGATGCCCGCCAGGCCGTTCTGGACGGGCAGTCGGCCGTCGTGAGCAAGCCCAACCTCTGGCGCCGAAGCCAGCGCGTCTTCTTCGTGACGGCCGCGGACTCCGCCTCCCTCGCGAACGTGCTCCGTGAGCGGGGCGAGACCATCCGCTCGAGCTTCAGTGACGTGACCCTCGATCGGGTGGAACGGGAGATGTACGACGACGCCCGTCAGTTTGCCCTCGAGGACTCCCTCATGCAGCACCACGGCTTTGCCGTGAACGTGCAGCACGACTACCAGATCGCGATCGACACGGCCACGGCCGAAAGGGGCTTCGTGTGGCTGCGCCGGGTCCTGGCGAAGACCCGCCGGGAGTTCTTCGTGTACTACGAAGAAAACGCCTCCGCGAGCCAACTGTCGCCCGACTGGGTGTACAACACGCAGGACTCGCTGACCCGGAAGTACCTCCGGGGCAGCGTGGCCGGATTCGTCCGGATCGACTACCGCCGCCCCCTCGAGACCGAGCAGACGACCTTCCTGGATCGGTTCGGCTACGAGTCTCGGGGCCTCTGGCACATGGTCAAGGCCGGTCAGGAGGAGGGCGAGTTCATGAGCGTTGGGGGCGGCGGTCCCTTCGTGGCCTACGCCTTCTACGACCAGCCCACCGACCGCCTCTACCTGCTGCACGGATCGGTCTTCGCCCCCGGATTCGACAAGCTTCAGTTCCTCCGCCAGATGGAGGTTATGGCGAGGACGTTCCGCCCCCGTGCGTCCCAGGAGGCCGCCGACTCCGAAGCAGTTGCCGAGACGGAATGACCGGGATCGTGTCCGCCGATCGCCTGGGGCGGGTCCTCGCCCCTCTCGTGCTCTGTGCCCTGGTGGCCCTGCCGCCCCTCTCGGGCTGCTCGTCGTTTTCGTCGTCGTCCCCTCCCCTTCCCGATAGCACCTTCTCGCGCCTGATGACGGAGATGCACCTGCTCTCGGCCCGCGCCTCCCGGGAGCCGGGCCTCCCCGCCGGCATTCAGGACTCGGTCCTTCAACGGTACGACGTGGACCCCAAGGCCTTCGACGCCGCGCTTCGCTACTACAGCCGCCGACCGGCCCGGCTTGACGCCCTCTACGACGGGGTCGTCGATACCCTCAATGCCCTCAATCAGCGGAGCCGATACCGAGGCAGAACCCCCGAGGGCGCCCGACCGTCCCAGTAGCACGGCGGTCCGGCCCCCGCCTCAGTCGGCCATGCGGCGCCCCTCCTCGGTGAGCGCGAAGCGTCCCTCCAGCGGGGCCTCGAGGGTGAGGTACCCCCGTTCGACGAGCCAGTTGAGCAGGCCGTCGACCTCGTGTCGGGGGACGTCCGCGTTCTCGAACCAGTCGCGGCGGGGCATCTCCTCGCGGACGCGCCCGAGGATTGTCCGCAGGAGCGGCTCCTGGTCGGGCGTGACCACGTCCGGATCGTGCCGGCCGAGGCAGACGTCGCAGGCCCCACACCGCTCCGGACTTGCCTCGCCGAAGTAGGTCAGGAGGAAGTGGCGGCGGCACAGGACACTTCGGGCGTACCGGAGCATATACTGGAGCCGCGTCTCGGCGCGGTCGCGGGCCCGCTGTACACCCTGGTCCTCGATCGGGAGCTTTTGGGCGCGGGGGAAGGCCAGCTCGACCTGCAGCGCATCGCCGGGGGGACGCCACCGCAGGAGGCCCCGTTCCTCGAGGTAGTTGAGGCCGCGGTCGAGCCGGGCCCGCGAGAGGTCGAGGCGGTCGGTCGCGCGCCGCACGTCGAGCGGCCACCACTCGGAGAAAGCGTCGGCGTGCACCAGCCGGAGGAGCGTCCGCACGAACGCCCCGAGCGCCCGGTTGTCCAGCTGGTCGGCGTAGCGGCGGATCTGCCCGGCGCCGCGCTCGAAGCGGAGGAGCCCGTAGTGCGAGCGTCGGGGAATGCGCCGCCAGGCCCCCTGACGGTCGAGCAGCTCGACGGCGGTCCGCACTTTCGACCGGGCAAAGCCCGTAATTTTTTGGACGGCGGTGCGGTCGACGACCAGGGGTCCGTCCGGCTCGGACCCGACCGGGACCTGCCCGACGTTGCAGACGGCATCGTAGACGGAGCGCACCTCCTGGGGCGTGGGGTGCGACGACTCGATGAGGGCCTCCTGCGTGCGGGCGTCCGGCTCCTGAAACAGCAGCACCGCGTAGGCCCGCTCCCCGTCGCGCCCCGCCCGGCCGGCCTCCTGGTAGTAGGCCTCCAGGGACGAGGGCACGTCGGCGTGGACGACGAACCGGACGTCGGGCTTGTCGATGCCCATCCCAAACGCGTTGGTGGCCACCATCACGCGCACCTCGTCGTCGAGCCAGGCCTGCTGGCGGGCCTCCCGATCACTTCCGTTCATCTGGCCGTGGTAGGGCGCCGCGGAGACGCCGGCATCGCGGAGGCGGCGGGCCCAGCGCTCGGTGGCCCGCCGCGTGGCGGCGTAGACGATGCCGCTGCCCGGCACACTCTCGGTCACGTCGCGCAGCTTGGCCCACTTCTTCTCGGTGCGGAAAACCGACCAGACGATGTTGGGCCGATCGAACCCGCGCACCACCTCCTCGGCCTCCGGCATCTGCAGGAGGCGCAGGATGTCCCGTCGCACCGCGGGGGTGGCGGTGGCGGTCACCGCGATCGTCGGGGGGGTTCCCATCAGGGTCCGCCCCTCTGGAATCTTCAGGTAGTCGGGGCGGAAGTGGTGCCCCCACTCGCTGACGCAGTGCGCCTCGTCGACCGCGAGCAGCGACACCTCGAGCCGCTCGGCGCGGGCCCGGAAGACGTCGGTGTCCAGCCGTTCGGGCGCCATGTAGAGCAGGTCGTACCGCCCGTGCTCCGCGTCGGTCCAGCGCTGCTCGACCTCGTGCTTCGGGATCGTGCTGTTGATGAAGGTCGCGTCGATCCCGTGTGCACGCAGCCCCTCGACCTGATCCTGCATGAGGGAGATCAGGGGCGAGATCACCAGCCCCAGGCCCTCCCGCAGGAGGACCGGCAGCTGGTAGCAGACCGACTTCCCTCCCCCCGTGGGAAGGACGCCCAGGACGTCGCGCTCCTGGAGAAGGGCCTCGATGATTTGCTCCTGGCCCGGCCGGAACGACTCGTGCCCCCAGCGCCGGCGCAGTAGGCGCCGGGCGGCCGAGAGGGATCGGGACCGGTCGTCGGACATAGGGGAGGCGGAGTTCGTGGCGGTCATCCTCGTGCGAGGGCTGTGCGCCCCGCCCTGCAGGGCGGGGTCGCGTCTGCGTCTCTGGTATGAATGCCGCCGCCAATGTGTCCCGTGCCGCTCGGCGGGGCCCCGAGAACCACTGCGCCCGACGAGCGGTTCAGCGGAACGGCCTGAACTCGTTCTCGCGAAGCAGGCTCCGGGGCTCGCCCCCCGTCTCCGCCTCCGCCCCCCGTCCCCGCTCAATACCTCCGCCGGCATGGCCGCTCCCCGGGTGTCGATTGTTATCGTGTCGTGGAACGCACGGCCCCTCCTCCAGAAGTGTCTCCCGTCGGTCCTCGCCACCGACTACCCCGACTTCGAGGTGATCTTTGCCGACAATGCCTCCACCGACGGCTCCGCCGCCTGGATTGCCCGCGAGCACCCCACCGTCAAGATCGTCCGCCACCCCGAGAACTGGCTCTTCTGCCGCGGAAACAACGCCGCCCTCCCCCACGCCACGGGGGATCTAATCCTGTTTCTCAACAACGACGTCGAGGTCCCTCCGGGGTGGCTCCGGCCCCTCGTAGACGTCATGACGCAGCACGAGGACGTCGGGGCGGTGCAGCCGAAGCTCCTGCAGTACGACGACCGGGATCGCTTCGAGTACGCCGGGGCGGCCGGCGGCTTCCTCGACCGGCTCGGGTATCCGTTCACCCGGGGCCGCCTCTTCGACACCATGGAGCGGGACCGCGGCCAGTACGACGATGCCCGGGACGTCTTCTGGGCCACCGGCGCGGCCCTGCTGCTCCGTCGCTCCGCGCTCGACGAGGTCGGCCTCTTCGACGAGCGCTTCGAGATGCACATGGAGGAGATTGACCTGTGCTGGCGCCTGCAGCGCCACGGCTACCGGGTGCGCGTCGAGCCCGAAAGTGAAGTCTACCACATCGGCGGCGCCTCGCTCCCGAAGGGATCTGCGCGAAAGACGTACTACAACTTCCGAAACAGCCTCCTCCTGCTGTACAAGAACCTGCCGCCCGCCACCTGGCGGCGCACCTTTCCGCTTCGGGTGGCCTGCGACGCCGCGGCGGTGGGACGGGCCCTGGTGGCCGGGCACGAGGGGGAGGCCGCCGCGATCGGGCGCGCCTACAAAGACGCCCTCCGAATGCAGGGGCACTACCGGCAACCGGCCGAGGAGGGCCCGAGCGTTCTCCCGTCGTACCGGGGCGTGCTCCCGTTCGACTACTTCGTGCGGGGCCGCACCACGTTCGCGGACCTTCCCCGGGCCCGCTTCCGGCCGACGGGCCCCGCACGTTAGTCGACCTCCCCGGCGGTCCGCCCTCAGTTTCGCCGGCGAACCACGAACGCGACGGCCGCGAGCACGACGCCCATTCCCACCAGCGACGCCGGCGGCGGCACCTCCCCGAACAGCAGGTACGCCAGCACCGTGGCCCCGACCGGCTCCAGGAGACTGAGCATGCCGACGACCGCGGCGGAGGTATACTGAAGGGCGAGGTTGAACGACCCGTGGCCCAGCACCTGCGGCCCGAGGGCCAGCGCCGCGCAGAGGCCGTAGAAGCCCCAGGAGTAGCCCAGGAGGGGCGTCCCCCGGGCCCAGGCCACCACCAGTACACACGCCGCCGCGGCGGCGTAGAGCGGCGGCACGTAGGCCCACCAGGAGACGCTTTGCCGCACGACGCGCCCGACCAGCAGGTAGAGGCTCACCAGCAGGGCCGCCCCGAACGCAAGCGAGTTGCCCCAGAGGGCGCCGCGCCCCAGCGTAACGGTCCCGGCGTCGGCCCACGCGATGAGAACCGCGCCCCCCACGGCCGCGACAATGGCCCCAACCGTGCCCGGCGTCAGCCGCTCCCCAAGCACGACGTAGCCGAGCACCGCCAGAATCACGGGACTCGAGGTCACGAAGACCGACGCGCTCGCGACCGTGGTGTGGGAGAGCGATTCGATCCAGAGGATAAAGTGCAGTCCCAGCACCGCCCCGGCCCCTCCGACGACGAGAAGATCCCACCCGGAAAGACAGAAGAGCTCCGTGCGGACCCGCGCCTGCAGGAGGCCGGGCAGCAGCACCGCCGCGGCCGTGCCCGTCCGCCAGGCCGCGATGGCGACCCCCGGGACATCGCCCGCCCACCGAACGAGTATCGGGGCAAACGCAAAGCTAAGAACCCCGAGGCTGAGGGCACCCAGCACACGAGGCGGCCATCGGGACATGGACTACAGGCGTCACCCTGAGGCGTATGAGAGCGGAAGCGCACCCTGTTGAACACTCGCGCGCCGGGCGCCTATCGGAGGCGGTCCATCGACTCGACGAGCTCAATGTCGTGGGTGATGCCGCGGCGGGCCAGCAGGAACAGGGCGTAGGCGAGAATCGGGAGCGAGAGCACGGTGATGCGGCCCCAGTCGAGGCCCTGCCCGGTGCTGAAGGTCAGTTCCGACGTGAGGTACAGCCCCCCGTACAGCACACCAGCCAGCAGCACCGTGCCAATCTGGACCCCCACCACGACCGTGCGCTGGGTCTGGCGGTTCTCGTAGAGAAAGATCGCCCCGATCGCCGTCCCCGCGGTCACGAGGATGAGGCCGATCAGCGACGGGAGGAACCATGAGTGTGCCGACGCGGCGGCACTGTCCCAGGGCATGTGGAACAGCCCGAGGGCAGCCAGGGCGAGCGCCCCAAAAAACAGATAAAGGGTCTGAATCCGCTGAATCATGAACGACTGTCGTCTACTCTGAGAATGACTCCGTAGCGAGCAACCGACCGGCCGCGCTGGGGTTATCCCTCGCCCCGGGTGGCGACGCGATCCGCGAGGGCATCGGCAAAGTCGGCCGTGCTCGCGTCGCCGCCGACGTCCGGGGTAAGGGCCGTACCCTCTCGGTACTGGGCCTCGAGGGCCTGCTCGATGGCCGACGCGGCGGCCTCCTCCTCGAGGTGCCGGAGCATCAGGACCGATGAGAGGATGAGCGCCGTGGGATTGGCCACGTTCTGGCCCGCAATGTCGGGGGCGCTCCCGTGAACGGCCTCGAAGACGGCCCTGTCGTCCCCGATGTTGGCCCCGGCCGTGACGCCGAGCCCGCCCACGAGGCCGGCGGCGATGTCGCTGAGGATATCCCCGAAGAGGTTGGTGCTCACGATGCAGTCGAACGCCTCCGGATGCATCACCAGCTCCATGCACAGCGCATCGATGATGCGGTCGTCGAATTCGATCCCCGGATACTCGGCGGCCACCTCGCGGCCCACGTCCAGAAAGAGCCCGGAGCTCTTCTTGAGAATGTTGGCCTTGTGGGCAAGCGTCACCCGATCACGCCCCTGCTGCCGGGCATACTCGAACGCAAACCGGACGATGCGTTCCGATCCGCGCTTCGACACGCGGGCGATCGAGTCGGCAATCTCCAGCCGGTCGTCGTAGTGTTCGATGCCGGAGTAGAGGCCCTCCGTGTTCTCCCGTACAATGATGAGGTCGGTGTCCGGGAACGGCGTCTGGATGCCCGGCAGGACCCGGCAGGGACGGAGGTTGGCGTAGAGGTCGAGGCGCTGGCGCAGCTGGACGTTGACGCTGGTGAAGCCCTGCCCGACGGGGGTCGTGACGGGCCCCTTCAGGGCCACGCCGGTCTCGTGAAGCGAGTCGATGACGTCGGGGGGTAGGGCCGGGCGCCCGCGCTCGACGGCCGTTTGGCCGATCACGCGGTGCCGATCCCATTCGACCTCGACCCCGCTGGCCTCAATGACCTGAACGGTGGCTTCCGTGACCTCCGGGCCAATGCCGTCGCCGGGAAGAAGGGTAATGCGGTGTGACATATGCTTGACGCTAACGATTGAAGAGCCCCGCCAAACAAAAAAGCCCTGCCGGGAAGCAGAGCTTTTTTGAGGGACACAAAGAAAATCGGAGAGTTATTGCTGAGGGGGGTTCTCACGGTTCGAGGAGTAGTTGATCCGCAGTGCCCCCGCCTCGCGGAGCTCCTGCTGAACGCTGTTGATGACCTCCATCTCGGATTCTTGATCCACCTTCAGGGACGCGATCAGCTTCGGCTGTTGCTGAAGCTTGTTGTACATGATCGTCCGGATCGCATTTCGATTCTCGATGAGGGCATCGTCGATCTGGATCCGGGTGTCGCCCTCGTTCTCGCCCTTCTTCAGGGGGCCGATGTGGATCTTTGAGACCAGACGCTTCTGGTCAATCTTCGTGAGGGCCTCGGCCTGGGGCAGCTGGGTCCGGACCTTGATGTTCTGCTCCCGCAGAACCGTGGAGACCATAAAGAAGATCAGGAGCATAAAGACGATGTCCGGAAGGGACGCCGTCGTAAACCCTGGTTCGGTGTCGGAGGTTCGACGCTCAAAACGGGCCATAAGGGGATCGAGTCAATCGGAAGAGTGTACAGGGTGCCAGGAATAGAAGCAGCGACTATTCGCCCGTATCCGGTTCCGCGATCGAGATCTGCGCCCCGAACGCATCCCGAATCAGGTTGTCGTCGCCCGGATCGAGGGTGTTGTAGTACTCCTGGTAGCTGCTGTAGGTCTGCTCCAGACCCACCTCTTCTCCCTGCGGGGTAGATCCGGAGCGGGCGATACTGTCCCAGATCTCCCGGTACGCCATCCACACCTCGTCGAGCACCTCGATGTAGGTGTCGTACGGGGTGGCGGCGTCCGTCTTGATCGAGATCACCGCCTTGTCGGGGCTCACCGCCAGGTTGGGATTCTCGCCGTAGTTGGTCACGTGATTCTTCACGCGCTGGCGAAGCTGCCCCATGTTGGCGGGCTCCTCCTCGACCAGAAGCTCGCCCTGGGCATTCACCAGAATCTTAAACAGATTCCGCTCTTTGACCGGCGGCGGCTGCTGATTGGGGTCGAGCTTCGGCGGCAGGGTCATTCCGATCCCCGTGTCGACGTTGATGGTCGTCGTCACGAGGAAGAAGATGAGCAGAAGGAAGGCGATGTCCGCCATTCCGGCCGTCGGAATTTCGGCCTCATCGCGGTCTTCCCGTCGTTCGTCGAGCAGTCCAGGCATAACAAAGTCGCACTCTGGTGTGAACGGGGCGGTGGGGGAGGCGGTCGTCTAGCTGAAGGCGCTCTGAGCGACCTGGCGCAGGCCCGTCAGGAGCATCGCTAGAATCAAAAGGCCAAACATGATCGCTAGTGTATAAATCCCGGCCTGGACCCATGTTTCCATCACGCCGCCGAGGACGACGACGAGGACGCCGGGAATGGCGATCACGCCAATCGTGAGCGGATGGACCTTGCCGTACCAGACGCTCCGGAGGCCGGTGATGCCCATGACGAGAATGCTAAGCCCGGCCAGGCCGATTGCGGCCCAGAGGGCGATGGGGAGGATGACGTTGCTCATAAGACAGCACGGTTTAACAGTGAGGGCAGAGGGACGATACCCCTCCCCGAGATTTCACGAGGAGAGGCCCGGTACGCAGGATCGGAGAGCCTACTCCCTCTCCCCCACCGTTTCCGGAATCGCCTTCTCCCCGGTCACGGATTCGCCGCGTTCAAGCGCAACCAGTGCGTCGACCAGCTCAATCGAGGCATCCTCCATCTCAGCCACAATCCGGTCAATTTTCGAGACCGCGTAGTTGTAGAAGAACTGGAGAATGACGGCCACGATGAGGCCGAAGGCGGTCGTGAGCAGGGCCACCTTAATCCCCCCAGCCACAAGGCGCGGCGAAATGTCTCCGGCACTCTCAATGGCGTCGAACGCCTGGATCATGCCGATTACGGTGCCCAGGAAGCCGAGCATCGGGGCGACGCTAATAAACAGGGAGAGCCACACGAGGCCCCGTTCCAGGAAGCTCATCTCGATGGAGCCGTAGGAGACGACCGCCTCTTCGACGGCGTCGACGCCTTCGTCGGCGCGGAGGAGGCCGGCCTGGAAGACCGAGGCCACCGGGCCGCGCTTCTTGGCGCACACGTCCTCGGCCGCCGGGATGCCGCCGTCGTCGAGGGCCTGCTTGACGCGCTGAAGGAACGCCTGCGTGTTGATGTCCGCGAGGTTCAGGGAAATAATCCGCTCGAAGGAGATCGCGAGCCCGATGATCAAGCAGATGAGCACGGGCCACATCCAGGGGCCGCCCTCATTAAAGCGTTCAACGAGTACGTTGATGGCACCTCCACCTCCGGCCTGGGGCAGGAGCAGGAGAACGTATACAGTCAGTTTATCCAGAATCACCATAAGTGGCTAATCCTCTGTGGAGTCTGTGAGCGGGTGAAGAATCAAGGAAAGTAATAATTCGGGGGTCATCGATCCGCGCGGATCGGCAGGGACGGACCATTCCGCTCGTCGCCGCCCAGAACGGCGTCTCCCCCGGCCGTCAGGGGCGAAAGAGGAGGCATGACACCCGAATCTCGTCGGAAGAAGGCGTGAGCGTAGGCGTCCAGGGAGGGCAGGAGTGCGTCTCCCCTTCTTCACACAGCACTAGTATATGCAGCCAAAAGTAGCTTGTCAACGGCCAACGCCCCACAAGTTGAAAAAACCGAACATGGAGCGGTCCAACCTTGCGTCAGCGAAGACAAACGGCGTCGGTTCACGCCTACCGGGGTGCGGGGCTCGCTCCGCTCGGTCTCGCGCGGCGCGAATGACTCATTCGTCGCGAATGGGGTACCGAGCGGCCCACTTCTGAGCCAGGTCCCAGGACTGCCGGGCGCTCCGGACGACCGGGTCGATCCGGTTCCGAACCCGGATCAACATCGACGTGCCGAAGAGCCGCTGCCCGACGTAGGACTTGATGTCGGTTTCGATGGCGGATCGGGCCGCCGTCACGACCTCCGACTCCACGGCCTCCGCCTCCCGCCGGGACGCGGGCCGGGCCGCCTGTGACGACGAGGCGGCCGCGGCGACCGGCGCAGGCTCCGGCCCAGGCCGCACGCCGTTCTCCGCGGCGTAGCGCACAAAGGCCGGGTAGGCGGTGGACGGCAACGCAAAGTCGGCCGCGAAGGCATCCGGGCGGTGTTCCCAGCGGCGGCGCAGGGTGTCGGTGTGGGTGTCGGCCCATCGGCGGGCGAAGTCGCGGACGAGCCCCTGCCTCGTGACCGCCCGGCGATAGGAATTTTCAATCGAGTCGGCCACGAGACGGTCGGGCACGATGCCTCCCTCCCCCAGCACCACTCGTCCCGCGTCGGTGCGATGACGCAGCGAGTCCGGCACGTTGGCGGTGTCGACCGGGGTCGAAAGCGAGTCTCGGGACTTCCCGTCTCGCTGGAGGAGCCGGCCGGAGGGCGTATAGAATCGAGCCACGGTCAGACGAAGGCCGCTCCCGTCACTGAGGTCGTACTGTCGCTGCACCAGCCCCTTGCCGAACGTCCGTCGGCCCACGATCACGGCGCGGTCGTGATCCTGCAGCGCCCCGGCCACAATTTCGCTCGCGGAGGCGGAGTGCTCATCGACCAACACAATGACAGGGGCCTCCTGGAAACGGCCGTCGTCCGACGCGTATCGGGCCCCACCGTACTGCTCGTGGCGGCTCCGGGCCCGCACGATCAGCTGCCCCTCCACCAAAAACTCGTCGGCCACCTTCTCGGCCATGGACATGAGCCCCCCGGCGTTTCCCCGAAGATCGAAGATCAGCCGGGTCATGCCGTCATCCTCGAGCGACCGCAGGGCACTGGTCACTTCGCGGTGGGTCGTCCGGGCAAACCGATTGAGCCGAATGTAGCCGGTGCGGTCGCCCATCATGTAGGCGGCGTCCACCGTTTCCAGCGGCACGGTGTCGCGGGTGATGGTGCGCTCCAGAGGCGCGGTCCGGCCGGGTCGCCGCAGGGTGACGGATACGGACGAGCCCTGCGGCCCCTTCAGGCGGCGCCGGATCTTCTGGTGCGACCAGCCAATGGCCGGTTCGCCGGCCACACGCACGATGCGGTCGCCGGCCCGGAGCCCAGCCTCGGCACTCGGACCGCCGGGCAACACCGTCGTCACCGCGATCGTGTCGGTCTGGGTCGGTCCCTCGATGAGCTCGTAGCTGATGCCGATGCCCTCGAACGAGCCGCTGAAGGACTCTTCGATCTGCTTCATTCGTCCCCCCGGAATGTAGACGGAGAAGGGGTCGAGCGTCTCCGTCATTCCCCGGAGGGAGGAGGCGGCGAGGCTCCCCGGCGGCACCGGCTCGACGTAGGAGTCCCGGATGACCTCGTACGCGGACTGCAGGGTCCGGAACGCCTCCCGATCGGTCTCGGACGTCGATCCGTGAAACCACTGTCCCGCCAGCGCCCCGAGGAGAACGAGCCCGAGCCCGGCAATTGTGAACGTCGTGCGCTTCATACCACCGGTCGACCGTGTCTTCAGTGTGAGGGACCGTGCGTCGGAATGGGTCAATGTATATATTTCAGGGCGGGCGCGGGATCCGGACCGGCGGGGATCGTGCGGAATTTCTCCCACTTTCGACCGGGGACCGGCAAACGGCGGGGAGCCGCGGGAATCCCTCCGCCCCCCTGTCCGTTAGGAGGGACCGATTCAGTACGCCGTCCCCAGCCCCGCCTCTGTGCACGCCCCCCATGACCAACAGCGACGTGGCCGCCGTTCTCGAGCAGACCGCCGATCTGGTGGAGCTGACGGACGGCAATCCGCACCGGGCCCGTGCCTTCGCCCGGGCCGCCCGCACGATCGGAGACCTTGAAGACGCCGTCGAGGACCGGCTCCGAGAGGATTCGCTGACCGAGGAGAGCGGCATCGGGGACGCGATGACCGACCACGTCAGCGACATTGTGGACTCCGGGACGTTTCCGCTCCACGATGAGCTGATGAACGCGATTCCACCGGGCCTGCTCGACGTGATGCGCGTGAAGGGCCTCGGCACCAAGCGGACGCGACGGCTCTGGACCGAGCTCGACATCACCTCGCTCGACGAGCTGGAGGCGGCCGCCGAGGCCGACCGCATCACGACCCTCAGCGGGTTTGGCGCCAAGACCCAGCAGAACATCCTCGAGAACGTCCAGCAGCTCCGGGCCTACGAGAGCCGGTGGCGCCTGCCGGACGTGCGCTCGGCCGTGGCCCCCTTCCTCGACGCCCTCCGCGCCCTCGACGTTGTGCAGCGCGCGGCCCCGACCGGGGCGCTCCGCCGTCACGCCCCGACGCTGGCGCAGGCCGCTGTCGTCGCGGCCACCGACGCCCCCGACGCCCTCCACTCCTGGGTGGCGGATCGACTGGACGTCTCCGACACCGACGAAGACGGGCCGCTGCGTGCCACCCTGCCGGACGGCATCCCGCTCCGCCTGCACGTGGCGCCTCCCTCCCGGTTCGGGACCGCCTGGTGGCGCACCACCGGCAGCGCCGACCACCGCGGCGCCTTTGAGGAGGCCCACGGCGCCCCCGCCGCCCATGACCGGGAGGCCGATGTCTTCGCCGGGGCCGGGCTCGCCTCCATTCCCCCGGAGCTTCGGGAAGGGCGCGGGGAGGTCGCGGCCGCCGCCGAGGGAACGCTCCCCTCCCTGCTGACGGTCGACGACCTGGTGGGCTGCCTGCACAATCACTCCACGTACAGCGACGGCTCGGCCTCCCTCGCCGACATGGCCGAGGCCGCCCGCTCGCTCGGCTTTTCGTACTTCGGCATCTGCGACCACAGCCAGTCGCTCCGCATCGCGGATGGGCTCTCGCCGGACGCGGTTCGGCGGCAGCACGACGAGGTTCTTTCCCTGAACGAATCGTACGCGCAGGACGACGACGGCGCGTTCCGGGTCGTGCACGGCATCGAGAGTGACATCCTACGAGACGGCGCCCTCGACTACGAGGACGACGTGCTGTCGCTCCTCGACTTTGTGGTTGCCAGCGTCCACACCGGCTTCAGCATGAGCGAGGCGGAGGCCACCGAGCGCGTGGTCCGGGCCGTCCGGAACCCCCATACCCGGATTCTCGGGCATCCCACCGGCCGGCTGTTGCTCGCCCGGGAAGGCTACCCGCTCGACCACGAGCAGGTCATTGAGGCGTGTGCCGAGCACGACGTGGCGATCGAGCTGAACGCCAACCCGTACCGCCTCGATCTCGACTGGCGCTGGATCCGCGCCGCCACCGACCGGGGCGTTCTCATCTCGGTGAACCCCGATGCCCATTCCCCCGATGAGCTCACCTACGTGAAGTGGGGCGTCGCGGTGGGCCGAAAGGGCTGGCTCGAGCCGTCGCAGACGCTAAACGCGAAGTCGCTCTCGGCCTTCCAGGCGTGGCTGCACGACGGCCCGACCGCCGCGTAGCCGTCTTCTTTTTTCTTCTCCTCCCCACTGTCCATCGGTCGTGCGCCGCTCCCTCCTCGTCGGGATCGTGGGTGCCGGGGCGCTGCTCCTCGGCCTCCTCTGGTGGGCGACCCGCACCTCCGAGGCGCCGTATCCCGATCGTCAACCGGTGCCGGGCCTGTCGGACACGCTTACGGTCCGGTGGAGTCCCGAGGGCGTCGCGGAACTGGAGAGTGACCGCCCCCGCTCGACCCTCTCGGCCCTGGGCTACGTGCACGGCCGGGAACGAGCCTGGACCGCCGTCCTGTGGCGCCAGACGGCCCTGGGGCGGTTGAGCCGGTGGTTCGGCCCGGGAGTCGTCCCCCTCGACCGACACATGCGCCGACTGGGGCTGGCCCGCCGCGCCCGGGCCGCGTACCAGCGCCTGCCGGCCCGCAGGAAGGCCTCGCTCCGGGCCTACGCCCGCGGCATGAACGCCGCCCTGGAGGCCGAGGCCGTGCGCCGGGCCGACTCCTTCATCCTCCTCGACGTGGACCCGGCCTCCTGGGCGCCCTGGCACGCCCTTCTCGTCGAGCGACTGATGGCCTGGCTGGCTACCCCCGTCGTGCACCCGCCCGCAAACGCCCCGCCGGCGGTCCGCGACTTCGCCCGCACCGATCGGCGGCTCCGCCGCTGGCTCCACCTGCACGGGTGGGCCCGAAGCGTCGCCTGGGCGGTGACGTCTCCGACCGCGGGCAACTCGACCGCCACCCTCTTTCAACGACACGTGATGGGCGCCTCTGCCACACCCGTCTTCCAGGAGGTGCGGTGGGAGCGCCCCTCGGCGCCCACGACCACCTGGGCCACCCTCCCGGGGACCCTCCTGTTTCCCACCGGCACCCGCGGCGATCGCGCCTGGGGGTCCCTCCTGCGCAGCCCCGCCCGGCTGACCCGGACCCCGGTCGACTCCACGGCCCTGCGGCACTGGTACGAGCGCATCGACCCGTCGGGCGGGGATGAGCGCCTGCTTCGGGTCGAGCGAATGGGGGCCCGCCTCCTGCTGGCCCGCCCCTCCGGCGAGTCGGGTCGTCGGGCCCCGCCTGGGGGGTCTGCGTCTACGCGTCGCGACTCCACAGCGCCCCCGGACACGGCGTGGGCCGTGACGTGGCCCGGGTTCACGGCGCAGACCGACCTGACGGCCTGGCTGCACCGCGGCGGCATCGATTCCACCGGAGGCTCGGCGCCCACCTTCGACCTCTGGGAAGCGGATGGGCTCGAAGTGGACCGACGAGGACGCCGGACGGTGCTCGGCACCCCGGCGGTCGTCGAGCGGGGCCCCTCCCTGGTGCTCGTCGGGCAGTCCCGGTGGGCGCCGTCCCAGGCCCGGACACTGTCCGCTGAGGTGGCGAGGGCCGACACGGTGAGCCCGGCCCTCTGGAGCGCGAGCGACTCGAGTGCGTGGGCCGCCCAACTGTTTCCGTACCTGCGACCCACCCTCCAGCAAACGGCCCCGACGCCCGGGGCCGACCAAAGCGCCATTCCGTACCTTCGGAACTGGGACTTTCGCTACAGCCCGACCAGCATCGGGGCGCTGGTCTTTGAGCAGTGGATGGCCCAGTATCGGGCCGAGCTCGGACACGTGCCGACCGTTGCGGACACGGCGGCGTACTTTGCCCGATACCGACAGCGGCGGGCCCTCCGGCGCGCCCTCGACACCCTGGCCGCGCGCCTGGGGCCCGACGTCCGACGGTGGCGCTGGGAGCAGTGGGTGTCGGACCGGCGCTCGTTTCCGGTCTGGTCGGCCGACTCGCTCGTGTCGACCTCCCTGCGGGACCTCCGCACCACGCGGTACGCCCCGCTGGTGCGCCGGGCCCGGGGCCACCCGTCGGCCCTGTCGGGCGGGCCCTCGCTCGTGGACCCGCCGGCGGTGGCGCCTGCTCCCGACGCCTGGGCCGGGTGGATGCAGCCGGGCACCGCCATGACGGTCCGGCGACACCGGTACGACCCAACGGCGCCCCTGGCCCGGTCCCGCCTCCAAACCGACCGGCCCCCGATCCGAACACTCTCCGGAGATGTCGCCGATGACAGCACCACGCTGGTTCCGAGCCCGCCGTGAGTGCAGCCCGACCCAGGGGCCGCGATCGTCGTTTATGACGATCCGCTGACGTTGACGCTCTTGCGCTCCTCAATCAGCGTCTCGACCACGCCCGGGTCCGCCAGGGTCGAAGTGTCGCCAAGGTCGTCGTACTCGCCCGCCGCAATCTTGCGGATGATGCGGCGCATAATCTTGCCGGAGCGGGTCTTGGGCATCGAGTCGGTAAACTGGATGTGGTCGGGCTTCGCGATGGGCCCGATCTGCGAGCGGACGTGCTGCACGAGGGCGTCGCGCAGGTCCTCAGACGGTCGGCTGCCCCGCACGAGCGTCACGTAGGCGTAGATGCCCTGCCCCTTCACCTCGTGGGGGTACCCCACGACCGCCGCCTCCGCCACGTCGTCGTGGGCGACGAGCGCGCTCTCCAGCTCCGCGGTCCCGATGCGGTGGCCGCTCACGTTGAGCACGTCGTCGACGCGGCCGGTAATCCAGTAGTACCCGTCCTCGTCGCGCCGGCAGCCGTCGCCGGTGTAGTAGTTGCCCGGGTACTGCGAGAAGTAGGTGTTCTGGAACCGCTCGTGGTTCTGGTAGACGGTGCGCATCTGGCCGGGCCAGGAGTCCTTGAGGATGAGGATGCCCTCGGCGGCCCCCTCCTGGACGGTGCCGCTCCGATCCACAATCTCCGGCTGAACGCCGAAGAAGGGCTTGGAGGCCGCCCCGGGCTTCAGGGGCGTCGCCCCCGGGAGCGGGGTAATCATGATGCCGCCCGTTTCGGTCTGCCACCAGGTGTCCACGATCGGGCAGTCCCCGTTCCCGACCACGTTGTAGTACCAGCGCCAGGCCTCCGGGTTGATCGGTTCGCCGACCGACCCCAGAAGCCGGAGCGAGGACCGGTCGGTCGTCTCGACGTACTCCTCGCCGTGGCGCATAAGGGCCCGGAGGGCTGTGGGGGCCGTGTAGAAGATGCTGACGTCGTGCTTGTCGACCACTTCCCAGAGGCGGGAGGGATCCGGGTGCGTGGGTGTACCCTCAAAGAAGACCTGCGTCGACCCGTTGACGAGCGGGCCGTAGACGATGTAGCTGTGGCCGGTGATCCACCCGACGTCCGCGGTGCACCAGAAGACGTCGTCCTCGTGGAGGTCGAAGACGTACTCGTGGGTCATGCTCGTGTAGACGAGGTACCCGCCCGTGGTATGCAGAACGCCCTTCGGCTTGCCGGTCGAGCCGGAGGTGTAGAGGATGAAGAGCGGGTCCTCCGCGTCCATCGGCTCGGGCTCGCACTCGGCCGAGACCGTGTCGGCCTCCTCGTGGTACCAGAGGTCCCGCCCCTCGTGCCAGTCGATGTCGCCCCCGGTGTGCTGGACGACGAGGACGGTGTCGACGCCTTCGCACCGCTCGAGGGCCTCGTCGGCGTTGTCCTTCAGCGGGACGCGGCCGCCGCCCCGCCGCCCCTCGTCGGCCGTGATCAGAAAGTCGGACTCGCAGTCGATGATGCGGTCGGCCAGGGAGTCGGGGGAGAACCCGGCGAAGACGACCGAGTGGATGGCACCGATGCGGGCACAGGCGAGCATCGCGTAGGCCGCCTCCGGAATCATCGGCAGGTAGAGGGTGACCCGGTCCCCTTTCTCCACGCCGTGCTTCTTGAGGACGTTGGCGAAGCGGGAGACCTTTGTGTGCAGGTCCCCGTAGGTGATGTGGCGGGCCTCCTCCTCGCGGGGATCGTCCGGCTCGAAGATGAGGGCCGTCTGGTCGGCCTTGTCCTCCAGGTGCCGGTCCACGGCGTTGTAGCAGGCGTTCGTCACGCCCCCCTCGTACCAGTTGATGTCGACGTCTCGGGGTTCGTAGGACACGTCCCGCACCGTGTCGAACGGCTCAAACCAGTCGATCCGATCGGCCTGCTCAGCCCAGAAGGCCTCCGGCTCCTCCACGGAGCGTTCGTAGAGGGCCTCGTACTCATCCATCGAGGAGATGTGTGCACGGTCACGAAAGGCCTCCGAGGGCGAATACACTTCGTCGCGGCCGGAATACGCAGCGGTAACTTCGGCGTCCTGCTCGGGCATGGAGGTCGGGGGTCGGCGGTTCGGGGGTGTACGACGGGAGCGATGGACAAACTGAACGCAGTTTGCCCGTCAAATTCATTGCAAAACTAGAAATGCCACCCCGTGAAGTCAACCCCGGAACCGGTTCCAAGACATCGGTCTGCGGTCGGTGTAGCGCCGCACAATCTCGAAGGCGTTGCGCCCAATCGGCTCCTTCGCTTGTACCGAGGGCCCTTCAAAGACGACACGACGCTATCGGGCTTGTACAGCTGGATGGGCGGAGATCGCTGACTCCGCAACAGACTCGCTCCCTGTTTTCCGTCGACACGGAGGCCCTTGCGCCTGCTCACCGCGGCCACCCGATCGGAGCGGCGCCAAAAGGACCGCCCGCGAATTTGCCAGATTCGTCGTGAGGAGTCACTCGGCCGGAGCGCTTTGGGACGGGGAGGAGCGATGACGCGCGTCGGTCGCCCAAATTCCTCGAGGCCCTCTTCGGCCCGTTCCGCGGTGACGGGGAGCCGCCCAAGATACCCGTGGGCGGCCCCGCCGGTCGACCGTCGCATGCATCGGGAGCAGCGTGTCGGAGTCGGTGCCCTACGGCGCGCTCTCCCCGGTCGCAGAAGTGACGCGTCGAAGGGGGAGCCGACGTCTTTTGTCTTTTGTCGATTTAGATGGACCACTCAGTTCAGGCAGAGGGAGCAGCGCCGCCGTTCCGTCTGGTCGTCCGGGGTCCCCACCGTGACCGACGCCTCTGCGTACGGGGTGAGGATCATGACCTCGTGGGAGGCGTCCTGGACCTCTGCCCGCACGCTGGCCCCCGGTCCCTCCCATCCTTCTCGACGCCACGTCTGTCGGGGCGCCTCGAGGTCCATCTGCTGGATGTCCGTCCGGATGCCCTTCAGGGAGGTACTCATCGCGTACGGGTCCGTCTCGGAGGAGGAGTGCCGACACACCACGTAGACGGCCGCAATCGTGAGGGCCGGGGTGAGCCAGCACGCGGTGAGAAGCAGAAGAGTGGAGGGTGAAACGGACATGGGAAGCGGGGGGTCTGAGATGTGAAACGACACCCCAAATAGTCTCAAACCACGTGCCGAGGCCCCGTTTTCGGCGGTTCCATCCCCACACCCGCCACTGAACAGACGACCGCCGGAGGTAATATTTCAATTTTACATACTCAAAAAAATTTGAGTGGGTTATTTCGTACCACAAGCGGGTCGACCCATCGGGCCCACCGCTATTTCTGAACCTGTTCCGCCCCCGTGGCGATGGGGGCGGCGAGGCAGGCGTCGGGGATGCCGAATGCGTCGACGAGCGCCTCGGCCTGGGGCCGGATCTCATCGCAGAGGTCGTTGACGGCGCCCCGAATGGCCTTCGCCTTCGTCGACTCGACGTAGCCGGCTTCCAGGTACCAGTCGAGGTTGTCCTCGATGCGGGCGAGGGCGAAGAGCTGCCGAAGCCGGTCCAGCGACGCCCGCACCTCTTCGGTATCGACCGTCTCGACGAAGGCCGAAAAGCGGTCGAGCACGACCCGCTCGGCCTCCGCGTGGGCGAGTTGCACGAGGTGGTCCTGCACATCGACGAAGGCATCGAACGGGTCCATGTCGCCCTCGATGCGGCGCTGCAGCCGCCGCCCCGCCGAGAGCAGCATTCGGTCGGCCCGGTACTGGAAGGCCGACTGCTGAAAGTCGAGGCCTCGCAGGTGCTCGGGGTCGGTCTTCCGGGTGACGACGGGGTTGAGCTCGGTCATGCGGGTGGCGACCTCGTCGGCCACGAAGCGCACCATGCCCAGCAGATTCATGTCCCGGAACTCCCGGCGGAAGTCCGAGAGCAGCCCCTTGGCGACCTGCAGCATGAGGACGGTGTTGTCGCCCTCGAACGTGGTAAAGACGTCGGTGTCCGCCTTCAGCGCCGCGATGCGGTTGGCGGCCCGGTAGCCCTGCCCCCCGCAGGCCTCGCGGACCTCCTGGAGCGTATCGGTCGTGTGCCAGGTGGCGTAGGCCTTCAGCGCGTTGGCCTCCGCCTCCACCTTCTCGAGGGGATCCTCCGGGCCCTTCGCGGCGAAGCGCCGGGTGAGGTCGTCGAGCGCGGCGTGCAGGGCGTAGGTCGTGGCGAGGCGCGGCAGCAGGCGCCGCTTGTGGGTGCGGTAGTCGAGCAGCGGCACCTCCGGCGCGTCCTTCGGCCCAAACTGGCGGCGGCGGTTGCCGTAGCGGACGGCAATCGTGAGGCCCGACTTGGCGGCGCTCAGCCCGGCCCGCGCCACGCTGATGCGTCCCCCCACCAGCGTACTGAGCATCGTGAAGAATCGCTTCCCGGCGCTCGGGATCGGACTCTCGTAGGTGCCGTCCGGCGCCACGCTCGCGAAGCGGTCCAGCATGTTCTCGCGGGGAATCCGGACGTGGTCGAACCAGAGCCGGCCGTTGTCGACGCCGTTGAGGCCCATCTTCTCGCCGCAATCCTCGATGCGGACGCGCGGCGCCGGCGTGCCATTCGCCCGCCGAATGGGCACCAGAAAGGCGTGGACGCCGTGGCTCTCGCCCTGAGTGTGGAGCTGGGCGAAGACGGTGGCGAGGCGACCGTGCTGGGCCGCGTTTCCGATCCACTCCTTGCGGGCCCCGTCGTGGGGCGTGTCGATCACAAATTCCTCCGCCTCCGGATCGTAGTGGGCCGTGGTCTCCAGCTCGCGAACGTTCGAGCCGTGTCCCCACTCCGTCATCGCGAAGCAGCCCGGCAGCTCCATCGAGCCCACTCGTTCGAGGTACTCCTCGTGGTGCCGCTCCGTCCCGAGGCGGTGGATGCTCCCGCCGAAGAGGCCGAACTGAACCCCGAACTTGATGACCAGACTCAGGTCGTGGTACGCCAGCGTCTCGAAGGCGACGATGAACTTCTCCATGTCCCCCTCCCCGCCGTGCTCCTCCGGAAACCCGAGAGCGCCGAGGCCCTGCTCCGCCAGGCGGCGGCACCAGCGCAGGACCTGCTCCCGGTGCGCGGCTGTGCTCGGAGCCTCGGGGTAGTCGAAGACGGGATCCTGGAGCAGCGTGCGGATGTGGTCGCGGAGCGCCGCGTGGCGGCCGTCCAGGACCGCCTGCAGGGCCTCGACGTCGAACGGGGCCTCCGGCGAGACGGGCGCCGGCTCGGGGCGGTCGCCGAGCAGATCGCCGATCAACTCCTCCCCGTCCACCCCCAGGGCGTGCTCGATGTCCTCCAGCGCCCGCCGCGAGGCGTCCGGCAGGGCAGCCCCGTCGCCCCCCACCGTGGCCATCGACGCGCCCAACTCCGCCAGCGAGCAGCGCGTGGTGACCGGGGTCTCGTCGGCGGCCTCCTTGAGAGCCCGAATCCATCGGAAGTACTGGGTGGCCGTCGGGGGCGACTGCGGGTCGAGGTAGCCGCAGATCTCCTCGCGGACCGGCGGGTCGATCCACTCCTGGGCCCGAATCTGAGAGCGCAGCGTTTCAGCCTCCGAGGGGGTGAGCACCCCGTCGGCCCACGCGACGTACAGCAGGGGCAGCACGGCCCGGACCTGAGTAGAGGAGGTGTCGAGGGACATGGGACGGTGTCGGACTGGTGAAAGGCCAATTGAAACGATGAATGCGCCGGCGATGGAAGGGCTTCCGTGCAGGGCGGGCCCGCGCCGTTACCCATCCCGGCCCGTTCCGCGCGGGGCAGTCCCTCACACGGTCCGCATGTGGCGGGAGTGCTCGTGCACCGCCTCGACGAAGACGCGGGCGTGTTCGGGGTCGTGGTCCGGCAACATTCCGTGGCCGAGGTTGGCGATGTGGCGGTGCGGCCCGAACCCGGCCAGCATGTGCTGCACCTCGCGGCGGAGGGCTTCCGGCGCGGCGTAGAGGGCACAGGGGTCGAGGTTGCCCTGAAGCACCGCCCGGTCCCCCACCGTGTGGCGGGCCGCCTCGGGGGCCATTGTCCAGTCGAGACTGATGACGTCGTACTCGGTGGCCGCGAGGGCCTCGAGGCCGTGGTGCACGTTTTTGGCGAAGACGACCAGGGGAACGTCGGGGTGGGCGGCCGACACCCGCTCGGCGATCTCCTCGAGGTACGGCAGCCCAAAGGTCCGGAAGGTCTCGGGCCCGAGCAGCCCCGCCCACGAGTCGAAGACCTGCAGCATCTGGGCGCCGGCCTCGACCTGCCCGATCAGGTACTCGGCCACCACGTCGGTGATGCGACGGAGCAGGGCCTTGCTGGCCTCGGGGTGGCGGTAGAGCCAGGCGCGGGCGTGGCGGTAGGACTTGCTCCCGCCCCCTTCCACCATGTACGCCATGAGGGTCCACGGCGCACCGGCAAAGCCGATCAGCGGCACGCGGCCCTCGAGCTCGTGTCGGGTCCGCGTCAGCGCATCGAAGACGTGGCCGAGGGCCGCGTCGATATTCGGGTCCACCAGGCGGTCCAGGTCGTCCGGCGTCGCAAGCGGCTCCGGGAAGGTGGGCCCCTGGCCCGACACCATCTCGACGGTCAGGCCCAGCGCCTCGGGCACGACCATGATGTCCGAGAAAATAATGGCCCCGTCCAGTGGAAAGCGCTCGACCGGCTGAATCGTGACCTCGGCGGCCAGCTCCGGCGTCTCCACCACCTCGAAAAAGTCGTGGTCCTCCCGGATGGCCCGGTACTCCGGCAAGTAGCGCCCGGCCTGGCGCATCATCCACACAGGGGTGCGGTCGGTCGTCTCGCCCCGGGCGGTGCGGAGGAGCAGGTCGTTCTTCAGCGGCGGAAAGGTCGGCATGCGGCAATCGGACTGCGTGAGGATGAGTTACAGGGCCCGGCGCCGAGCGGCCACCGGGCGGCCCGTCGAGGCTCAGTTAGAGTTCGGGTACAGGTGCGTCTGTAGGAAGGCCGTCGTGCGGCCCCAGGCGGCCTCCGCGGCCTCCGCGTCGTAGCTGTCTCCCGACGGGTTGGCGAAGGCGTGCCCGGCGTCGTACATGTACACCTGGACGTTGACCCCGCGGCCGTCCAGTCGGGAGCGGAAAGCCTTCACTTGCTTCGGCGACACGACCTGGTCCTGGCGCCCGAAGTGGGCGAGGATCGGCGTCGTGAGTTGCTCGAGGACCGACGGGGTCATCGCCTCGGGCGTGCCGTAGTACGCAACCGCCGCGTCGAAGGCGGTGGGGCGGTCGGCCACGGCCCGGAAGGTCATCCCGCCGCCGAAGCACCAGCCCATCACGGCGACCCGCGGGGCGCCCTCGTCGGCCTCCAGGTGCTGGTGGGCCGCCCGCAGGTTGGTGGTAATCTGTTCGGGATCAGCGGTCGCCGACTGCATGAGGGACTGCGCCTGCTGGGGCGTCTGGGCCGTCGAGTCGCCGTAGAGGTCGACGGCCAGGGCCCGGTACCCCTTCCCGGCCAGTCGCCGCGTGGCGGTGCGGACGTTGTCGTTGAGGCCCCACCACTCGTGGATCACGACGACGCCGGGCAGCTGGGCCGAACTCGGGTCCCGACCGTGGGCCGACAGGACCGAGTCCGGATTGGAGGGGGCCGCGAGGTAGCCCGTGAGGGCCGTCCCGTCCTCGGTCCGGCCGTAGGTGACGTGTGCGGTGTCGACCGGCGCGGCGGGCTCCCGGGCGGCGTCGGTGGCGACGGGGGTGTCTCCCTCATGGCCCTC
>JAZKTD010000266.1:0-4958 GCA_036625705.1 Salinivenus sp.
CGAGGCCCTCACCCACTTCGAGAAGGGCATCGAGTACGCCGAGAACGACGCCTACATGTACTACGGGAAGGGGCTCGCGCTCGTAAACATGGACAGCACGGAGGCCGGCCTGAAGACGCTGCAGCGGGCCATCGAGGTCGGCAACCAGACCGGAAACACGCGCGTGACGGGCCTCGCCAGTAGTCGGATTCGGGACGAGTTTCTGGCCCGGGCCTCGGAGGCGCTCAACGCGCAGAACCCAACGTCCTCGCAGATCCAGACGGCCCTCGACGCCCTCGACGAGATGCGCGAGTACGTCGACCCGAACGCACAGTCGCTCTTCTACCGGGGCCGTGCCCTCTTCGAGCAGGGGCAGTACCAGACTGCCCTCGAGACCGCCCGGCAGGGCCTCGACATGCACCAGGGCAGCCGCAGTGACGCCGCAAAGTACTACTTCATCATTGCCGAGTCGCAGATGAATCTCGGAAACGAGCAGTCGGCGTGCCAGACGTTCCAGCAGGCCGCATACGGGGACTACCAGGCCCGGGCCCAGCACTACCTCAAGAACGACTGCCAGAACTAGTGACCGTGCACAACGCCTCCGACAACGTCGAGGGCGACCGTTTTGGACCTGCTCGAATCGCTTCGCCGCGGTGAGTAGGCGGACGGGCCTCCTCGTCGACGGAGAACCAGTGGGGCAAGGGGGCGACCCCGTTGCGGATTCTGCGAGATCCGTCGATCCAGTTGTGCACGCCCACTGAACCGACACTGGGGCTCTCGTCTTCGCGGACCCTGAACTCGGCCCGCGCTCCTCTGGGGCGCGGGCTTTTTTTGTTGCCCCGTCGACGCCGGCCTACACCGTGTTCTGACTTCCGACGTATACCAGGACGACGAGGAGCGCGGCCGGGAGCACCACGGCCGCGACGGTCATCCACTCGAGGCCGGTGCCGAGCGGCGCGCCCGAGCCGAAGGCCGCGGTGCGCTGAAGGAGACGAAGCGGGAGGAGGAGGCTCATGCCAGTCATGTCTCAGGAACTGTGGTGAGGAACGTGCCGGGACGGGGGCGTCCCGACACCGAAGCGGTCTGTCCTGCGAAACGGGCGACCGACCCCATGTTTCCGGGTGGAGCCGCCCCGGCTTCTCGGAACATCGGGGTTATTAAGGTATAGGAAAGAATCTCTCCGCTGCAGTACCCCACACCTCGCAGGCCCAGTCCCTTCTCCCCCTTGCGGCGACGCGCTCTTCCTTTTCGAGAACGAAGGGCCGGTCTCCCCCCCCGTTGTTTCATGACTCCGACCTCGGCCCCCGGCGTCCTCCTTCTCGCCCCCGACGCCACCGTGCGCCGCGTGGATTCGGCGGCCGCGTCGCTGCTGGAGACCGACCGGACAGCCCTCCTCGACGGGACCGCCGGCGTGCTCGATGCCCCCGTGCGGACCGACGACGGGACCGCGTACGCCTCCCTCCGAACCTTTCTCGACCACTTCCGCGCCGCCGAGGCGTCCACGGCGGTCCTCACCCTGGCGGGCGGGCAACGCGCCGAGGTGCGCGCCACCCACGGGACCAACGACTCGGGGGACGTCGTCTTGCTGGTCACCCCCGCCCGGACTGCCGACGGCTCTCCTCCCCAGCGCGTGTCCGTGGACGACGACGTGGCCGACCGCCAACGGGCCGCCCGCCTGCAGGACAAGCAGAATCGTCTCCTGGAGCGCATCGCGACCGGGGCGCCCCTCGCCGACGTCCTCGCGGAGCTGCTGTCGTTCATCGAGGCGGAGCGCCCCGGCCTTTTCGGTTCCGTGCTCCTGCTGGACGCCGAGGGGCAGTCCCTCTATCACGGCAGCGCCCCGAGCCTGCCCAAGGCCTTCGTGGACGCCATCGACGGCCTTCGAATCGGGCCGCGCGTCGGCGCCTGCGGGACGGCGGCGTACCACGACGAGGCCGTCGTGATCGAGGACATTGCGGCCGATGAGAAATGTACGGACTACCGCGGCGTTGCCCTCGAGCACGGGCTCCGGGCCTGCTGGTCCACCCCCATCCACGGAGAGGACGGCGAGGTGCTGGGCACCTTCGCCCTGTACTACGACGAGTCCCGGGCCCCGACCGAGGCCGAGCGCCGCCTCGTCGAGGAGGCCTCCCACATCGCGGGCGTGGCCATCGAGTACGACCAGCAGAAGCGGGCCCTCGAGCTGCAGGAGCAACAGTTCCAGCGGCTGGTCGAGAACGCGCAGCCGATCGTCTTCCTCCTCGATGCGGACGGCACGTTTCTCCTGTCGGAGGGGGAGGACCTGAGCGCCGTGGGTCTCGAGCCGGGCGGGGTCGTCGGCACGTCGGTCTACGACCTGTACGCCGACCATCCGACGCTTCTCGACTACATCGACCGGGCGCTCAACGGTGAACCCGTCGACGCCACCATCGAGGTGGGCGACGTCGTCTTCGACATCTGGTACGCCCCGTACTACGACCGCTCCGGCGCCGTGGCCGGCTGCATCGGCATGGCCGTCGACATCACGGAGCGGCGGGCGGCCGAGGCGGCCCTTCGGGCGAACCGCGACCTGCTGCGCCGGACCCAGGAAATCGCCCACGTAGGGGGCTGGGCGTACGACCCGCACACCGACACGATGGTGGGCACCGAAGAGACGTACCGCCTCTACGAGCTGCCCCCGGACGCCGCGATGTCGCTCGAGCAGACGATGACCTTCTACCCCTCCGAGGTGGCCTCGGCTCTGCGGGCCGCGGCCGCCCGCTGCCTCGAGCACGGGGAGCCCTTCACCGTCGAGGGCCCGATGACGGGCCGGGAAGGGACCCGCCGATGGGTCCGCATCCGAGGCGAGGCGCGGCACGCCGACGACGGCAGCGTCGAGAGGATGGTGGGAACGGTGCAGGACCTCACCGAGCGCCACGAGATGGAGGAGCGCCTCCGGGCCAGCGAGGAACGGTTTCGCGGCCTGTTCGAGGAGGCAGCCCTCGGGATCGCACTGCTCGGCCCGGACGGCACGATCGTCGAGGCCAACCCCGAACTGGCGTCGATGCTCGGCGCCGCCCCCGAGGCCCTCCGCGGCCACTCGTTCTCCGCCCTGGCCCACCCCGAGGATCGGGGGGAGGACGAGGACCTGTTCGCCGCGCTCATCCGCGGGGAGCGCGAGCGCTATGAGGTCGAGAAGCGGTTTGTCCGGCACGACGACACGGTGTTCTGGGGCCGCGTGACGGTCTCGTCCCACGAGGGCCCGGGTCGGCCCGAGGCCATCGGAATGGTCGAGGACATCAGCAGCCAGCGCGCCTACGAGCGGCAGCTCCGGGACGCAAAGCAGGAGGCCGAGGAGGCCAGTCGGCTGAAGTCGGCCCTCCTGGCCAACATGAGCCACGAGATCCGCACGCCGCTCACGTCGATCATCGGCTTTACGGGCGTCCTCGAAGACCACCTGACTGGGCCCAACGCCCGCTACGCCCGCCTCGCCCATCAGGGCGGCAAGCGGCTGATGGACACCCTCGACTCGGTCCTGCAGCTCTCGAAGCTTGAGGCCGGCGTGACCACCCCCGACACCGAACAGGTCGACCTCGTGGTGCAGGCCCGTGAGACGTGTATGCTCTTCCGGTCGCAGGCTGAGGACGCGGAAATCGACCTCCGCTTCGATCCGACCGTGGACGCACTGCCCGGGCGGTGGGCGTCCACCGCGGTGCAGCGGGTGCTCTCGAACCTTCTCAGCAATGCGATCAAGTTCACCCCGTCGGGCGGCACGGTGACGGTGCGGATCGACCGGTCCGAAGATAGGGCCGCCATGGTCGTCGAAGACACGGGTGTAGGCATCTCGGAGGAGGACCGCTCTCGGATCTTCGAGGCCTTCACCCAGGAGTCGGAGGGGCTGCAGCGCGAACACGAAGGTAGCGGCCTGGGGCTGGCCATCGTGCGGCGGCTCGTGGACCTGATCGGGGGGCAGATCGACCTGGAGAGCACAAAAGGCGAGGGCACCTGCTTTACTGTGCGGCTGCCGATTGACGCGTGAGCACGGCGACCGGCTTCGCCCGGGCCCCGTACGGTCGCTTCCGATGCCGAACGCCCATCGGCGGCCCCGGGCTCGGTTCGGATCGGGACGCACACAGACGGCCCCCCTCGGCGGCGCAGCTTGGCATGACCTTCACGTCGTGCCTCCCTATGTTGGGGCCGTTCGCGTTCGTCCGACAGCACGACTGGGATTTCATGCGGCCCTTTCCTGCTCCTCGCCTCCTTCTTCTCGCATTCGGCGTCGCGGTGCTCGGCGGCCTCGCGGCCGGCTGCTCTTCGTCCTCGCAGGCCCCGGCGCCCACCTCCCCCGACTCGGCGTCCGAGGCGCCGGCCGGCCCCTCCCTCTCGCTCCTCTACACGACGCCGGACGAGGCGCTCGTCCTCCACGACGTCCAGTCGGACTCCACGCGCCGGCTGGTGAGCGGCGTCCGGCACGACGGGCTCCGGGCCCAATCGCCGTCCGGCCGCTACCTCGCCTTCACCTACACGACGGCCGACTCGGTGCACCTGGCTATGATGGATCTGACCGCCCGCACCCTGCAGCCGGTCGACGCGCGGCCCGCGGACGCCACCTACTCGCTGGCCTGGCACCCGTCCGACGATCGGCTCGCCTTCGCGTACTACGAACCGACCCCGAATGGCACGCGCGGCCCGGGCGATGTCTTCGTCGCGACGACGGACGGCTCCGCCCGCAGCGTGGGCTGCAGCGCCGCCCGCGAGGTGCTGGGGTGGCTGCCCGACGGGGGGCTCGCCACACGCACCGACGACCGGCTCTACGTGGTGGCGCCCGGCGACTGCGCGACGCGGGCCACCGCCGACGCGCGTCGCACGCGGCTCGCCGCCTACGCCCCCACCGGCATGCACTTGGCCTACATCTACCGCGAGCTCACCTACGATCGCGACGCCCGCGACTACACGCCGGACTCGTCCCTCTACCTGAGCGACGCCCGTGGGCAGAACGCCACCGAGCTCTTCGGCCCCGA
>JAZKTD010000267.1:0-4958 GCA_036625705.1 Salinivenus sp.
CACAGCCGCTTCGCTACGCCGACCGTGCCCATGTTCTGCGCCTGTCCCCGAGTCTCGCGTTCTCGCTCGTTCCTCGTCCGCCTCGTCCTGGGGCTCCTGGTGATCGTGGGAGCGGGAGGGTGCGGAGGCGGCGACGCGGCGCCCAGCGGGCCTCGGGTCTACGTGGGCACCGGCTCCGGCGACCCGGCGGAGGGCATCCACACGTTCCGGTTCGACTCGACTGCCGGGACGCTCACGCAGATTCAGCCGGTGACGCCGCTCCTGAATCCGACGTACCTGGCCCTGGACCGGGAGGGAGCCCATCTCTACAGCGTCCGCGAAACGACCGACTCGGCCACCGTCCACGCGTTCGACGTGGACCGGTCGACCGGCGCCCTCTCCCCGATCAACGCGGTGTCCGCGGAGGGGGGCGCGCCGTGCTACATCAGCGTCGACCGCACGGGGCAGTGGGTGTTCGTCGCCAACTACGTGGGCGGCAACGTGGCGGTGTTTCCGAGGCGGGACGACGGGGGCCTCGGGCCGGCGACCCAGGTCGTGCAGCACAGCGGCTCCGGGGCCGATCCGGACCGCCAGGCCGGGCCGCACGCCCACTACGTTCGCGCCGACCCCCTGAACCGGTACGTGCTCGTGGCGGACCTCGGGATCGATCAGGTTCGCATCTACCCGTTCGACGCCGACACCGGCCGCCTCAACACCGCCAACGCCCGCTCCGTGTCCACCCCGCCCGGGACCGGCCCGCGACACCTCGCGTTCCACCCGAGCGGCGACTACGTCTACCTCGTCGGTGAGCTCAGCGGCACTGTCACCGTCTACGAGTACGACGCCGCGGCGGGCCGCATGTCGGCCGTGCAGACCGTCTCCACCGTGCCCGACGACCTTGAGGGGCCGCCCGCCAGCGCCGACGTCCACGTCCATCCGTCCGGCGACATCCTCTACGTCTCCAATCGGGGCGGGGCCAACGACCTCGTCCACTACCGCATCGACGAGCAGACCGGCCGCCTCTCCGTCGCCGGGCGCCAGGGCACGGCGGTCCGCTGGCCGCGAAACTTCGCCCTCTCTCCGGGCGGCGAGTACCTGCTCGTGGCCAACCGCCGGGCCGACGCCGTCACGGTCTACCGCGTCGACCCGGACACCGGCGCCCTCACCTTCACCGGCACGTCCGTCGCGGTGCCCGAGCCCACGAAGATTGAGTTTGCCGGGGCCGGCGGCGTGTGAGGCCGACGAGCGGGGCCGGAAGGATCAGGGGAAAGCACGGAGTGGACCGGTCGGAGTCAACCAACGGCGTAGGGCGCGGGTCGATTGGCGAGCGAGTACGCAAACGAGACGCTACTCGGCGCCGTCCGTCGGGGGCGTCCGAAGACAGACGCTGGTCCAGGCTGTAGGAGCCGGTCCGGTGGGAAAGACCGATGAAATCAATACTATGTGAAGTAACAGTTTTAACTTGAACAGTTCAATATAGAACTACATAATAGGGGGTGGACGACGAAGAAAACTGGTCCTCGAACCCTCAACACTCTGTCCCACACAGATCCACTCCGTCCCATGATCGTGGTCACAGGGGCTACGGGCACTATCGGCAGCGCGGTCCTTCGCCGCCTCTCGACGGCGGGCGTTGAGACGCGGGCCCTTTCTCGCGACCCGAGCCGGGGGCCGTCGCTCCCGCACGTGCGGTGGGCGCAGGCCGACCTTGCCGAGCCCGACGCGCTTCGTTCCCAGTTCGAGGGGGCCGACCGGCTCTTTCTCCTCACGGGCAACGCCCGCAACATGACGCAGCTGCAGACGAACGCCGTGGAAGCGGCGGCCGCGGCTGCGGTCGACCATGTGGTCAAGCTCTCGGCCCGCGGCGCCCAGCCGGGGTCGGCGTCGGCCATCGGCCGCTGGCACCACGAGGTGGAGGCGTGCCTGAAGCAGACCAACATGGCGTGGACGATGCTGCGCCCCCACGTCTTCATGCAGAACCTGCTGGACCAGGCCGAGCGCATTCGGGGGCGGGGGACGGTGCGGGCCGCGTCCGGCGACGGCCGCATTCCGTTCATCGACACCCGGGACATTGCCGACGTCGCCGCCACGGTCCTCACCGAGGACGGCCACACGGGCCGGACGTACGTGCTCACCGGCGGCGTCGCCCTCGACTACCACCAGGTCGCCACCGCGATCGGGACGGCGACGGGGCGGCCGGTCGAGTACGTCGCCGAGCGTCCCGACGAGGCACGGGCCCGGCTTACGGCGGAAGGGCTGCCCGAGTGGCTCGTCGAGAGCCGCCTGGCGCTCGCAGCCTACCACCGCGCCGGTGGCGAAACCGCCCGGGTGACGGGCGACGTGTTCGAGGTCACCGGTCATCCGCCCCGGTCGATCGCACAGTTTGCCTACGATCATCGCTCCGCCTTTGCGCCGCCGGAGGACGAGGCCGCCCCCGCCGGTCGGAACGCGCCCGCCGCGACGGCCTAATTCCTTCGACGGTGCTCACGCCCCTCCGCATCACGCAGCGTACCCATGCCAACCCACTACGACGGAACCGAGGACGAGGAGCGGGCCCTCAACGCCTTCATCCGGTTTACCCGCGCCTTCGACACCGTGGACCGCGAGATCAGCGAGATTTTTCGCGCCCACGACCTCACCTCCGGGCAGTTCGGGGTGCTGGAGACGGTCTACCACCTCGGCCCGATGCATCAGGGCCAGCTCGGGGAGAAGCTGCTCCAGAGCAAGGGCAACATCAGCACCATCATCAGCAACCTCGAAGAGCGCGACCTCGTCGAGCGACGGCGGGACGAGGAGGACCGTCGCTACGTGAAGGTCCACCTCACGGAGGCGGGGCGGAGCCTCATCGCCGACATCTTCCCGGAGCACGTGCAGAAGATCGTAGAGACGATGGACGTGCTCGACGAGAACGAAATCGAGACGCTCGGTCGCCTCTGCCGGAAGCTCGGCGTGGCGAACGCCGACTAGCAGGCCCTTTTTTCTATTCAAGTAGTTCAACATTGAACAGTTTGGTGTAAAACTGTTCGGAGGCTCCTTCGAGGCGATTCTTTCAACCACCCATTCAGGCCCATGCAGAATGCCATCGCAGCGAACATTGTCATTCCCTACTACTCGTCGTACGGTACCACTCACAAGCTCGCAGAGGCCGTTGCGGAGGGCGCCGAGGAGGGGGCCGGGGCCACCGTTCGTCTCCGTCGCATCCCCGAATCGCCCTCGGCGGAGGAGGCCATGTCGGGGCAGGACGCCTACGATGCGGCCCAGGCCGAGATGGAGGACATTCCGCGCGTCGAGCACGACGACCTGCGCTGGGCCGACGGCATCATCTGGGGCACGCCTACTCGCTTTGGAAACATGGCAGCTCAGGTCAAGCAGTTCATCGATACGCTCGGCGGCCTGTGGTACGAGGGGGAGCTGGAGGGGAAGGCCACCGGCATGTTCGTCTCCACCGGGTCCATCCATGGTGGGCAGGAGACGACCATCCTCTCCAGTCTGGCCCCGCTCATCCACCTCGGGATGATCTTCGTCGGCGTCCGCTACAGCGAGAACCCGCAGATGATGACCACTGAGGGCCTCGGGGGCTCGCCCTACGGGGCCTCGACGATGCCGCGCGAGGAGAGCGAGGTGGAGGCGCCCGTCCCCGAGGAGGTCGAGACCGCCCGGTCGCTCGGGCGGCGCGTCGCCCGGGTGGCGGCCCGCCTTCGGGCGCCACGAGAGGAGGAGGCGTCGTCTCCGACCGCGGCGTGACGCTCCGATGCATCGAGATCTTTCTGACGTCCATCACCGACCCCATCATGAAAGACCGTGCCCGCCTTCTCGTCCTTTTGCTCGTGAGTACGCTCCCGGTGATGACCGGGGCCGTCCTCTCGCCCGCGCTGCCGGCCCTGCGGGCGGCCTTCGGGGCCGGCGCCGAGGCCTGGGCCCGCTGGGTGCTAACGACCCCGGCGTTGTTCGTGGCCCTCGGCGCCCCGCTGGCAGGGGGGCTGACGGACTGGGTGGGGCGGCGCCCGGTCCTGATGGCGTCTCTGGTCCTCTTCGGAGTCGGGGGAAGCGTCGGGGGCGTGCTCGGAACGTTGCCGGCGATCGTCGTCTCGCGGGCCGTGCTGGGCCTCGCGGCGGGCGGGATCGGGACCGTCGCGACGACGCTCATCGTCGACTACTACGACGAGGGACAGAGCCGCGTCCTGGGCGGCCAGGCGGCCGTGATGGCGATCGCGGCCATGACGTACACGGTCCTCGGCGGCGCCCTGGCGGAGCTCTCCTGGCGGGCCCCGTTTGGGGTGTATCTCCTCGGGGTCGCCGTCGTGGCCCCGGCCGCCGTTCTCCTTCCGGAGCCCGCGTCCGGCGCCGACAGTGCCTCGACCGAAGAGAGGGACACGGGCGTGCCGTGGACGCGCGTCGGGGCCCTGTACGGCCTCGCGTTTGTGGGATTGGCCGTCTTCAATCTGGTGCGGGTCGAACTCCCGTACTATCTGCGCGCCATGGGCCTTCAGTCGGGATTCTGGATCGCGGTCGTCCTCTCGGCCGGCACCGTGAGTGGGGCGGGGGCGTCTCTCGCGTACGACCGGGTGCGGTCCCGCCTCGGAACGAGGGGGACACTCGTTCTGCTCCTCGGTCTCTTCGCTGGGGGCTTCGGCGTCGTCGCGGCGGCCCCCTCGCCGCCGGTCGCGTTCGGGGGCGTCGTCCTGGCCGGCGGGGGGATGGGCTTCTTCGTGCCCACCCTCACCGACGGGGTCGGGCGCCTGGCCAGCGCGTCGGTCCGGGGGCGGCTCCTGGGCGGGCTTAGCACCCTCCGCAATCTGGGGCGGTTCGCCTCGCCCCTGCTGGCCCAGCCCGCGGTCGTTGGGGCCGCGCCGGCGGCGCCGTTCGTCGGGGGGGCCCTCCTCACGGGCGGCCTCTCGGCGGCCGTGCTCCTCTGGGGAGCGGTCCGGCTCGTCCGCTCGACGACGGCCCCGTGCGGCACGATGGTCCCGCCCGGGCCC
>JAZKTD010000017.1:0-25241 GCA_036625705.1 Salinivenus sp.
GTCTCGCGGTAGTCGAGGCTGTGCTCCCAGTACATGACGCCGCCGAGGCCCTGCTCGCGGACGTAGCGGGTCTCGTGACGGAGGGACTGGGGGTCCTCGTAGGAGATGAACATCGCGGAGTCCGGCGCCCAGAGGTACGGCGCCTTGGCGCTCTCGTCCCAGTGGCGGACGAAGCCGCGGCGGCCAATGTACTCCTCCATCAGCGTCGCGTACGGGATGAACCCGGCAAACTCCTCATAGGGCTGATTCAGCCCGTTGCGCTCCGGCCGCACGCCGGACCAGGCCCGGCCGTAGAAGGCCACGCCCAGCGTCAGCTTTCGCGGCGGGATCCCGGCGTCGAGGTGGCGCTCCACCGCGGCGGCCGCCGTGCGGGTCGGCGCGTCCGGATGGGCCGACCGGTACAGCGCCGTGTGGTGGCCCGTCGTCTCCGACCCCGCCGTGAAGAAGTCGTACGTCATGATGTTGATGAAGTCGAGGTGCCGGTGCACCGTCTCCATCTCGGTGTAGTCGAAGTACTCCTGATCGTCGTTGCTGGCGATCGTGAGCAGGTAGCGGTCGTCCCCGACGCGGCCCCGCTCGGCGCTCAACGAGTCGATCCGCGTGCGCAACTCGCGCAGCAGAAGGGTGAAGGTGCGCGTGTCCTCCGGCCGCGCCTCGATGCCCCCGACCGCCTGCCCGGGAAACTCCCAGTCGATGTCAATGCCGTCGAGCCCGTAGCGCGTGATCAGGTCCACGGCGCTCTCCGCGAAGACCGCCCGTGAGGAGTCGGTGAGGGCGGCGTCGGAGAAGTTCTTCGCGCGCCAGCCGCCGACGGAGACGAGCAGCTTCAGGTCGGGATTGCGCGCCTTCAGGGCCTGGAGCTGCGCGAGGTGGGCGGGCGCGTTTTCGTCCCGAAACGTGATGGTGTTATGCTCGGTGACCTGCGCGAAGGCGTAGTTGATGTGGGTCAGCTTCTCCGCGTCGACGTCCGCGATGTCTGTGCCCCCGGTCACGTAGCCCACGATCCGGTACGGCGGATCGGCCCCGTCGGCCCCCTGCGCCCAGGATGTATCGGCGCCCAGAACGACCAGGACGAGAAACGCGAGGAGGAGTCGGGTCCAGCGAGGGAAGCGAGTCATGGTGCGGGAAGGGCGCCTGAGAAGGATTCGAGCCGGACGGGGGGAGCTCCATCAGGTGACCACGTTCAGCCAGCCCCCGTCCACGTAGTAGTTGGACCCGAGGCAGTAGCGGGCCCGGGGCGAGCACAGAAACACGAAGAAGTCGGCCAGCTCCTCCGGCGAGGCGAACCGCCCGATCGGCGTCTCCTCCTCGGCGATCGCGGTGAGGTAGTCCTCCCAGGATCGGTCCTCGCCGGCGGTGGCCTCGCGGGCCGCGGCCTCCCACGGCTCGGTCTGGACGAGGCCGGGATGCACGCAGTTCACGCGGATGTCGTCGTCGGCCACCTCGTTGGCGAGGCACTTCGAGAGCATCGACAGGGCGGCCTTGGTGACGTTGTAGATGGGCTCGTGGTCGAGCGGCTGCCGCGCGCAGATGGAGGCGTTGTTGAGGATGACGCCGCCGCCCCGGTCTCGCATCGCGGGCACGAGGCCGCGGGCCAGCCGCACCGCCGCCATCACGTGGAGGTCCCAGTGGTACTGCCACTTCTCGTCGGGGGCGTCCAGGATCGTCTCGTTTGTGCCGACCCCGGCGTTGTTGAGGAGCACATCCGCGCCGCCGAAGGCCGAGGTCACCTCGTCGACTAGGCGGTCGAGGTCGTCCGGATCCGTCACGTCGGCCGGGACGCCGAGGGCCTCGACCCCGTGGGTCTCCCGGATCCGGGATACGACCTCAGTGAGTCGCTCCTCGTCGCGGGCACAGCAGACGACGTGTACGCCCTCCCGGGCGAGGCCCTCCGCCGCGGCGCGGCCGATGCCGCTGCTTCCGCCGGTGACGACAGCTACCTTTCCATCGAGGTGCAGGTCCATCGGGAACGCGGGGTATTGTTTTGGAGGACGCGTCTATCGGGTGCCGCTCAACCGCTCTATAGGCCTTACCGATCCGTGCAAAGCGATCCAAAGACCTTCCCGAGAGAGTCGGGGACCGTGCTTCCCACAAGCAGGAACGGTCTTCACAGATTTCTTCACGGATCGGTCGGCGCGGGGATCCCAGCTGGGACCGGTTCCGATCTCGGCGATCGGCCGGGGCGTAACGGTTCGATGAGAACCGGCTGGTGTCCGAACCGCAGCCCGGGCGTCTCGGTTCAGTCTTCAGACCCTTCCCAAACGTCCTCATCCCGCCGATGTCCCGTACGACCTCCCTCCTTCTGAGCCTGCTCGTCCTGGCCGGGGCCCTCGGCGGGGGGGCCTACTGGCTGACCTCCGGGGGCGCGGAGTCTGACCTTCAGGCCTCCGTGTCCGTCGCCGACGCCATGAGCAGCGACACCGCCGGCTACCGCCGCGCGACGACCGTTCGGGACTTCTCGTTCCCCGCGGATCACGGGCCCCACCCCGGCTTCAAGAACGAATGGTGGTACGTGACCGGCAATCTGAACGGCCCCGACGGCACGCCCTACGGCTACGAACTGACGATCTTCCGGTTTGCCCTGACGCCGCCGAGCGACGCCGACGGTCCGGTCGTGCGCACCGGCTGGCGCACCAACCAGTTCTACATGGCCCACTTCGCCGTCACGGACGGAGGCGGAGAAACCTTCCACGCCGCCGAACGCTTCGGCCGGGGCGGGGCCGGCCTCGCCGGGGCCCGGGCCGATCCCTTCCGCGTCTGGCTCGAGGACTGGTCGATGCAGAGCGTCGGGCCCGAGACGTTCCCCGTCCGGCTCCGGGCACAGGCCGAAGACGTCGGGATTGACCTGCAGGTTGCCCCCGAGAAACCGATGATCTTCCAGGGCGACCGGGGGCTGAGTCAGAAGGGGCCCGGGAGCGGCAACGCCTCCTACTACTACTCCTACACGCGCCTTGCCACCGAGGGGGGCCTCGCAGTGGACGGCGACACGGTACGCGTGTCCGGCCGGAGCTGGCTGGACCGGGAGTGGAGCACCTCCGCCCTGGGCCCCGACCAGGAGGGATGGGACTGGTTCGCGCTCCAGCTCGACGACGGCCGGGACCTCATGTACTACCAGCTCCGCAACGACGACGGCAGCGCAAGCCGCTTCAGCGAGGGGGTCCTGGTCGGCCCCGACGGCACCAAACAAGTGATCGACCGGGGCGACGTCGCCCTCGAGGTGCTCGACACCTGGACCTCCCCCGACGGCACGCACACCTACCCCGTCGAGTGGGCCCTCCGCATCCCGGCCGAAGACCTCGACCTTCGGGTCCGGGCCCTCATGCCGAACCAGGAGCTCGACGTGTCGGTGCGGTACTGGGAAGGGGCCGTACGGGTCGAGGGGTCCGCCGCCGGTCGAGGGTACGTGGAGCTGACCGGCTACGGCGACAGCCCGGCCGCCCCCACCTCCTGACACGTTGCGCTTCGCCGCGAAGCGTCATAGACGGGCTGCACGATGACCCTCAGGCGGGCATCCGTGGGCCTCGTAATCGGAGACCCAATGCTCACGGGGGCAGAGGGAGCCTCCGCCGGGACCCGCGATCTCGCGGAGGCCGCCCGGCGCCCGTCCGGTCTCACGACGTCAGTTGTCGACGCGCCCATTCCTCCGCGGCGGCGTCTTTCATTTCGGCCCACGCGTCGAAGTCGGTCGTGTCCCGGACGTGTTGGTCGAGGCCCTCGTCGGCGAGATCGTCCCAGTCGCCGTCCCGCTCGGGGTCGAACCCGCCCTCGACCAGGAACGCCTCCACGCGGTCGAACGAGGTGTTCTCCTGCATGAAGGACGGCGGAAACAGCTCCTCGGCGGAGAGGCTGTGCGTGCCCTCCAGGGCCTGCGCCCGCTGGTGCGCCTCCTCGATCGACGTCCGGATCGCGTCCAGGACCTTCTCCTTGAAGTCAGAACTCATTGGAATGCCGTCAAATCTGATGCGGGAAGTCCGGCGCAATCTCGGAGGCCTCCATTTCCTCGTCCGCGAAGAATCGGACGTCTCCGTCCTGAGTGACGATCCACACCTCCTCGGCCCCGGCGTCCCGATAGAGCGTCCGTTTCTCGTCCATCTCGGCCCAGTCATTTGAGTCAGACATCACCTCGACGCAAATCTCCGGCGCGAGCGCCGTCGGATCGCCGGTCGCCTCCATCTCTCGTTTTCGCTGAGGACTCACCCAGATGACGTCCGGAGCTTTCACCCCCTCTGGGGTTGCAATCGCAAACTCTGGAGGCGTGGATCCCTCGGGAGCGTGCTCCCTGAGGAGATCAGCCACCGTTTCTTGTGTGAATGAGTGCCAGTTCTTATGTGGACTTAAGACGAGCTGGCCTCGACGGTTGGTCTCAACCTTGTAGGGCAGGTCCTGGAGCGCAGGGTCCGCGACAATGTCCTGCCAGCGGGCCTGGTGCTCTTCGGTCGGGGTCGTGGTAGTCGGCATGGGTCCTTCTAGTGGATCGGCGTGCAGGAACGTCGCGGTGAAGAGGAGACCGGGCGGCGGGACGGAGGTCCGCTCTACTGATCCGCCAGCCACGCGTCGACCTCCTCCGTCAGCGAGAAGGCCTTCTCAGGGGCATAGTCAAACTCCCGGTGGACCCAGTCGCCGCTGCCGTCGAGCACCGGCCGGTAACGGGCCCGGTACCAGTCGGGCCGGTCGGCGATGTCGGCGAGGGCCTCGGCGGCGGTGTCGACGTCGGCCTCGGTGTTGTAGAGCCCGAAGGAGGCGCGCACCATGCCCGGCTGGGTCTCGGGACCGCACTCGTCCCCGGCGGCCCCGTCTCCCCCCGCCGCGGTGCCCGTCCGGCCCAGCAGGTCCCGCACGAACGGCTGCGCACAGAAGCACTCGTTGCGGACCGCGACACCGAAGTAGTCGTTGAGGGCGGCGGTCACGAGGCCGTGGGGCAGAGCGTCGAGGTTGAAGGTGACGACGCCGATGCGGTCGGCCACCTCCAGGCGGTGGGAGCCGTAGATCTTGAGCCCGTCGATGGCCTCGAACCGCTCGAGCGCGTACTGAGTGAGGGCCCGCTCGTCCGCCTCGACCACGTCCATCCCGATGCGGCCGAGCAGGTACAGGGTCGCGGCCAGGCGGAAGGCCCCCGGCAGGTTGGGCGTGCCGGCCTCTTCCCGCTCGGGGAGGGCGTCCGTGATCTGATAGGACTCCGTCTCGACCCGATCGACGATGCCGCCGCCCACCTCCTGGGGCTCGAGGCCGTCGAAGAGCGCCTTGCGCGCCACGACGACGCCCGGGCTGCCGGGCGCATAGATTTTGTGCCCGCTCATGCAGAGCACGTCCACGGCCTCCTCCGGCGCGTCGCCCTGCACGCTGAACGGAAGGTGCGCGGCGGACTGCGCGGCGTCGACCACGCAGAGGGCCCCGGCCTCGTGGGCGAGCCGGGCGATCTTGTGCACCGGGTTGATGATGCCGGTCACGTTCGAGGCGGCGGTGACGGCCACGTAGTTGAGCCGATCCGCGTGCTCTTCGATCGCGGCCCGGAGCGCCCCCATGTCGACCCGGCCGGCCTCCCCGTCGGGGTCCTTCTCCAGGGGCACGTGCACCACCTCACCCACGTGCTTGCGGTGGGGCAGGTCGTTGGCGTGGTGCTCCATGAGCGTCGTGATGACGACGTCGCGGTCGGGCCGCCGCTCGGCCAGGACCCGCGCCATTCGGTTCAGCCCCCCGGTCACCCCACTGCCGGTGAAGATCGTCGTGTAGTCGTCCGACGCGTCGACGAACTCGCCGACGATCTCGTGCGCCTGATGGTAGAGGTGCGTCGTGATGCGGGCTCCGAAGTGGAGCTCCGAGTGCGTGTTGGCGTAGTGGCCCAGCGCGCGCCGAACAATGTCGTCGGCCACCGTGCAGCGCAGGTTGGAGGCGGCGCTGTCGAGGTAGGTGCGGGGAGCGGTCGTGCCGTCGGCGAGAGGGTACTCCGTGTCGAGGCCGGTGAAGGCCGTGCGGAGGGCCTCCAGCCGGGCCTCTCGCTTGGGCCGGGGACCGAGCGGCTCGATTGACGAAGGCAGTGTGGTCGGCATGGCGGCACCGCGGGGACCTATGGGGATGAGTGGACACAGACTCGTACCCCCAGACGGGCGTCAAGTTCACGGTGTTTGGTCTCGGGGGCGGGCCTCCACCACCATCATCCCCCAGATCAGATCGAACCGGTAGCGGACGTCCCACCGGACGTCGAACCCGGCCGTCCGGAGGAGGCCCCGAAGGTCGTCGAGCGTGTAGCACTCGTGATGCGCCGGATCGACCCGGCGGAGGACCGCGTCCATCGCCCGGCACGTCCAGAAGTCGCGGCACCAGTCGAGCAGCACCAGCCGCCCGCCGGGGCGGAGCACCCGTCGGGCCTCCGACAGCACCGTCCCGGGATGCGAGAAATAGTGGAACGTATTTGCGCAGAGGACGACGTCGACGGTGGAGCGGCCGAAGGGCAGGTCGTGCGCGTCGGCCTCCACGAAGCGAATGCCGGGCCGCCCTCCCAGCTTCTGCCGGGCCCGGTCGATCATCGAGGCCGAAAGGTCGACGCCGACCAGCTGGAGATCCGGGACGCTCCCGTCGAGTCGGCGCGCGAGCGCCCCGGTGCCGCAGGCGAGGTCCAGCACCCGCTCGTCGGACCGGACGGCCGCGGCCGCCTGCAGCACAGGAAGGGTGTTCTCGGTGTACCGCCGCCACAGGACGTCGTACACCCGCGCCCAGACGTCGTACTGCGCCGCGACGGTCTGATCCTGTCGAGTCATGGGAACGGGGACGTCGTCGAAGTGCGGGATCGGGCCCCAGGATGCGATGGAATGGTGCCGGACTGCGGGCACCGGGCGGCCCCGGCAGAGACGCTCGCTGCTTCTCCGGGACCGCGACGGAGGTCGGCGCGGTGCTCCAGCAGGACCATCGGAAGGACGGTCGTCCCCCTTCGGAGACTAAAGCCGATCGATCACGGCGCGCAGCCGCCCGCGAATCTCCTCTGCGACGGGTCGCAGGTCCTCGTTCTCGACAGACTGCATCGACGCCACCGGGTCGACCGCCGCCACCTCTGTGCGTCCCTCTCCGTCTTCCTGAAGGATGACGTTACAGGGGAGCATCGTGCCGATTTTGTCCTCGGCCTGCAGCGCCCGGTGTGCCGCCGGCGGATTGCAGGCGCCCAGGATCTTGTAGGGCCGGAAGTCAACGTCGAGCTTTTTCTTGAGAGTGGCCGCGACGTCGATCTCCGTCAAGACCCCGAAGCCCTCCTTCTGAAGCTCGTCGCGAACGCGGGCCTCGGCGTCTTCGGGGGAGAGGTCAACCGTTTTGGAGTGGTAGTAGGTCGTGGTCGCTTCCATGGCGGGTCGTGAGGGTTGGTGAGAAAAGGTCGGCGTAGATGCCGGATCATCCCGGGATGCGCGCAAGGACCTCGTCGGACGCTGCGTGCGGAACTCTCCCCCCCAGAACGGGCACCGACACGGCCAAATATTGGCGTGTTGTTATTACATGTATCAATGAGAAGGGTTCCCCAGCGCGAAGAGCGGAGCTCACCGCTCCACAGTCAGAAAGCGGGCGTTGGCGGCGACGATCACGGTGCTCGGGCTCATCAGGATGGCGCCGACCGCCGGACTCCGCACGATGCCTGCCGTCACCAGGCCGCCCGCCGCCGGTGGGTGGGCGACGACGTTGTAGGGATGGCCCACCACAGGTTTTGCACCATCTTGCGGTAGGCGGCCCGTGCCAGCCGGATCTCGTCCTCTCCGTCTGCTTCGAAGACGACCGTGTCGAGGTCGCGGGCCCGCTCAAAGGCAGCGCGGTCGGGGATGTGGAGCCCGCGCTGCGCCCCCAGGCCGGTGCTCACGGACACGACGAGCGGGATGGCGAGGCCGAGGGCATGGGGATACGTAATCCCCATCACCGTCACCGCCCGCTCCGGACTGAAGACGAAGGTCTCGTCCAGGGCCAGGGACCACGTCCCAAACGTGAGCGCCCCGGCGGTAAGGGCGATGAGCGTGAGCCAGTAGGCCGCCCGGTCCGCCTGGTTCTGCGTGCGGCTCTGAGACGCCTGCGCCTCCCGGACGAGGCCGATGATCCGGTTCAGGTAGCTGCTCTTGCCAGTCTTCTCGACCTCCACGACGAGCGACCCGTACCGTTCACCGCCCCGGCAATCACCTCGTCGCCATCGCTCTTCTCGACGGGCACGCTCTCGCCGGTGAGCATGCTTTCGTTGACGCTCGACTGCCCGCCGACGACCGTACCATCGTATCGCCCGCAAAGCCGAGGGCCTCGCGCAGCCCCAGCCACTGCTGGATCATGGGGCTGAGGGCGAGGATCGGGAGCGTCGCCGCCAGGCTCACGAAGAACCGGCGGCGGAAGTCCTTCATGATCGCGGCGTGGTGCGCGTAAAGATCATCCCCGTTAGGCTTGTGCCCATCGCCGCGGGTGTCGGGGGACGAAGCGTCATCGGCGGGGGAGCCGTGATCGTGGGCCATTGAGACGTGGGAATTGATGGGAGAAAATACCCTGCCACGCACGGGAGGCCGGGCGGGCCTCCACGACCATCATGCCCCAGACGAGATCGAAGCGGTCGCGAACGGCCGTGCGCACGGTCCAGCCCGTGGCGTTGAGGTGCCTCGTCAGTTCATCGAGGGTGTAGCAGGTGGCCTACGCCGGGTCGACAACGCGGAGAATCGCGTTCATGACGCGGCAGGTCCAGTAGTCGCGGCACCCGTCGAGCGTGTCGCGCGCGCAGGACCGTGGCCGGGGCCAGGTCGGCGCCCATCAGCTCGGCCGCAGGGGCCTCCGCGGCGATGCGACGGAGCAACTCACCGGACCCAACGGTGACCGCTTCTTGAGCCACGGGAAGGGTCTGGTTCATGCAGCGCCGCCACGGACAGGTCGTAGATGCGGGCGCAGACCTCGTGCTGCTGTGCCACCGTCCGATCCTGTTCCGTGTTCATCGGTGGATGTCTGGCGCTTGGTCGTACCAGGCTTCGTGCGCCGAGTCGTCATCCGCCCCCCGCAACAATGACGGCCCCGCGCATGCCGACGCCTGCGTGGGGCGTGCACTCGTAGCGGTACTCGCCTGCCGCGTCGAAGGTATATTCGAACGTGGCCCCCTTTTCGTCCTTCAGCGGCGTGCCGATGTCCGCGTTCGCAAACGCCACGTCGTGCAGCCCGCCCCGACCGGTCCAGCGCCACCGGACGGTGGTGCCCGGATCGACTCGGACGGCCGCGGGGGCGTACCGCAACCCATCGCCGGCCCCGACCTCGACGACGACCTCGTCTCGGCCGGTTCGATCCTCAACCGTGTCGAATGCCCGCGCGCCACGAAGCCACTGCTCGGTCTCGCCGGTCAGCGACATCCCCTCGAACGCGGTCTCGTCCCCCTCTCCCGCGGAGGCGACATCCTCGCCGTGCATCGCCGCCCGCATCGACGTGTGCATCGTTCGGCAGAGGCGCCGCATGGTCTCCGGGCTCATGTCGTCCATCCTCGAGCCCATGCGCTCGTGCATCGGGCCCATGGTCTCGCCCATTTGTCCCCTCATCATGCCGCCCCCCATGTGGCCCCGGCGATCCGACGAGCCGGTCCCGCCTTCGCTGCCGGAGCCTCCTCCCATCATGGACTGCATCGACCGGTGCATGCCGGCCATCGTGCCCATCATCGCCCGGCACCGTTGCAGTCCGGCCTCCCCTTCGAAGTCCCCCGTCCCCATCCGTCTCCTCTCCTGCATCGCCTCTCCGCCCTGCACTCCCCCCTCCTCGTGCATGTACCCACTCTGCATCATGTCATCTCCGTGCATGCCGCCGCCCATCATGCCAAAGGGGGCGGCCCCACCGGCGCTCACGCGTCCCCCGATCCACGCCAGAACGAGCAAAAGCCCCACGCCGAGCACGGCGAGCAGTCGTTTCCCGAGTCCCCATCTGTTGGTATCGTTCATACCGATATGTGAATCCGTTTCTAAAGACCGTTCTTTGGTTGAGGGTGTCCTTGCTTGAGGGTGTAGACAGTCCTCAGCTACAGCAAAATGGTTTACGTACGCTCTCACGGATCGGTAGTACCCGTCTTGTCTGTACGTATGCGATCCGAACGAGGCATCAGCACCAGCGCGCTCAATCATCGCCAGAGGCGGACGCCGAAGACGAAGGCCCCCTCGCCGGGGTCGCCGCCGGCGGCCCGCACAAAGTCGGCGGTCTCGCCGAACGCCCAGCTGTGGTCGTAGCCGACGTACGGGGCGACCTTGCGGTGGAACTCGTAGCGCAGTCGAAATCCGAGGCCGAGGTCGTTGACGCCGTTTCCGACGCCCCACTCGGGCGCCTCCTGCAGGGCCACCGTCGTCTCCAGCTCCGACTCCAGCTTCAGCCGCTGCGTAAAGAGCACGTGGTAGCTGGCCGCAAGTCCCGCGGACACGTCGCCCTCGTGGCTTACGTAGAGGGTCGGCTCAACCTCGAACCGGTACGGGGCCAGGCCCTGCAGGCCCACCGCGAGAAAGCCTCGCGTATCCCCGCCCTCTCCCCAGCGCCGGTCCACGCGCGTCCCGACCACCGCGTCGAAAAAGGGGCTAATCAGGCGGCCGTAGAGGGCCTCCACTTCGACCTCTCCCTCCCGGTGGAGGGTTGAGGTTTCCCCCTCGGCGCGGAGCCAGAGCCGATTGACGTCCCCGCCGACCCAGCTCGTCGCCTCCAGTTCGACCGGCCGCTCGGCGGGTTCGGGAACGTATTCGAGTTTGTGGAAAAGAACGAAGGCGCGGGGCGTGTCGTCCATGGTCTGGGCCCGGACCGTCTGCGTCGGGCCCCCGATCAGAAGGAGAGCGGTAAGAACAAGTCCAACCGTGTACTGAAGGATACGCATCGTCAAGTTCGGTCAGTGTCAAATGGCAGCGGGAGGAACGAGCGGAGGGGATTAGGCCACCGGGTCGTAGTAAAATTCCTCGTCGCTCTCGGGCGCCGGCTCGACGTAGAAGACCCTGGCCATGCCGGCATCCATGTGGTAGAGGATGTGGCAGTGGAAGAACCACGGGCCCGTCTCGTGGCCGTCGATCAGGAGCGACACCCGCTCGGCGGGCTTTACGGTGATGGTGTCAATGAGCGGGGCCCGCTCCCCGTGCCCGTTCTCCAGCTCCATAAACTGACCGTGCAGGTGCATCGGGTGGTTCATCATAGTATCGTTGACCATGGTAAGCCGCACGCGCTCGTCGTGCCCGACGCGGATCGGCTCGGCGTCGGAGAACTCTACACCGTCGATGCCCCACATGAAGCGCTCCATGTTGCCGGTGAGGTGGAGCTCGATCTCCCGGTCCGGCGCCCGAAACGCCTCCTTCTCGTCGAGCGCCCGGAGCTGGTCGTAGGTGAGCACCCGCCACCCGTCCTCGCCCAGCCCAATGCCGGGCTCGTGCAGTCGTGGGCGCGTCGTCATGGGCAGCCCGGCCTCGGCGGGACCGTGGTCGTCGTCCGGGTCGTGCATGACCGGCTCGGGAAGCGTCCCGGGCGGTCGCAGTCTATCAGCCGAACCCGGCGCGCTCATGTCTCCCTTCATGTCGCCGTGATCCATGTCGCTCATCCCGCTCATGTCCCCGTGCCCCATGTCGCCGTCGTCCATGCCGCCCATCCCCATCGCGGCCATCGTGAGGGTCGGGCGTTCACGCTGCTCGGGAACCGGCGCCTCCATGCCCTCCCGCGGGGCGAGCGTGCCGCGGGCGGAGCCGCTCCGGTCGAGGGACTCGGCGAAGACGGTGTAGGCACGATCGTCGGTCGGCTCCACGATCACGTCGTCCCGCTCGGCGGTCCCAATCCGAAACTCGTCGGTCGTCACCGGCTCGACGTTCTGCCCGCTCACCTGGACCACGTCCATCTCCAGCCCCGGCACGCGGACGTCGAAGATCGAAGAGGCGCTGGCGTTGATGACGCGGAGGCGTACCCGATCGCCCCGATCAAACAGCCCGGTCCAGTTCGCCCCCGGCGCCCGGCCGTTCATCAGATAGGTGTAGGTCGGGGCGCGGACGGCCGAGAGGTCGGTGGCGCTCATCCGCATCTTGTCCCAGCCGAGGCGGTTCTTGACCGTATCCCAGAATCCGTTCCTGGAGACGTCCGACCAGAACTCCCCGACGGTCTGCTGCTGGAAGTTGTAGTAGTGCTCGCCCTTCTTCAGATTCGCCAGGATCTGGTAGGGGTCCTCGAAGGCCCAGTCCGAGAGGACGACCACGTGCTCACGGTCGTAGTCGAACGGAGTGCCGTCGGCCGGGTCGATGACCAGCGGCCCGTAGTGGCCGAGCTGCTCCTGGAGGCCCGAGTGGCTGTGGTACCAGTACGTGCCGTACTGGCGCACCTCGAAGGGGCCCGCCTCGAAGGTCTCCCCGGGCGCGACGCCGGGGTAGTTCACCTCAGGGACGCCGTCGAACTGGTTGGGAAGAAGGAGGCCGTGCCAGTGGATGGAGGTCTCCTCGTCGAGCTCGTTGTGGTAGCGCAGCACCACCTCCTCGCCCTCCTGCAGACGAATGAGGGGCCCCGGCACGGTGCCGTTCATCGTAATGGCGGTCGCGCGCCTGCCGGCCACTTCAAAGGGCGTTCGCCCGATGGTGATGTCGTACTCGACGCGGTTGCCGGCGCGGCGAGTGGGCTCCAGTGCAGTCAGTCCGCCGGTCTGAGCACCGACGCCGGCGTGTGCCCAGCCGGGCAAAAGTGTCTGGAGGCCGACCATCGCGGTGACGGCCCCGGCGCTGCGCAGGAAATTGCGGCGGGAGACGGCGTTCGGGTCCCCCCCGGTCGCCTCGGTGAAAGTCGGGGCCGACTGGGAAGAAGCGTCGTGGATGGGCATGGAGAGAGTCGGGGTGTGTGGACAGTCGGGTGCAAACGGGACGCAGAGGTCCCCGGACAGGACCGCACCATTGCCGTGAGATCCTGGAGAACAACGGTCAGAGGCGGGTCCACGCGAGCGGCGCCGACACAGTCGGCGGCTCGACGCGGTGACCTCTCCCGACTCACTCAAGCCACACCCCGACACGGGCGTGAACACGCCGGGCCCGCTTCGTCGCGGGCCCGGCCGACAGCTGTAGAAGTGCAGTGCTCTCCGGAACCGCCTCGAACGACCGGCCGGACCGCTCCGCCCCGTCCGAGGGCAGACAATCAACAGGACCCTCTCGCTCCGTGCGCGCCTCCTGACTGGCGTGATGCGTCAGGCACACGGCGGAGGTCATCCCCACGTCTCCGTCGCAGTGCTGACCGGTCTCCATTCCCCCACAGTGCTTCGCTCCCATTGACGCCGGGGAGACACACGTGGCCTGCCCCAGAGGGAGGCCCCACCCCAGTGTAAACAGCAGGGCGAGGAGGCCCGGGCCGAGACGATATGTGGGAGACCCGTCGGTCACGCGTGAGCGGTCATTTGTGCAGCGGAGCAAGGTGCATATAGGGGGTGGGGGTAGGTGTTCCCGTTTCTGTAGAGGTTTCCTTCCGCGAACGCGCTCCCCCTTTCGTCTCTCGGCGCGGCCGGTTACCGCTCCACGGTCAACAGCCGCGCGTTGATGGCGACGATGACGGTGCTGAGGCTCATGAGCGCCGCCCCGACCGCCGGGCCGAAGAGGATGCCCCATCCGTAGAGGACCCCCGCCGCTACCGGGATGGCAAAGATGTTGTAGCCGGCTGCCCACCACAGATTCTGCACCATTTTGCTGTAGGTGGCCTGCGCGAGCTTCAGAATCGCGGTTACGTCCTGCGGGTTGTTGCGCACGAGCACGATGTCGGCCGTCTCGACGGCCACGTCCGTGCCGGCGCCGATGGCGATGCCGACGTCGGCCGTCGCGAGGGCCGGCGCGTCGTTGACCCCGTCCCCCACCATCGCCGTGGTGAGGCCGCGGCCCTGCACCTCCCGGACCTTGTCGGCCTTCTCGTCGGGCAGCACCTCGGCAAAGTAGTCGTCGAGCCCGAGCTCCCCGGCGACCCACTCGGCCACCTGCCGGTTGTCGCCGGTCAGCATCATGACCTGAATGCCCATCGACCGGAGGGTGGCCACCGCCTCCTTCGACTCCTCCCGGATGACGTCGGCCAGGGCCACGGCGCCCGCCAGCTCCTCGTCAATGATCACGAAGACGACGGTTTTGCCCTGTCCGGAAAGCTCCTCGTACCGGGCGTCGGTCATCTCGTAGCCGTTCTCGCGGAGGTAGCCCGGACTCACGATCTTGACGTCGCGCCCGTCGACGCGGCCCTCGGCCCCTTTCCCCGTAATCGAGGTGAAGTCCTCGACGCCGGGCGCGTCGTCGACCGCCTCCACGATGCCCTTCGCGATCGGGTGCTCCGAGCGGCTCTCGACCGCGGCCGCGTACCGGAGGAGCTCGTCCTCGGGCATGCCGTTGAAGCTGAGCGTGTCGGTGACCCCGAAGCGCCCCTCCGTCAGTGTGCCCGTCTTGTCGAAGATGACCGCCTCCAGGTTGCGCGCCGCCTCAAAGGCCGTCCGGTCGCGGATGAGGAGGCCGTTCTGGGCGGAGAGGGCCGTCGACACGGCGACTACGAGCGGCACCGCCAGGCCCAGCGCATGGGGGCAAGTGATCACCATGACGGTGACCGTCCGCTCCAGGGCAAACGCGAAGTCCGCCCCCATGACGACCGACCATACCCCCATTGTAAGGGCCCCGCCGCCCAGCGCGATGGCCGTCAGCCAGACGGCCGCCCGGTTGGCCAGGTCCTGCGTCTTCGACTTCGTCTCCTGCGCCTCCTCCACCATGTCGATGACCTGCGAGAGGTAGCCCTCCTCCCCGGTCTTCTGCACCTCGACGGTGAGCGCCCCCTCGCCGTTGATCGACCCGCCGATGACCTCGTTCTCCTCCTCTTTCGGCACCGGCACCGACTCGCCCGTGAGCATCGCCTCGTTGACCGAGGAGGTGCCCTCGACGACGGTCCCGTCGGCCGGGATCTTCTCGCCCGGCCGGATGAGGACGCGGTCCCCGTGCTCAAGCGCCTCCAGGGGCACCTCTTCGGTCTCGCCGCTCTCGGTCAGGCGGTGGGCCGTCTGTGGCATCAGCTTGGCCAGCTCCTCCAGCGCCTTCGACGCCCCCATCACCGAGCGCATCTCGATCCAGTGGCCCACCAGCATCACGTCGATCAGCGTGGCCAGCTCCCAGAAGAAGATGCTGCCCGAGAGGCCGAAGACCACCGCACTGGAGTAGACGTAGGCCACCGTGATGGCTACGGCGATGAGCGTCATCATGCCGGGTGTCCCGTCGCTCAGCTCCTCGTAGATGCCCTTCAGGAAGGGCCAGCCGCCGTAGACGAACACGACCGAGGAGACGGCCCAGAGCGCCACGAGATCGCCCGGAAACTGCAGCGCTTTCTCGACGCCGAGCACGCCCTGAATCAGGGGCGAGAGCGCGAGAATCGGACCCGTGAGGAGGAGCGACACCCAGAAGCGCCGGCGAAAATCCGCGACCATCTGCGCGTGGTGGTCCAGGTGCCCCTCGTGTCCCTCGTGACCGTTGTGGTCGGAATCGGACTTGGGTCCGGAGGGGGGCTCCGATGCGGTCGTGGATGCAGAGGCCTGAGTGTCGTTCATGGGTCGATCTGCCGGAATGTGAGAAGGCTATCTCTTTCGCGAAAACCCGTCCTTGCCGTCCAGGACGGCCGTCCCCTCCTCCCTACTCATCCCCATTCTGCGTGGGCGGACATGGGACGCTCCCGTACGTGCAGAACATGCAGAAATCGCCGGTGTCGGAGGTGAACGTAGCGTCGCAGGCGGGACAGGTCCACACGACCCGACAGCGCCCCGTCGGCATGCGTGTCGCCGTTCTCCAAAAAGAGAGGATCGGGGATTGAGAGTTGAACGAAGCGGGTTACGTCGCGCAGCAGCTCAGCGTCTCGACGTCGCGGTCGAAGGTGAGGGCGGCCAGCTTCACTCCCTCCGAGAGCGTCAGGTACGGGTGCAGTAGGTCCGTCAGCTCTTGGGCGGTCAGGTCCTGCTGAATCGCGAGCGACAGCTCCATCAGGAGCTCGCTGCCCTCGGGCGCTACGACGCGCGCGCCGACGAGCCGGTCGGTGGCCCGCTCCCGGAGCAGTTTGATGACGCCTCGCGTGTCGCGGGCCGCGATCGAGCGGGGCACCTGGGCCAGCGAGAGCGTGGCGACGTCCACCTCAATCCCCTGCTCCCGGGCCTGTCGCTCCCCGAGGCCGACGCCGGCCACCTGCGGATCGGTGAAGATCACCCACGGCAGCGGCGCGGCGTGCCGGTCGTGGGCCGCGTCGTCGAGGGCGTTCTCGGCGGCGAGCTCTCCCTCGCGGGCGGCGGTGTACACGAAGGCCGGATCGCCGATCACGTCCCCCGCCCCGTAGACGGTCGGCACGTCGGTCCGGAGCGTATCGCCGACCGCCAGGAAGCCGCGCCCCTGCGTCTCGATACCGAGAGTGTCGAGGCCGAGATCGTCGGTGTTGCCCCGCAGGCCCGTCGCCACGAGCAGGTGGGTGCCCGCGAACGTCTGCGCGGTACCGTCGATTGTGGTGTCCACCTGCACGGAACCGTTCGCGCGCTGGACGGCCCGCACGTCCGTGTTCGTGTGGACGGTGAGGCCCTCCTCGCGGAGATAGCCGGTGAGCGCCTCGGCCACGTCCGCATCTTCCCGCGAGAGCACCTGCCCGGAGCGCTGCAGGACCGTCACCTCGCTCCCGAGGCGGGCGAAGGCCTGCGCGTTCTCCAGCGCGATGTAGCCCCCGCCCAGCACGATCAGGTGCTCGGGCCGCCCGTCCAGTGTGTACAGCTCCTCGTTGGTGAGATAGCCCGCGTCGTCCAGGCCCGGAATCTCCGGCACGAACGTACGCGCCCCGGTGGCGACAAGGATCCGCCCGCCCGTGATGGTCTCGCCATCGACCTCAACCGACTGCTCGTCCCGGAGCCGCGCCCGGCCTTCTTTGATGGTGATGTTCGGGTCGCCCGCCACCACGTCGAGGTACTTCTTTTGCTGGAGGTCATCGACGAGGGACTGGACCTGATCGGTGACCGCCGAGAAGTCGGTGACCGCGCTCACCGACGAAATGCCGTCGAACGGGTGGTGGGCGGCGTGGTGGTGGGCCTCCGCCGCCCGGATGAGCGCCTTCGACGGCACGCAGCCGACGTTCACACAGGTGCCGCCGAGGGGCAGCCCGCCGTTGGGCGGCCCGTCGTTGACGATCAGGGCGCTATGGCCGAGATCACTTGCCTTCAGCGCCGCCGCGAACGCCGCCGAACCGCCCCCCACGACGAGCAGGTCGTAGCCGGTCTCGGACCCGTTGCCCGACGACGAAGGCGACGCAGCCGTCTCAGCGGGACGCTTCGACGAGACGTGAGCCGTGTATCCGGCCTCCTCGACGGCCCCTTCCAGCACCTCGGGACTCACGTCTTCGTGGGCGGTGACCGAGGCGCGGCCGTCGGTCCAGTCGTCCAGGTGGACGCGTTCGACGCCGTCAATACTGCGTAGCGCGTCGGCCACGTGCTCCCCGCAGCCAGCGCAGGTCATGCCCTCGATTTCAAGTTCGAACTCGCTCATGGGAACGCGGGGTAAGAAGGGAACCGGTTACGAGGACGACTTCGGCTGCGACGGATACCCGATGTCTTTCGTTGCCTCCGTCAGGGCCTCGACCGAGGTCTTGTCCGGATCGAAGCGGACGACCGCCTCGGGCGGCTTGTAGGTCGCGTCCACGCTGTAGACCCCGTCAACGTCCTTGAGGGCCGTCGACACGGTCTGCGGGCAGGCCTGGCAGGTCATCCCCTCCACGTCGAGGACCACCTGCTGGAAGGACGCCGGCGTGCTCGATACCTGCGCGCTGGACGCCGACTCCGATCCCGCGACCGATGCCTGCGCCTGCTGGGTGGCTACCGACGGCGAGGGTGCGACCAGCCACGGGCTCGCGATGAGCGCCAGGACGGCCAGCGCGCCCACGCCAATCAGCGAACGGCGTGTCGCAGACGAGAACATCGTCTCGCAGTCGCAGTCCGGCTGCCGGCTGAGTCGCCACTCGTTGTACCCGGCGTACCCGAGGGCCGCGACGGCAAGCGTCACGAAGATCCAGCGGTACGGGGCCAGGGCCGTCAGGCTTCCCACCCACGCCCCGCCGACGCCCAGACTCACCAGGGCCAGCGGAATCGTGCAGCAGGCCGAGGCGCCCACGGCGGCGCCAACCGCGGCGCCGAGACTCCAGTTCGTACCGGCATTCGACGTGTTCTGCGTGCTCATGAGTGTGATTCGGTTGGATTCAGGTTCAGCGAAATCTCTGCTGTATCGCCCTCTTCGAAAAACTCGATGAGCATGCGGGCGAAGGCGTTGTCGGTACAGACCGAGTAGTAGATCGTCTGCGCGTCGCGCCGGGCCTCGACCAGGGCTTTCTCTCGCAGGATCTTCAGGTGGCGCGAGACGGCCGGCTGGGTGATTTCGAAGATGTCGGCCAGGTCGCACACGCAGAGCTCCCCCGCCCGGTGCAGGACGTAGAGGATGCGGAGGCGCGTCTCGTTGCTGGCCGCGTCGAAGTAGGCCGCCAGTGCGACCAGCCGCTCGCTGGCGTGGGCCTCGGTACGAAGCGAGTCGAGAAGCTCCTCGGTCCGATCCGGCTGGATACAGTTCTCGTCGTTCACGTCGCGGCGAGCCATGGAGTCTTTTAGCGTCTCTGTTATATAGCATAGTAGTTAAATACAAACCCTCCCCCGTCGTTCCCGATCTCACCTTTCGAGCGGGACGCGGAGAAGAATCGAGACACGGGACGTTCTGGCATCACGGCAGAACGTCGTCGAGCGCTCCCTCCTCCGCCATCGCGTCGAGGATCGGGCAGTCGCTCGTCGGGCCGCCTCCCCCCTCGCAAGCGTCGGCCAGCCGCGTGAGGGCGTCGCGGATGCGCTGTAGGTCGCGGACTTTCTTCTCGACCTCCTTGAGCTTCTCCTCGGCTTGTGCCTTCACGTCCCGGCACGTCGCCTCCTCGTCGACCCGCAGGTCCAAGAGGCCTTTGATCTCGGCGAGCGTAAAGCCCAGCTCCTTGGCCCGACGGATGAAGCGGAGGCGGTCGACGTAGCTCTCGTCGTAGAGGCGAAAGCCGCCGTCCGAACGGCGCGGCTTCGGGATGAGCTCTTTTCGCTCGTAGTAGCGGAGGGTTTCGGGATTCACGTCGGCCTTCTCGGCGACTTCGCCGCGGGTCATGCCGTCCATGGAATCGAAGGGATTGCGAGAGAGTCGTCGTGCGTGCTCTTTTCCTGCGCTTCGCCCGTAACGGCGGCGTTTGATCCGTGAAGCGGGAGGCCTAAACAGGGAGGGCCTCAGTTTGCTCGGCGGAACACCTGGATGCGGTCGTTGCCGAAGTCGACGACGTGCAGGCGGCCCTCCTCGTCGAATGCCAGGTCGACTGGACGCTCGAACTGTCCCTCGCCGGTCCCTTGTTCGCCAAACGCCGCGAGGAAGGACCCGTCGGGGGAGAAAATTTGAATCCGGTGGTTGTAGAAGTCGGCGACGACGATGTGGCCGTCGGGGCCGGCCGTCACGGCGGTCGCCACATTGAAGGTGCCCGTCGTCGAGTCGGCCCAATTTTGATTCTGCGGGCGCATCCAGCCGAGGGTGTCGGCAGCGGTATACCGCTTGATTCGATGGTTGTAGGCGTCGGCCACGACAAAGCCGCCGTCGGGCAGCACGGCCACGTCGGTCGGATAGGTGAAGCGGTCCGGGGCTTTCCCGATCGAGTCGGTCACGCCCCACTGCCGGTCCAGCGTGCCGTCGCTCCCGAAGCGCAGCACGCGGTGGTGGTAGAAATCGGCCACGTACACGCGGCCCTCCTTATCGACGGCCACGCCGCCGGGCGCATCAAAGGGCACCTCAAGTCCCGCTCCGTCGAGGGTGCGCTGGTGGGAGCCTTCCAGGGAGAGGACGTGGATGCGGTCCGTGTTGAAGTCCGGCACGTACAGGATCGAGTCCGCCGTGGCCAGATGCATTGGGCGGCGGAGCGTATCGCCACTGGCGAGGACCGGCCCGATCTGACGGAGGGGCGCTCCCTCCCGGTCGAGCGCCTGAACCCGCCGGTTCTGGGCCTCGCTCACGAACACCTCACCGTCGGTGATCGCAATGCCAATCGGCTCCCGAAACTGCCCCGGCTCCGTGCCCGACTCGCCCCACGCCTCGACGAACTCGAGGGCTAGAGCCGGCGTGTTGCCCTCGGTCTGACAGGCAACGAGGAGTCCGGGAAGGAGCAGGACCCCGAGAAGAGACGAGGCGCGACTCGACATCATCGACCGTAGCCCTTGTTGGTGGAAAATATTTGCTTTGCCTTCGCGGAAGGAACGATGCGCAGCGCGCACACCCGAACGTTCCCGCTCAGATGTTCACTCGAAGGCCCAACGTCAAAATGAAATTTTCTTCGAGGGCCGTCCCGTTCACGTCCTGCACGGCCGGCAGCTGCACGGCGCCCTCGAGGACGACGCGCCGGGTGATGTACTGCAGTCCCGGCGCCACGAACCACGTCGTTCCGCCCGAATTCGGGTCGTCTTGGCCATCAATCTCATTTTCGCCCTGCCAGACCAGATTCGTCTCCAGGTTCGCGTAGAAAAAGCCGGGCCCGGCGCCGGACCGCTCGTTCGTCCACAGCCGGTACTTGGACGCGACGTCCAGCCGTGCCTCGTCGCCGAACTCGAAGTTGTCCGCCTCCGTGTTGACCTCGTAGACGGTCGACAGGTCGACCTGCCACTGGAGCGTCTGCCACGTAAAGACGACGCCGAAAAACGGGTCCCAGGAGCCGGAGCCGAGCTGGAGCGGTCGCGGTAGACGCCCCAACGCGTCGGTCCGATCGTCCGCGCCGGTGGGCGTTTCGAGGCCGGCCAGCGGGGCGAGGCGTTGGGTCTGCCCGGCCCGGTTGCGCGTCCACACCGTGTAGCGGGCGAAAAGGCGCACGTCCCCGAGGCCTGTCGGCCCGCGCTCGACGCGCCGGTTTTGGCCCGGAATCGTCACGTCCAGGGTTTTGTCGAGGATGGGCACCACGCCGAAAACAGCCCAGCGCGGCGTGAGGCCGTAGACACCGACGAGGGAGAATCCGAAGGCGGTAAGCTCCCGGTTCATCGGACCGCCTCCGGTGGCCCGGGTGGCCTTCGCCAGCGGGCGAATAATGCCGCGGCCCTCGGTGACGGGCAGGGCCGTATTCGTGGTAATCTGGGCCGTCGCGGGCGCCAGGGCCCCGAGTCCGAGCAGCAGAAGCCCGGTGCCAATTGCCGCGTACGCGAACCGTGGCATACAGGCCGCTCTCATTATTCTGGGGACCCGGCGTCGAGGAAGGGGGAGAGGCTATGCGGACGGCCCGCTCTCCTCTTTCGGAAACTCGATCTCCCGCGCTGAAAAGCCCGCGTCCTCGACGGCCGTGCGGAGGTCCTCTTCGCTCGCGCGTTGCCCCTTCTGGAACGCTACAAGAATGCGGCTTTCCTCGACCTGCACCTCCATCGATTCAATCCCGTCGAGGTCGTTGAGCTTCTTCTCCAGCCCGTAGGCGCAGAAGGGACAGGCCAGCCCATCGACGTGGACGACGGCGTCGGGCGCGTCGACTGTGCCCTCTTCGGATTGACCCTGAGCAACGGGCACACCGATGAGGAGAACGATGCCCAGAAGAAAGAGAAATCGCGGGTGATCTCGCATGGGATGGAGAGAGTGGGACGAAAGGAAGCCACCGAAAATCGACTACAGCGGGTCTCCAATGCCGGCCGCCCGGAGGGCCTCTTCGTCTATCCCGCGCTCCTGACAGCAGTCCGCCAGCGTGCCGTCCACGGCCACGGCGGGCACGGTCTCGACCCCGACCGTCTCGGCGCGTTTCTGACCGTCGTCGTCTCGAAGACTCACGGTGCGAACGTTGCAGGAGTCGCATGCGAGGGACTGCACGAGCTCGACGACGTCGTCGCAGAGCGGGCATCCGGCGGTAAAGACCTCGACAGTTCGGACGTCAGACATGGAGTGCGTGGTCTCTTGGTGGGAGAATGTACGCGCTCCCACACGGGCTGTAGCATGGTACAGCGTTTCGACCCTCCGTACAATTTACTTTTACTTAACAAAATTCCACACACCAGTCCGCATGGCTGTCGGGATGCCGGCCAGACCGCGGGAGCCCCCCTCTTCCGTTCGGAGCTGACCTACGCGGTTGCCAGCACCGGAGCGAAGCGGCGCAGCCGCAGCGCGTTGCCGACCACGAAGAGATCGGAGAACACCATCGCGAGGGCCGCCAGGGCCGGCGACAGCAGCAGGCCGAACGCCGGGTACAGGATGCCCGCCGCCACGGGAATGAGAAGCGTGTTGTAGGCGAACGCCCAGAACAGATTCTGTTTGATGTTGCGGAGCGTGGCCCGCGAGAGGTGCACCGCGTTCGGCACCCCGCGCAGGTCGCCGGCCATCAGCACGATGTCGCCGCTCTCGATCGCGACGTCCGTGCCGGTGCCGATCGCGATGCCCACGTCGGCCTGGGCGAGGGCGGGCGCGTCGTTGATGCCGTCGCCCACGAACGCGACCGTCTGCCCCTCCGCCTGAAAGTCCTTCACGGCCTGGGCCTTCTCGTCCGGCAGCACCTCCGCCTGCACGCGGTCAATGCCCAGCTCGCGGGCGATTGCGCGGGCGGTGCGTTCGTCGTCACCCGTGATCATGGCCACCTCAATGCCCAGGTTGTGCAGCGCGTCGAGCGCGGCGGGCGTCGACTCCTTGATGGGATCGGCGACCGCCACGACCGCAGCAACCTCGCCGTCAACGGCCACGTAGAGCGGCGTCTTGGCGGCGTCGGCCAGCCGATCCGCCGCGTTTTCGTCCTCGGTGTCAATGGCAATGTCGATCTGCTCCATCAGGCGAGCGGCGCCCACGGCCACGCGTCGACCGTCGACGGTGGCCGTCACGCCGTGACCCGGCACGGCCTCGAAGTCCGTGGCGTCCGGTAGATCCAGACCGTCGTCCTCGGCCCGGGCCACCAGTGCCGCGCCAATGGGATGCTCGGACTGCGCCTCGACGGCGGCCACCCAGCGGAGGACGTCGGCCTCGTCGAAGCCGTTCTGCACCAGGACGTCGGTCACCTCGGGGCGGCCCTTCGTGAGCGTGCCGGTTTTGTCGAGGGCCACGAGGTCGGCGCCATGAAGCGCCTGCAGGGCCTCCCCCTCCCGCACGTACACGCCCAGCTCGGCGGCCCGGCCCGTCCCCACCATCACCGAGATCGGCGTGGCGATGCCCATTGCGCAGGGGCACGCGATAATGAGGACCGACACGGCCGTGACCAGCGCGTACGTGAGCACCGGATCCGGCCCGAACGCCATCCAGATGCCGAACGTGACCGCCGCGGTGACAAGGACAAAGGGCACGAAAACCGTCACCACGCGGTCGGCGAGCGACTGGATGGGCGGCGTCGAGCCCTGCGCCTGCTCCACCATCTCGACGATCTGGGAGAGGACCGTCTCCTCCCCCACCCGCGTCGCGCGGAAGGTGAAGCTGCCCGTCTCGTTGATCGTCCCGCCGACGACCTCGTCGCCCTTCCTCTTGCGCACCGGCTCCGGCTCGCCGGTCACCATCGACTCGTCGACGTGCGACTCGCCGTCGAGGACCTCGCCGTCGACCGGCACCTTCTCGCCGGGCCGCACCCGGATCACGTCGCCGGGCACCACGTCGCGCACGTCGATCTCTTCCTCGCCGTCGTCCCGCACCACGCGGGCGGTGGTGGCCTGCAGGTCCAGCAGCGACCGAATGGCGTCGCTGGCGCGTCCCTTCGCGAGGGCCTCCATGTAGTTGCCCGCCAGGATGAGCGTAATGATGACGGCCGCCGCCTCGTAGTAGACGTGCACGGTCCCCTCTGGGAGCACGCCCGGCAGAAACGTCGCCACGACCGAGTAGCCGTACGCCGCCGACGTCCCGATCATCACGAGCGTGTTCATGTCGGGCGCTCCGCTCTTGAGGGCCGGCCAGCCGTGTTGGAAGAAGTACCGTCCCGGCCCGACCATGACGACCGACGTGAGGCCAAAGAGGACGTAGTAGAGCGTCTGTGTCGACACCTGCTCGGTGATCCAGGCCTCCATCGCCGGGATGTGCAGAACGCCCATCTCCAGCACGAACACCGGCAGCGCAAACGCGAGCGCCCAGAAAAAGCGGCGCTTCATGGACTGCGTCTCCTCCTCGCGCGCCTGCTTCTCCACGTCCGAGCGGTCGGCGCCGCCGTCGGTGTCGACGACGTCGTAGCCGGCGTCCCGAATGGCCGACCTGAAGGCCGCCGGGGTGGCGACCCCCGGCACGTAGCGCACCGTGGCGCGGTCGGTGGCGAGGTTCACGTCGGCCGCCAGGGCACCCTCGACGGAGCCGAGGGCGTCCTCGACCCGCGAGACGCAGGAGGCGCAGCTCATGCCCTGCACCGAGAGGGTCGTCTCCGCGGTGCGGACCTCGTAGCCGCTTTCGGCCACGGTCTCGACGAGGACCGAGAGCGCCGGGCCGTCGCCCACCAGGCCGACCTCGGCGCGTTCGGTGGCAAAATTCACGCTGGCCCCCGCCACGCCCTCGACCCGTGCGAGCGCCGACTCGACACTGTTGGCGCAGGAGGCGCAGGACATCCCCTGGATGGGGAGCGTCATCGTACGGGCCCCGTCCACGTCGTCGGGCGACGGGGTCGTCTCGGCCGGGGGAGACGGACAGGCCTCGTCGTCGCGGGCGGGAGATCCATCGCCGGACACGACGCCCTCGTCGGGCGCAGAATCGGTCTGTGTCGGGTTCGTGCTCATAGGTAGGTCGGCTGAACGATGTCGGCAGATGATCGGAAAGGCCCCGGGTCCAGTCTCGATCAGAGCTCTTTCCTGAGTCAGAGCTCTTTCCTGAGAAGGCCCATGATCTCGTCGTAGGTCTCCTGGGCGGCCTCTTCGTCGCCGGAGCGCAGCGCGTCGGTCACGCAGGTCTCCAGGTGGTTGCGGGCAATCTCGCGGCCCACGGACTTGAGGGCCTGCTGCACAGAGTGAATCTGGTCGAGGATGTCGCCGCAGTAGCGGTCCTCCTCCACCATTCGCTGGAGGCCTCGGACCTGCCCCTCAATCCGGGAGAGGCGGGAGCGAATTTCGTCCTGATCGGCGTCACTGACGGGCATGGCGGAAACGGTCGATTGTCGAGGACGGAGGGGGGTTACTGGCTGAGCACGTACCCGGCATCGTCGAGGGCGGCGGCAAGGACATCGTCGGTGACCTCGGCCGGGTCGTAGGCCACCTGGGCCGAGCCCACTTCCACGTCCTGCACCGTCACGCCGTCGAGGTCCGCCAAGACGTCCTCGACCATGTCGACGCAGTGCTCGCAGTGCATGCCGTCGAT
>JAZKTD010000268.1:0-4921 GCA_036625705.1 Salinivenus sp.
GGAACGCCCAGCACGGCCCCGACGAACCAGGCGGGGAATATCTCTTCCTCCCCGCCCGCAGCACTCACGAGTATTCCCGAACCGAAGGGCACGGCGAAACCGGTTCCCAGGCCCTGCAAGAATCCGGTTCCCCGATCGACGAACTCGACCTTCCGGAGGGCCGCGGTAGGAAAGGATCTGCGCCCGCCGGCGGTCTCCGTCGAAGCCCCCGTCGCGGAATCGGGCCCGACGTAGAGATTTCTCAGCTCCATCGTGCGGCCGTCCCGGAGGTGGACCCGGGCCGTTTCTCCGGCGGCCGCCTCGGTCACTCGGGCGTATCCGTTGGGCTGGGTGCGGGACACGTGATGGGTCGAGCTGCATCCCGCCGCAACGAGGAGCAGTCCGGCCAGGAGCGGCACCAGCCCCAGCAGGGCCCGTGTCGGATGGGAGGACTGGAAGGACGGAACGAACGATCGGTCTCTGCACGTCATGGCGGGCCTGCGCATCTGATGAGACAGTGCGTCGAGGACGTCGCGACCCGCGGACTCCTCTCCGCAAGGCCGCAGTCCCTAAAACGCAATGCGCAGCGCGAAAAACCGGACATTCGTCCGTACGGACCGGCCATGTCCGGGCTTTCCCCCGTCATGTCCGGTCTGTGGGGACACCGTCCGTGGAATCCACGGACGTTCTCCGGGACGGCGATCGGCCCGACGAGGGCAAGGAAGAGACGACCGCGCCGAGTGGCGTCTTCGGCCCGCCGACGGTCGTAGAACGGGAGGACGGCGGCATTGGAGAAATGAGACTGAGGCGCACCGTCCGTGCCGCCGGTCCCGCTCTGTGGCTCGGGGGGTTGGCCTCACGCTTCCCCACGGCGCCCAGGAGGGCGTCCGCGCTTTACTCTGCGGCCGGCCCGGAGGCCGACGCCGCGGGCCGCCACCGAAACAGCTCCAGGCGCGGCTCGGGCGACCGCACGGCCACCGCGAAGCGGTATCCCTCGTCCACGCGGCGCGCGTCGAGGTCAAGCGGGTAGAAGCCGCGGTTGCCGACGCTGTGGGGCTCGACGAGGCGGCGCCGCAGGCGTCCCCCGCGGTCGTAGACGTCGATCTGGACCCAGCCCGGCCGGAGGTTGAGGACGAACAGCGCGTCGCCCACCGCCGCGGCCGAGGCACTGAGCAGGGGCGGCTTTGTGGCGTTGCCGGCCGCGTAGGCGTAGCTTCGCTCCAGCATCGGCGAGTCGAACCCGACCAGCGAAAGGCTGTCGGCCCGGGCGCCGTCCGGGAAGGTGCGCGGCAGCCGGTGCACGACCGGTCGGTAGCCGGACAGGCTCACCAGCGCGTCGCCCCACGCCCGGAGGAAGCCGGCCCGGCGCCAGTAGGGCCCGCCCAGATCGGCCCGTGCCTCGACCGCGCCGCTCGGGCCGAGCCGCGAGACGTGGGCCCCGGCCTCCGGCCCCACCACTTTTGCGTAAAGGTGCGTGTCGGTGGCCAGCATGTAGACGAGGGCCTCACGCGTCGGGCGATCGTAGGCGACGGCCCGATCGGCGAGCCGACGTCCCCCCACGACGAAATCGACGCGATCTGCCTCGGCGTTGAACACGGCGAGCGTATCGGCGCGGTGGCCGATGAGGTACGGCACGGCGAAGGCCGCGTCGGTCACCTCCCGCCGAAACGTCCCGCCGGGCCCGAAGCGGAAGAGGCTGTTGCGCTCCGCGTCGCTCACCGCAACGGTCCCCTCCACGAACCGCACGGTGCGCGGATACGTGAGCGGGTGGTCCGTCGTCCCGGTCGACGCCCCCACCGGTCGGAGCGTATCGGTGGGGACCGTGTCGGCCACGCGGCGCGAGACGGAATCGGCGGGGAAAAGGGTTTCGTTCGGGTTGCGCTGGCAGCTGTAGGGCAGGCACCCTGCAAGGGCCAGAAGGCTCGCGAGGAGGAGACTCCGGACGAGCCCCCGAACAGACACAACGGGCATCGGCGGAAGGAGTGAGGCACAGCACAGCGTCACCCTCTTCCCCACGCTCCCCCTGCCCCGTCGGTTTCTTCGATCGGGATGAGCCCCCTCTACGCCTCGTAGACCCGACCCGCCTCGTTGTACAGGCCCCGCCCCTCCGGATTCGTGTCGCGGATTATACCAATTGCGAGCATTCGATGTACATTTCTGCTCCCATCCGTTCACATAGTAGGACGACCCGCCGGTCGTCCTACATCGAGATGGAGGCAGGGGCTACGTTTCAGCTTCCATTTGATGATCGCGCCGACCGTTCAGAATATGCACAACGATTTGGCGCAGATGGTATTGGTTCGAGTTTCCCGTCCCGTTTCCGTGCCCTGAGTTGTTTCTCGCGGCGAATTGCGTCTTCGATACGGTCGAACCGTCCGAGATGAACGAGACGAGTCACGTCGTACTCCTCAACGAACGGGGAGCCGTCCCCGATGCGGAGGGACACTGTGGCCGGGGCGCCGTTGCGGAGCACGCGCAGGCGGATCGTGTCCCCGGGCCGGAAGGCGAAGGGACGGTCGACGTCTTCCACCCGAGTCCGGAGGGCAGGGCCTCGACCTCGACGATCGCGGAGCGGACCGAACGCACCCGGACGGCAAACGTGTGCATTTCGTAACACAGAGATGGGACTCGTCACACGCCCCGAACCGAACGCCGTCTCTGCGCTTCTATCGTGGTACGCGGATGTTTGCCGCGGCGGACCGTTTCGGTCCGGCGCGGGCGTTGCCGGCGGGATTGGCCGGGGCGTTCGCGCCTGCTTTTCCTCCACACGACGGCGAAGCGCAGATGGCTTCCTATTCCTCGTGGCCCAGTCGGTTCGAGTGGGGCATCATCCTGGCCTTCTGGGGGACTTTTGCGTTCATCTCAATTGGCCAGGGCGCCATCGGGGACCACGCCGCCCAGTTCCACTGGGCCGACGCCCTCGGCGAGATGATCGAGTACGGCGCCTGGATCCTCGTCACTCCGTTCGTCTTCTGGCTGGTCGGGGCCTTTCCCGTGGTCGAGGTCGTGCCCAACGACAACATGCAGGCCGTCCGGAATGCGGGCCTGCACGTCGTCACCGGCCTCGCCACGGCCCTCACCATCGACCTCAGCGAGGACCTGTTCGGGCTCCCCATGGGCCCGCCGCCGGGGCCGGACGCCGAGCCCCCGCCCACGATCCTCGAGCAGATTCAGAACCTCTGGTTCCTGGACGAGCTGGGCATCTATCTCATCGTGCTGTTTGCCGGGTTCGCGCGCATCTACTACCTGGAGAAGAAGGAACGGCAGGAGGAGGCCGAGCGCCTGGAGGCGCGGGCCGAGTCGCTGGAGGCGCAGCTCACGGAGGCGCGGCTGGAGGCGCTGCGCATGCAACTCAACCCCCACTTTCTGTTTAACACCCTGCACGCGGTGAGCACACTCGTGGACCGGGACCCCGGCGGGGTGCGGCGCATGATTGCGCGACTGAGCGAGCTGCTGCGCCACGTGCTCGACGAGGACGCCCCCCAGGAGGTGCCCCTCTCCCAGGAGCTGGACTTTCTGGAGGACTACCTCGAGATCCAGTCCATCCGGTTTCAGGGCGACCTCGACGCGACGATCGACGTGCCCTCGGCGCTCCACGACGCGCAGGTGCCGAACCTCATCCTGCAGCCGGTGGTCGAGAACGCGATCCGCCACGGCGCGAGCCAGGTGCGGGGCATTGGCCGCATCGAAATCCAGGCCCGCCGCGAGGACGACACGCTCGTGATTACGGTGGCCGACAACGGCCCCGGCCTTCCGGCGTCGCCGGAGGACGGGCTCGGGCTCCGCAACGTCCGGGCCCGCCTGCAGGAGCTCTACGGCGAGGAGCAGTCCCTAGAGCTCACCTCCGGCGACGACGGCGGCACCCGGGCGACGCTCCGGATGCCGTACCACACGGCCGCGTCCCTCTACACCGCCGAGGAACGCTCGACCCTCGCGACGGCCCTGGCCGGAGCCCCCTCTGAGTGACCTCTGCCTCATTGCCCATTCGGTGTCATGCCCGCTGCCGACGCTACAATCCGCGCGCTCATCGTCGACGACGAGCCGCTGGCGCGCGAGCGGCTCCGCGGGCTGCTCGACGACCGCCCGGACGTGGCGGTGATCGGCGAGGCGGAGGATGGGCTCGCCGCCGCCGAGGCCATCCAGGAGCAGGCGCCCAACCTCGTCTTTCTCGACGTGCAGATGCCGGGCCTCAACGGCATCGACGTGATCGAGGAGGTGGGCCGCGAGCAGATGCCGGTGACCGTCTTCGTGACCGCCTACGACCAGTACGCGATCAAGGCCTTCGACCTCGCGGCCGTCGACTACCTGCTGAAGCCCTTCGACGACGAGCGCTTCGAGCAGGCCTTCGAGCGGGCCCGCGACCGCATCGCGGACCAGGACACGGACGCCATCTCGCGCCGCCTCCTGCGCATGCTCCAGGAGAAGGATCCCTCGCTCCTTGAGGACGAGACGGCCCCGGACGAGCCCTCCCTCGAGCGCATCGCCGTGCAGGGACGGGGCAAGGCCCGCATCGTCTCGGTGGACGACATCACCCACATCACGGCCGACGGGTCCTACGCCGAGCTGCACACGGCCGACGGCACGCACGTCATCCGCGAACGGATGAAGGCCCTCGCCGCTCGGCTCGACCCCGCCGACTTCGTCCGCGTGCACCGCTCGGCCATCGTGCGCCTCGACGAGGTGGAGCTGATCCTGCGCAGCGGGGGCGGCAACTACGCGGTGCGCCTCGAGGACGGCACCACCGTCAGCGTAAGCCGCGGCCGCATCGAGGAGTTGCAGGAGCGCCTGGGCGTCGACGTCGTGCAGCGGGACGACAGCTCCGGGTAGGTGCCAGGCCCGTACATGGGTGACTCGACTGCCCTTGCCGTCCGTTTTCCCTGGAAGAGCGTGGAGGGCACGGGTGTGAAGGGCACGGGTGTGAAGGGCACGGGTGTGAAGGGCA
>JAZKTD010000018.1:0-25063 GCA_036625705.1 Salinivenus sp.
CTGCGCGCTCGGGGCCGCCCTCATCTTCGGATGGCGCGACCGGATGCTGGCCCGCTTCGCATCGCGGACGCCCGACGCCTCGTAGCGCCCCTACGCCCCCTCCGACCGGTCCCCGCGTTATGCGCCTCGACGTCCCCCCTCGCCTCCTCCTCGTCCTTCTTCTGCTCGCCGGCGCGGCGGTCGGGTGCTCGTCCGACGACGCCCCCGACCGGGACCGCCCCGCGTGGGCGGAGGGCCCCTGGAGCGGGCGCCTCTCCTGGGAGCACGACACGACGAGCCACCGACTCCGGCTCGACCTGAGCGCGGACCGCTTTGTCTACCCGGCCCTCGGCTGCCGGGGACGCCTCGCGGTCGACTCCACCAGCGATCGCTTCGTGCGGATGCGGCTCGTCGCCGCGGCCGACTCGGGGCGGTGCGGCGAGGTGGCCAGCGGGATCGCCGAGCTCCACCGTCTCGAGGGCGCCGAGGGCCTGCACCTGCAGTACTGGCCCCGCGACACCGCGAAGCTCTACCTCGCCCAGCTGCGCCCCTCTCCGTGAGCCACGGCGCCTCCTCACGCCACGGCCGTGCCCGCGATGTGCGGGGACACGACCGGCAGACCGGTGTCGAAGCGCTCGTACGTGACCGACGAGAAGCCGGCGCGTTCGAGGGCCGCGCCGGTGTCGCGGTCCGGGTGGCAGCCGTCGCCCAGGCGCCGCCAGACGGGCTCGATCCCGTGCTGCAGGGTGTAGAGCCACGTGTCGTGGGGGGCGGCGACGTGCTCGACGAAGAGGAGGCGCCCGCCGGGCCGCAGGACGCGCCGCAGCTCGGCGAAGGTCTCGGCGAGGTCCGGCACCGAGCAGAGCACGAGCGTGCTAATGATCACGTCGGCGTAGTCGTCGCGCAGGCCGGTGTCCTGGGCCGGGGCGGCCCGCAGGCTCGCGTCGATCGACCGGCCCGTGAGCTGGTCCCACAGGAAGTCGTGCATGTGCGGGTTCGGCTCCAGCCCCACCCAGCGGATGCCGTCCGGCAGGTACGGCAGGTTGACGCCCGTGCCCGGCCCGATCTCGACGACCGTGCCCTCGACGTCCGAAAAGAGCTGCCGCTTGCGGTCGCCGTAGAGGCGGTGCTGGGCGTCGTCGCCGAGGGCGAGGCCGTGCGCGAAAAGCTTCTGGTAAAATCCCATGGACGAGGGCTGTGTCGGTGAGCAGAACTCCTGTTGTACCGAATCCTGTAGCAGGATTCGGGTTTGGATGTGGGGAAGTGTGGAAGTATGGAGGCAAAATACGTCCATACATTCATCCTTCCCGACTTCCACGCCCGAACGGAGCACGGGGAGTTCGTATTAGCCGATCGCGCCGAGGACCAGCCGGCCGGCCACGACAACCGCGAGCGCGGCGAAGCCCCACCGCAGCCACGTGGTGTCCACCCGGTGCGCGAGGGCGGCGCCGCCCTGCGCCCCGACCACGGCGGGCCCGGCCAGCAGGAGCCCGGTGCCCACGTCGACATACCCGAGCGCGAGCGGCGGCCGGTCGGCGAGGCCCGCGCCCAGCCCCACGTAGGCCCCGACGCTGAGGGTCGAGATGACGAGGATGGTGGCGCTGGAGGTGCCTACGGCTCGGCGGAACGGAAGATGCAGCCACCGGCTGTAGGCCGGCACGAGCACGACGCCGCCGCCCACGCCCACGGCCGCCGCGACGGTGCCGGCGGCGGTGCCCGTCCCGAGCCAGGCCCCCCACCCGGCGGGCGCAGAATCGGCGGCGTCCGGGGCGGCCGCCCCGGACGGTCCCCACACCATCCGCCCCACCACCACGAGCAGCGTCGCCGCAAAGAGCAGCTGGAAGACGCTGTTGTCGTACCACGGGCGCGTCACCGCAAAGCGGGAGACGAGCCCGACCGCCCCGGCGCTCGCCAGCCCCACGCCCAGCGCCATGCGGAGCCGGACCGCGCCCCGGTGCAGGTGGTGCACGGCACTCGCCCCCGCCGCGAGGCCCGTGCAGAAGAGGCCCGTCCCCACCGTCAGCGGCGTGCGGACGCTCTCGGGCACCCCCTGGAGGCCGTAGACCGCAAACAGTACGGGCGTAAAGATCACGCCGCCGCCCACGCCGACCAGTCCCGCCAGCACGCCGGCCCCCAGTCCCGTCCCGGCCAGCAGCCCCGCCTGCATCCACGTCATCCGTCCCGTCCGCGTGCCTCTTTGGCTCCAGTGATCCACTCATCGCCTCTCGCCCCTCGCCTCTCGCCCTCCGGCCGTGCCTCACTCCCCCGGCGACACCGCAGTCTCGTACCGGTCGGGCTCCCCCAGCAGCTCGACCGCCGCCGTCACCTGCCGGTCGTGCGGCAGCATCGCCGCGGTTTGCTGCGAGTCCGAGCCGAAGCGGGCCCGGATCTCGCGCTCGAGGTGCAGCTTCAGGTCCGACGCGTGGGTCCGGAACGCCTTCTGCTTCTCGGCCCGCACGGCCTCGCGGAGCACCGCCACCTCGTCCTCGACCTCTTCGTACTCGTCGGCGCCGAAGCGCTCGCGGAGCTTGCGGACGGCGTGCTCGGCGTCGGTGGGGTAGCGCACCCCTTCCGCCTCGAGCCACGACTGGAAGTCCGACAGCACAGCGTCGGTGACCCGGAAGTCCGGAGACAGCGTATCGCGCTCGGCGGCGTAGTGGTTGGCGTAGAAGAAGAACGCGGCCCGGCGCTTCAGGGCCTCCTCGAGCGGGCTCGGCGGGGCCGCGGCCACCTCGACGTCGGGCGTCAGCCCGTCCTGTCCGGAATCTGCCGGCGCCGCGCGGGGCGTGGGGGCCGCCCCGGCGGCCGTACTGGTGTCGCGAACCGGGGTCGGGTCCAGGCTCTGGATGCGGCGGCCGTCGGGCGTACGGTACTGGGCCGTCGTCATCTTGAGCGACGTGTTGTGGGGCAGGGACCGGACGACCTGCACGAGGCCCTTGCCGTAGGTGGTCGTCCCCAGGACGACGCCCCGGTCGTGGTCCTGCACCGCCCCGGCCACGATTTCGCTCGCGGAGGCGCTGTAGCCGTTCACGAGCACGACGAGCGGGAGGTCCGGGAGCAGGGGCGCGCGGTCGCTCCGGTAGGTGCTGTTGGCCGCGGGCAGGCGTCCCTCCGTGGTCACGATGGTCACCCCGTTCGGCACGAAGAGCTCCGTCACGCCCACCGCGGCGGCGAGCAGGCCGCCGGGGTTGTCGCGCAGGTCGAGGATCACGCCCTCCAGCTCGCCCTCGTCGCGCAGCGATTGCAGGGCCGACTCGAGGTCCGACGCCGCGTCCCGCGTGAAGCGCTCCAGCTTCACGTAGCCGACGTCGGCCGCCTCGCCCACCCGCCCCCGGTACGACACATCCTGGGGGTCGATCTCCTCGCGGGAGAGCGTGAAGGTGAGCGGCGCGGGGGCGCCCTCGCGCTCGACGGTCACATCGACGGTGGTCCCGGGTTCACCCCGAAGGAGCGTCTGCACGTCCTCTACCGAGAGGGACCGGGCCGGCTGGTCGGCCACCCGCGTGATGACGTCGCCCGCCCGGATGCCCTGCTTGTAGCCGCTGGCGCCCTCGACGGGGGCCACGACCGTAATCTTGCCGGCGCGTCGCCCCACGTCGAGTCCTACGCCGCCGTAGCGCCCCTTCGTGATCATGTCGATGCTGGCGTTGTCGGCCTCGTCGAGGAACGTGGTGTAGGGATCAAGCTCCCCCAGCATCGCCTCCACGCCCGTGCGCATCAGGCGCTCCGGGTCGACCGGCTGCACGTAGCCGGTCACCAGCTCCTCGTAGACCGCCCCAAAGATGCGGAAGTTTTTCCGGAGTTCGAAGAGGTCGTCGTCCCGCGGCATCCAGAAGCCCACGGCCACCCCGAGGATCAGGGTGCTCGCCAGCGACACGACCAGGAACGAAGACTTGAAGCGCGTCGGAATCATGGCGGGGCTGTGGGAACCGGAAGGGGGCCTGCGCGGGGACGGCCGCCCCGACCGTCGCCGGCCGGGCGGCGGCCCTACTCGTCCATCATGCCGAGCTCCTGGCGCCGCTTCCGAGTGACCCACGTGGCAATGTAGATCGATAGCTCATAGAGTCCCAGCAGGGGCAGGGCCACGATGATCTGCGAGATCGGGTCCGGCGGCGTCAGGAAGGCCCCGACGCCCAGAACCACCAGCAGGGCGTACTTGCGATAGGCCCGCATGACGTCGGGCGTGAGGAGGCCCACCTTTGCCAGGAAGTACACGACGACCGGCAGCTCGAAGAGAATGCCGGTCCCCAGCGCCCAGAACGACACCATGCTGAAGTAGGTCATGATGTCGAAGTGGTTCTCGATCTGGGGCGAGAGGGTGTACTGCGCGAAGAACTGCAGCGCCAGCGGCGTGAGGATGAAGTACCCGAACGCAATGCCCAGCAGGAAGAAGAAGGCGGCGAACACCGCGGCGAAGCGCATGCCCGACTTTTCCTTCGGGTAGAGGGCCGGCTCGATAAACTTCCAGAAGTAGTACACGATCACCGGCGAGCCGGCGATGATGCCGACGACGATGATCGTCCCGATGTCCGCGAAGAACTGCCCGGTGATGGTCCGGTTGAGGAGGTTGAGTTCCGCCGGGTTCATCCCGAGCAGGTCGTACATGAAGAAGTCCGTCCGCGTGGGCCCGATCAGGACGCGGTCGACGACCCACTCGCTGAAGAACGCGCAGAGGATGGTGGTGATCAGGACGCCCGACCCTGCCTTGATGAGCGTCCACCTCAGCTCTTCGAGGTGATCGAGGAAGGGCATTACCCCCTGCTCGTCGGGCGCCGGGGCGTCGCCCGTCGCCCCGTCCCCTTGAACGCCGGGGGTCATCTCCGTATCTGGCGACGGCACTTCAGACATGCGCCTTCGTGGGTGGGATGGAAGCAATGGAAGACCCTACACAGCGTCCGTCGGCCCGGCAAACGCAAACAGCGTCTGTCGATCCGGCGCCCGGGCCCGGCGCCGGCTACGCGCTGTCGGAGCCGCTACTCTTGCCCTCCTGCAGGTTGAGGTCGAGCAGAGAGTCGACCCACAGGCCCTCGGCCTCGATGCGGGACTGGCCGCTGCTCCAGGTGAAGTTGAAGAGCGTGAGCAGGCCCACCACCTCCAGTCCCTCGCGCCGGAGCAGGTGCAGGGCGCGGGACGCGCTGCGGCCGCTGTTGATGATGTCGTCGAGCAGAACCACCGGCTTCTCCGGGTCGATGGGGCCCTCCACGAGGCGGCGCCGGCCGTGCTCCTTCCGGTCGTCGCGGACGAGCCCTCCCCGAAACGCATCACTCTCGGGCACCGACAGCACGCTGCACACGAGGGGGTAGGCCCCAAAGCCGTACCCGACGACCTGGTGGAGATCTCGATCCCGCAGCCGGTCGGCCAGCACGTTGCCCACCTCCGTGAAGAGCTCGCCGTCGAGCATGGGGATGCGGGTGTCCAGCAGCCATCCGATGGGCTGCCCCCGCGGGTCCGTAATCAGCTCCTCCTCGCGACGGATGAGGGCCCGGTCGTAGAGGCGTCGGCCCAGCTCCACGAGGTCGGCGCGGGCGGACGAGCTCAATGTACTGCGATCCATCGACGGCATCGAACCAGCAGCGGAATCAGGAAGAAAGCGGGGGTGGAGAACAAAGCGGCAGAGGTCGGACCGAACTGCTCACTGTCGCGGCTCGTTCCGCTTTGGACGCAAGTAAGGACCTCGTCACTCGAAGGCGCGGCGTGGCGGAGAGCCCGTGTCCCGGACGCCTCTGTGGAGCGCCCGCGTGCTCCCGCCCCGGCTGTCGGCGAGGAGGGGCCGGGAGAGCCGCCGTGCCCAGCCAGTGGGGGTGCACAACTGGATGGACAGATCTCGCAGAATCCGCAACGGGGTCGCCCCCTGGTTCTCCGTCGACACGGAGGCCCTTCCACCTGCTCACCGCGGCTAAGTGATCAGAACGGCTCCAAAACGGTCGTCCTCGAAGTTGTCAGAGTCGTTGTGCAAGGTCGCTAGGCCAGGACCCTGTCGTACAGCGGAAACTCCTCGCAGAGGGCCTGCACCTCCCGCTCGACGGTCCGCCGGGTGTCTTCGTCTTCCGGCGCCTGTAGCGTCCGGTCGATGAGGGCCGCCACGTGGGCAAACTCGTCGGCGCCGAAGCCGCGCGTGGTCATGGCCGGGGTGCCGAGGCGCAGGCCGCTCGTCACGAACGGGCCCTTGTCGTCGAAGGGGACCATGTTCTTGTTGGCGGTAATGCTTGCCGCCTCGAGGGCCGCCTCGGCCGTCTTGCCCGTAAGGCCCTTGTTGCGAAGGTCGATGAGGACGAGGTGGTTGTCCGTGCCGCCCGACACGAGGTCGTAGCCGCGCTCCCGCAGCTCGGCGCCGAGCGCCCGCGCATTCGTGACGATCTGCTGGGCGTAGTCGGCGAATGAGGGCTGCAGGGCCTCCTTGAAGGCCACTGCCTTCGCGGCAATCACGTGCATGAGCGGCCCGCCCTGTGTGCCGGGAAAGACGGCCGAGTCGAGCAGCTCGCTCATCATCTTGGTGCGGCCGCTCTTGCGCGCGGTCTTGCCCATCGGGTTCTCGTAGTCCTCGCCGACCAGAATCATGCCGCCACGCGGGCCGCGGAGCGTCTTGTGCGTGGTGGTAGTGACCACGTGGGTGTGCGGCATGGGGTCGTTGAGGACGTCCCCGGCGATGAGGCCGGCCGTGTGGGCCATGTCCATCCACAGGTAGGCGCCCACCTCGTCGGCAATCTCACGGAAGGCACCGTAGTCGAAGTCGCGCGGGTAGGCGCTCGCCCCGATCGAGATCATCTTCGGCTCCACCTCCTTCGCCCGGTCGCGCACCTTGTTCATGTCGATGCGCCCGGTGTCCTTCTCCACGCCGTAGTACTCGGCGTTGTAGAGGATGCCGGAGAAGTTGACGGGCGAGCCGTGCGTGAGGTGCCCGCCGTGGGAGAGGTCGAGGCCGAGGAACGTGTCCCCCGGCTCCAGGAAGGTGAGGTAGAGGGCCGCGTTGGCCTGTGCGCCGGCGTGCGGCTGCACGTTCACCCAGTCGCAGTCGTAGAGGGCCTTCGCGCGGTCGCGGGCCAGGTTTTCGGCCACGTCGACGTGTTTGCAGCCGCCGTAGTAGCGCTTGCCGGGCAGCCCCTCGGCGTACTTGTTGGTGAGGGGCGTCCCCATCGCCTCCATCACGGCGGGCGACGCGAAGTTCTCCGACGCGATGAGCTCCAGCCCCTCGTTCTGGCGCTGGACCTCGTCCTGTATTACGTTGTAGATTTCGGGATCCTGCGTCTGCAGACGGCTCATCGAAACGAACAAATTGGCAAAGACAGATCGACGACGAGAGTGGCGGCGTCGGGTCAAATAATGTACAGCACCACGACGACAACCTGAAATCCGCGCGCGGATTTTGGGGTTGCGTCTCCGATGCAACCAATCTGCAAGGTTTCGGCGCGGGGGCCCCATACAGAATCGGTGCCCCTCACCGAGTCAGTGCGTCATGGCGTAGGTGAGAATGTTGACCCCCATGCGGAGGGCCGCCTGCCGCTTCTCGGGCGAGTTGTTGTGGACCGAGGCGGGCTCCCACCCGTCCCCCAGGTCCGTCTCGTGGGTATAGAAGACCATCAGCCGCCCGCTGTCGTCGAAGAGGCCGTACCCCTGCGGCCGCTCCCCGTCGTGCTCGTGGATTTTCGGCGGGCCGTCGGGAAAGTCGTACCGGGTGTGGTAGATGGGGTGGTCGAAGGGCACCTCGACGAGCTCCTTCTCCGGAAAGGCTTTCTTCAGCTCCGCGCGGATGTACTCGTCGAGGCCGTAGTTGTCGTCGACGTGCAGGAAGCCCCCCTGCAGCAGGTAGCGCCGCAGCCGGTCGGCCTCGGCCGCCGAGAAGGTGACGTTGCCGTGGCCGGTGAGGTAGAGGTACGGGTAGGCGAAGACCTGGTCGCTGGTCAGCTCGACGACCTCCTCCTGTTGCCCCACGTCGAGCAGGGTGTGCTGGCGGGCGTAGGCGAGCAGCTCCACCAGCGACTCCTCGTCGCTGTACCAGTCGCCCCCACCCTGGTACTGCACCCGAGCAATTTGAATCGTAGGCCCCTCCTGGGCGAGCGCCGCCGGCACGGGCCCGTACAGCCCCCCCAGGCCAGCGGCAAGCAGGAGAACGAGGAGACGACGGGCGAGGGGCATCATGGCGAGCGGTCACTGCTTCGATCAGTGAAGTTGTAGAACCCTCGCGCGCCGCTCAGGTTCGTTTCGGTTCTGTCCCCGGTCCGTCTCGATGCCGAGGACAAACCACCGGCGCCCCGCCGCTCCTCGACCGACGAGGCCGAGGACACATCCGCGGAGACGAGGTCGAGCCCCCCGTCCGTGTCGTGTAGTAGCGGCACGGGCTCTTCACGCCCCGCCCCAGCGCAGGCATCGCAGGGCACCCGCTCGGTGCGCGCCGTCCCCCCCAGGGCCGACCGTGGCCGCCTCCCCGGGCCGGTACGACGTGGAAACCCACGGCGAGAAGACCGCGGGCGCCGGGCCCGCGGCCTTCTCTCACTCCGTGAGTGCAATGCACCACCTCCTGTTATATCACCTTCACCGAGTAGAAAAGCTCGGCCCGGCAGTCCCCGCTGCCGTTCACGAGCGCGATTCGGGCGCCGCCGTTCAGGTTGGTCCATCCCGACGACGTAAACTCGTGTCGCTTCACGGCGCGCCGGTTGTCCATGCGTGAGTCGTTGAACGCGCCCGTGAAGAGGTCGCGGTCCTTTTCCGTGCTGTAAAAGGTAACGGCGAACTGATAGCCCGGAGTGCGATTGGCGTCGAACACCACCTCTTCGTTGAGGCTGATGCTCTGGCCGTCGCCGAGGGTGCCCGACCGGGAGATGTCTTTCTCGCGTGTGGGGCCGTTCTGCACGATGGCGCGGAACGAAAACTCCCCGTCGCCTTCGATACCGTCGCAGTCCTTCCGCACGAAAAACCGGTCGAGCGTCATCGTGACGGTGTTGCGCGTCTGCACCGACGTGCACTCGGTGGCCGTGTACTCGGTCGTGTAGCCGAGTTTAGCGAGTTGATCGTCCTTCAGATACTTGACGGCGTACGAGATGGGCACCCCGGGATTGCCGCGCGAGTAGACTGCGTTTTCGCCCGTGATGATGGGCTCCAGGTCGCCCGCCGAGCGCGCCGTGACGGCCTCTGAGGCCACCGCCGCGTTCCCACCCAGCGTGATCACCTCCACGGTCGAACTCTGCAGAATCTTCTGGTAGCGCGCCTCCATGTCGCCATCGACCTGCGTGCCGGCCGCGTACCGGAACGCCGCCTCAACCTCCGCGGACGTGTACGACGAGGACGTTTCCATCCGAAACATGATGATCCGCCCGTAGGTCACCGACGCGACGTACGCGGGCGGCGTGTCGCCGTCGAAGGCGGATTGGACGTCTCCTAGCGTCACGTCGGGGCCGAAGACGTCCTCGGGCTGCGCGCCGCTCTCCTGCACGAAGCTCACCGTGTAGAATGCCTGCTTGTACGTCGACATCACCACGCGCCGCTCCGCCGACGTCTCGTAGTTGAACTGCGACTGCACGTCGCCGGTGGCCCAGGCCACGTTCAGGCCCACGTCCATCGATGCCTGGGTCGACGAGTATGACGTCGTGATGCGGTTCGACGAACTAGAGGCGTTTACGTAGCCCTCTTCGTAGGCGTTGGCGTTCCACCACTCCAGCGCCTCGTCGATGGCATTCTGGACGTTGGCCTGGTCGGGTCGTTCGATTGTCTTGGTCCCGTTCTCGCCGATGCCGGGAAGGTCGACGCGGATTTTGACCGGCGACCGGTCGAAGCGAGCCGGCTCGGGCAGGCCGTCGAGGAGCGACTGGTTGGCCTCGACGAGCGACCCCGGCCAGATCACGTCTTGCGTCGGGCGCAGGATGGCGACCTCTTCAAAGTTGTTCTGCAGATTGTACGAGGTTCGGGTACAGGTGCGCTCGACGTTGCCGTCTCGCTCGACGGTCGTCGTCGTGTCGACGGGCGTGCGGGCGGCGTCGCTGGGCTGGACGTTGAGGAGCGCGTCGGCGTCGTAATTCAATCCCGCAAGGTAGTCGCCGATGGATGCACCATCGGGGTTCTCACCGGGATTCGGATCCACGCCGGGCCCGCTGTCGCAGGCTGCAAAGATCAGGGCCAGAACGAAAAAAGACAGGAAGCTGCGTAGGTAGGTCATGGCTGTGTGCTGCGTGTGATGAGGGTTCGGGGGCCCAGTTCGGGCGGCGCTCATTTATTCACGCATCAAAAGGCCTCTGCACCAATAACCGTTCACACAAAGTTCATGATAGCTGATTCCAGATAGCGTTTGGTATCCGGCCGGCGTCCTCCATCCTGAGACATGGCGCATTCGTTACGCGGAACGGGCGCTTCTCCCATCGATCAGTGCGACGCGCATTGATTCCTCCGATGGTATCGCGTATTTTTAATTTATCGATAAATTTATCGATGAACTCGAAATGCCTTCTCTGGGCACAGTCCTTATGTCCCAGCCCTTCACCGCTCTGCTCGACGACCTGACCGGGGGCAATCGCACCGTGGTCGATGCCGTACTGCCGCAGGTGTACGACGAACTCCGCGACCTGGCCCGCCGCAAGCTCCGGGGCGAACGCGCCAACCACACGCTGAACACCACGGCTCTCGTGCACGAGGCGTACGAGAAGCTCGTGCAGCAGGACCGCATGACGTGGCAGAACCGGGCGCACTTTATGGGCGTGGCCGCGCTGTCGATGCGGCGTATCCTGATCAACTACGCGCACAAGCGGAATGCGCAGAAGCGTGGCGGCGGTGCCCCCGTGGCCACCTTCGAGGACGGGATGGCGCCGCGCGATGTGCAGGCCGAGGAATTGATTGACCTCGACGACGCCTTGAAACGGCTCGAAGCCCTCAGCGAGCGGCAGGCGAAGGTCGTCACGTACCGCTTCTTCGGCGGCCTCACGCAAAAGGAGATCGCCGAGATCCTGGACGTGTCGGTGCCCACCGTGCGGCGCGACTGGCGGCTGGCCCGCGCGTGGCTGAGCCGCGAACTGGAACAGCCGCCCGAGACTGATCCAAAAAGAGACGCGCGCGATTGATCGGTGCGTGCGCGTTTTCCTGCATTTGCCTGTGGTGGCGTGCCGTGCGTCTTTTCCCGCCGCCCGTTCGTCCACGGTCCCTCTTGTTCGTCTTTGTCATCCAGCTCCCTCAACGGCTATGGCGCGTCAGACACCGGCGGGACGGGTTCCAATCCGACGACGCCTCCAATTGCTGCGCAATTGGGAGCTATTCAATGTCACATTCTTTCTGGTGCTGCTGGCGTGGTGGATTCAAGCGACAGCCCCGTCCACCTGGTTCGTAACCAGCTTCAGCGTCGGCCTTGTCTGCTATCTCCTTCTGCAGGGAGGCGTGTATTGGCACATAAAAGGGCAGTCCGTCGCCCACGGCGCAGCGCGCATGCCAGAGTACTTCTGTACACTTTTCACGGTGCTTCGTCGCTCGTCAGTCGTCCTGCTGATCGGCTTTCCGGTCATCGCCTCCATAGCCTGGACGTTGAGTCTGACGACGGTACGTGAGATTGCCTGGTCTTCAGCCTTGACGGGGTTCGCAGCGCTGGAGTACGTCAACTACTACCACTATCAGCTCATGCACGATACGGAAAACGACGTCCGATTCTGAGACGGTACAGGCGGCTCCGTCCGGCGCCGCTGGCATCGGACCTGCGCGACTGCGCGGACGGTCGTTGGCCCTCTCGGAACCGCTCATGACAGGTTGGGGAAATGTGAGGCACCCAAGTAGAAACGACAGGAGCAGGGCGTCCATCTCGAATGGAACTCCACACCCGTTCCACCGGACCTCCTTTTCCTGTCGCCATGACGGGTTCGGAGGCGCTCGACCTTTCGATGAACCGCCCGCGCCTGGCTGAGCCGCGAACTGGAGCAGCCGTCCGGCGCCGACGCAAAACAAGCGCGCGATTGATCGGTCTGTACGCGTTTTCCTGCGTTTACAAGTAACGAGCCCCCTCATCCTGACTGCTTCGTCCGCTCCCTCCCCCGATCTTTCCTCTTGACGGCCATGGATGCAGCTCGTTGGACGCAGATCCAGACGCTCTTCGAATCGGCGCTGAACCGCGACCCGGACGAACGCGAGGCCTTCCTGCGCACGGCCTGCGCGGACGACCCCGACCTGATGGCGGAGGTCCGCTCGCTGCTGGCCGCCGACGCCGACGCGCACCCGATGCTCGACTCGCTCGCGCTGGACGCCTTCGCGCTTCCCGCCGACCTGCTGCCCGATGGCATCCTGCCTGCGGAGGGCGAGCGCGTGGGGCCGTACCGCATCGTGCGGCCGCTGGGGCGTGGCGGCATGGGGGCCGTCTTCCTCGCCGAGCGCGCCGACGGCCAGTTCGAGCAGCAGGTGGCGCTCAAGCTCATCCGCGGCGGGGCGGCCGCGGGACCCATCGTCCGCCGTTTCCAGAGCGAGCGGCAGATCTTGGCTCGCCTTCAGCATCCCCACATCGCCCGCCTGCTCGATGGCGGTCTCACCGACGACGGCCAGCCGTATTTTGCGATGGAGTACGTCGATGGCGTGCCGCTCGACCAGTACTGCGAGGCGCACGACCTACCGGTTGAGGAGCGCGTCCGGCTCATCCGCACGATTTGCGACGCCGTGCAGTCCGCGCACCGGCAGCTCGTCGTGCACCGCGACCTGAAGCCGTCGAACATCCTCGTCACAGGCGACGGCACAGTGAAGCTGCTCGACTTCGGCATCGCCAAGATGCTGGCGGGTGAGGATGGCGCGCTGGACGTCCCTGCCCTTACCCAAACCGGCCGCGCCGTGATGACGCCGGCCTATGCCGCCCCCGAGCAGGTCCGCCACGCGCCCGTCACGACGGCGACCGACGTGTACGCGCTGGGTGTGGTGCTGTACGAGCTGCTGGCCGGCCAGCGCCCCTTCGACCTCGCGGGCTGCTCCCCCGCCGAGATCGAGCGCGTCGTGGGCGAGCAGGCGCCGGTCCCGCCCTCGGCCGTCGCCCCGAAAGACCGGCAACGCGCGCTGCGCGGCGACCTCGACACCATCGTGCTGAACACCCTCCGGAAAGAGCCCGCGCGCCGCTACGCCTCCGCCGAGGCCTTGGGGGACGATCTGCAGCGCCACCTGGAGGGCCAGCCGGTGGAGGCCCGATCCGATACGGCCGGCTATCGCATGCGCAAGTTTCTCCAGCGCCACCGCGCCGGCGTCACGGCCACGGCGGCGGTTGTTGTACTCATCGCCGCGCTCGTCGGCTTTTACACGGTGCAGCTGGCCCAGGAGCGCGACCGGGCCCAGCGCGAAGCCGCCACGGCCACACAGGTGTCCGACTTTCTTCGGGGTCTCTTCGCGGTGTCCGATCCAAGCGAATCGGGCGGGGAAGACGTGTCGGCACGGGCGCTGCTGGACCAGGGCGCCGCGCAGATCGAGCGCGAACTCGCCGATCAGCCCGCCGTGCAGGCGCGCATGATGCAAGTGATGGGCGAGGTGTATCAGAGCCTCGGCGCCTTCGACGCGGCCGCGCCGCTCTTGGAACGCTCCCTCGCCCTCCGCCGCGAAACGCTCGACGCGGAGCACGTGGACATCGCAGCCAGCCTGAACAGCCTGGCCGTCCTGCGCCAGGAGACCGGCGCGTACGCTACGGCTGATTCGCTCTTCCGCGCCGCCCTTGCGATCCAAGAAGAACAACGGGGCCCCGACGATCCGACCGTCGCGGCCACCCTGCACAACCGGGGGACGCTGCTCCACTTTCAGGGGCACTACGACCGGGCCGACTCCCTTTTCCAGCGAGCGCTCGCCATCCGCACCGCACGGTTTGGCGAGGCCGATCCGCGCACGGCCGCGACGCTCAACGAAATCGCCACGCTGCGCTTCGACCAGGACGACCTGGACGGCGCCGAGCAGCTCTACCGGCAGACACTGGACGTGCGGCAGGCGCATTTCGAGGACGACCATCCCGACGTGGCGGCGAGCCTCAACAACCTGGCGATGGTGCTCCGCCACAAGGGCCAGTTCGACGAGGCCGAGGCGCTCTACCGCGAGGCCCTCGCCATGCGCGAGCGCCTGTACGACGGCCCGCACCCCGACGTGGCCCACACCCTCAACCACCTGGCGCGGCTTTATTCCAACAGGGGCGACTACGCCGCGGCCGAGCCTGTCGCGCGGCGAGCGCTTGCCATGCGCATCGAGGTGTTCGGCGAGGAGCACGTCGAAACGACGGCGAGCATGGGCAATCTGGCTGGCATTCTGGGTGGCCTGGATCGGCACGAGGAGCAGGCCGCGTACTACCGCCGCGCGCTGGGGATTGTCCAAGCCACGCTCGGGCCAAAGCATCCATACGTGGGGGCCCTTAGCTACAGCCTCGGTTCTGCACATCACGCGGCGGGCGACTCGGTGGAAGCCGAGCGGCGTTACCGAGAGAGCCTCGCGCTGCACCGTCAGTTCTTCTCCGATGGGCATGCCAACACGGCGTACCCGCTCATTCGGCTCGGCGTGCTGCTGACCGAGACCGGCCGCCCATATGAGGCTGAACCGTTGCTCCGGGAGGCCATCGCGCTGCGCACCGACGCGCTCGGCACCGATCACTGGCGCGTGGCCGTGGCGCGAAACGCGCTGGGCCTGTGCCTCACCACCATCGGTCGAGACCCCGAGGCCGAGCGCCTTCTCGACGAGAGCTATGACGTGCTCCTCAACACCCATGGCCCCGACGACCCTCGGGTCCGCACCGCGAAGACGCGCCTTGAGGCCTTAACGGGATCGACGGAGTAGGGAGGTCCGCCAATCAGATCCGTTCGAAATCGACCGTGCCTTCCCCCGAAACGCAAAACCCTCAACCCACAACACACGGACGCGCAAGCCCTCTCATCGCACCAACGCAAAACGAACAGAACCCAACTCCGGCCCACCCCGTTCGGCATACTTCACGACACCAGTCCCCCAGCTGCCCGAGTCCTCATGTCCAAGTTCTGGAAAACCGTTCTCCTCACGGCCGCAGCCACTGGCGCGGCGGCCTTCGTGCTGTACCAGCTGGACCTCGACGCCGCCCGCGAGGAGCTCGCCGACGACGGCTTCCCGGGCCCCGACCCCGAAAACATGGGGGAGGAGGACGTCGCGATGCTGCTGAACGAGCTCGCCTCCCAGCTCTGATCCGTCGCGTCCCCCGCTCCGGCGACCGGGCCCCGTCCTCATGGCTCTTCCGCCCATAACGGACGCCCGCATGGAGCCCCCCGTCCCGGCCCTCGGCATCCGTTCTCGCACCAATTCGTCGTTTTGCACCGATGGCATCGACCCGCGAATGCCCGGCCTGCGCCCTGGAGTTTGAGGAGACGGGCGACACGGAGCAGTGTCCGTACTGCGGCTACGAGTTTCCGCAGCAGCGATCAAGCCTGCAGTGGGTCGCGTGGCTCCTCGCGCTGCTCCTCCTCTGGCCCGCCATCAAGGGACTGATGATGCTGTTCTGAGACGGTGAGCCATGAGTTGTGAGTAACGGGTTGTGAGTCACGAGACATGCCCTCCTCAAAACTCTTGACTCGTGACCCGTTGACTCGTGACCCGTGACTCCGAACTGGGCCGCGCCGAAACGGAGGCGGTCCTGCGTATTAAATTCGACTCCCACTCCTCCTACATGCAGCCCACTTCTCCTACCTCTACGCTCCTCGGCGGCCGCTCGCCGGCCGAGTTTCTCGACACGTACTGGCAGAAGACGCCCCTGGTGGTTCGGGACGCGCTCCCGGACTTCGAGTCGCCGCTCTCGCCCAACGAGCTCGCCGGGCTTGCCTGCGAGGACGGCGTCGAGAGCCGCCTCATCCTCAAGGAAGGCGGCGCCTACCCCTGGGAGCTCCGGGAGGGCCCCTTCGACACCGACGACTTCCTCACCCTGCCGGAGACGCACTGGACGGTGCTCGTGCAGGAGGTGGACCGCCTGATTCCGGAGGTCGGGGCCCTGCTCGACCGCTTCCGCTTCCTGCCGGACTGGCGGATCGACGACATCATGGTGAGCTACGCACCGACCGGCGGCACCGTGGGGCCCCACATCGACAACTACGACGTCTTCCTGATTCAGGGCCAGGGCCACCGGCGCTGGCAGATCGGCACCGCGCCGGTCGAGCACGAGGAGATCGTGCCCGACCTCGACGTGCGCATCCTCGCGGACTTCGAGCCGGACGAGGAGTTCGTGCTCGGGCCCGGGGACCTGCTCTACCTGCCCCCGCGGGTGGCCCACCACGGCGTCGCCGAGGACGACGCGTGCATGACCTACTCGGTGGGCTTCCGCGCCCCGAGCCATCGCGACCTCGTGGGCAGCTTCCTCCAGCACGCGATGGAGCAAATCGACCCGGACGCACGCTACAGCGACCCGGACCTGACGCCCGTCGACCACCCCGGCGCCCTCCACGAAGCGGCCCGCGCCACGGTGCGCCGTCTTCTGCGCGGCCTTGTGGACGACGCGGCCGTCGATCGCTGGCTTGGCACCTACCTCACCCGCCCCTCGCGCGACCGGCAGGCCGTGCCGCCGGAGACGCCCGTCCCGGCCGAGGCCCTCGCCGACGCCCTGCGGCAGGGCATCGACCTGCGCCGGGGCCCAGTCTCGCACCTCGCCTTCATCGAGCACGACGACGGCACCGCCACCCTGTTCGTCAACGGCGAGGCGACGACGCTCGACGCCGCCCTCGCCTACGCGGCGCCCCTCCTCACGGGCCGGACGGTGATTCCGGCCGACACGCTCACCCCCCACCTCGACGACGACGCGTTCGTCGACCTCGTCGCCTCCCTCGTCAACGACGGCGTCCTCGAACTTGACGAGGCGTGACCTCGCCGACTCGCCCATGCACGCTCAACTCGACGACTACCGGTCCCACTTCCATTCGCTGAAGAGCGAGGCAACGGCCCTCGTGGACGACGCCGACGACGAGACGCTGCGCACCCGGCCGGACCCCGAGACATGGTCGGTCGCGCAGGTCTTCGACCACCTGAACACGGCCGGCTGGCTGCTGCTCACCCCCCTGGAGGAGGCCATTCAGCACGGGCACGAGCAGGGCCCGACCGGCACGCCGCCGTTTCGGTACGGCGTTGTGAGCCGGTGGTTTGTCCGCTCCATGAAGCCGTCCTCCGGCTGGACCTTCTCCGCCCCGTCGGTCTTCGAGCCGGAGACGCCCGAGACGCTCTATCCCGGCGAGACGGTCGAGGAGTTCCGGGCCCTGCAGGACCAGTTCGCCACGTGCGTCGGCGACGCCGAGGGCCTCGACCTCCGCCGGATCCGGGTGGCCTCCCCCGCCGTGCCGCTCCTTCGCATCAGCCTCGGCGCCTGGTTCGAGGCCACCCTCGCCCACGAGGAGCGCCACCTCGAGCAGGCCCGCTCCATCCGTCGTGCCCTGGACGCCGACTGATCCGAGCCGTGCGATTGCGTGGAAAACGCCGTCTCTGATCGATTCTTCCAGTAACGACTTGGAGAATGGAGGAACGGGAGCGTGGGGGGGCAGCAACATTCTCCCCCAAATCCCCTTACCCTTCGAGGACTTCTCTTTACCGATCCGTGAGAACGTACGCAAATCATTTTCCCCGATAGCTGGGGACCGTGGACAGCCGCCAGCAAGAATCGGACTTCGCGAATTTATTCACGTATCGGTAAATGCGGGTGCCCTCGGCTCGGGACCTCCCGCGTCTCCGGCCCCGCCCGTACGTTGTCCCTCTTCGTACTCTTCGTCCCCCTCGCTTCCCTCTATGGCCTCAATCTGCGTATACTGCTCCTCCAGCAACGCCATCGCCGACACTTACCCGCCCGTCGCCGAGCGCCTCGGCCGCGAGCTCGCCCGGCGCGACCACACCCTGGTCTACGGCGGCGGGGCGGTGGGGCTCATGGGGGTCCTCGCCCAGGCCACCCACCAGGAGGGGGGGCACGTGACCGGGGTCATCCCCTCGAAGCTGCAGGACCGGGAGGGCATTGCCTACGACGCCGACGAACTCATCGTGACCGACACAATGCGGAAGCGGAAGGCCCTGATGTACGACCGGGCCGACGCGTTCGTCGTCCTGCCGGGCGGGTACGGCACCGTCGAAGAGTTCATGGAGGTGCTCACGCTCAAGCAGCTGGGCTACCACGACCGGCCGATCGTCATCCTCAACGTCGACGGCTTCTTCGACACCCTCCTGTCGTTCTTCGAGGAGCTGCGTGAGGGCCGGTTCGCCCGGGAGCCGATCGCCGACCTCGCCCACGTGGTATCCTCCCCCGAGGCGGCCCTGGACCGCATCGAGCGGGTCGCCACCCCGGACGGCTCGCCCTCCGCTTAATCCGGTCGTTCCCCCTGCCCATGTCCACCCCCGACCTCCATGCCGTCCGGGTCCGCCGCACGGCCCACGTTGCCACGCTCGGCACGCCGGCCACGGCCGAAACGTGGTGGGTCGTGCTGCACGGCTACGGGCAACGGGCCGCCGACGTCGCCGAGCAGTGCGCCGCCCTCAAAGGGCCGGCCCGCGCGGTCGTCGCGCCGGAGGCGCTCTCTCGCTTCTACGTCGACGGCCTGGAGACGCACGAGACGGTGGGCGCCTCTTGGATGACGCGGGCCGCCCGCGAGGACGAAATTGCCGACTACGTCGAGTACCTCGACACCGTCGTCCGGCGGCTGCGGCCGGACGGGGCGTCGCCCTCGATTCGGGTGCTGGGCTTCTCGCAGGGAGCAGCCACGGCGAGCCGGTGGGCCCTGCTCGGCGACACGGCCGTCGACCGGCTCGTGCTCTGGGGCGGGGCCCCCGCCCACGACCTCGACCTCGCGGCCCACGCCGAGCGCCTCCGTGCGCTCGATCTCACACTGGTCACTGGGACCGACGACCCGTACGTGACGGAGGAGCGTCGCGCGGCGGTGCGGCGCCGGCTCGACCGCCACGACATCCCCGTGACCGAACGCACGTTCGAGGGGGGCCACCGGCTCGACGACGCCGTGCTCCGGAAGATCGCCGCCGAGGCCGCCTGAGCCTACGCCGCCAGGTGGGCGAGGAGGTGCCGGGTCACCCGCCCCGGGGCGTCGTGCTGGACCCAGTGCGTCGCGTCGTCGAGCATAACGAACCGGCCGTCCCGGCACCGCTCGGCGCTGGGGGCCGCCATCCGACGGGAAAGGGCCACGTCCCGGGCGCCCCACAGCACGAGCGTGGGGACGTCGACGCGCGCCTCGACCGTCTCGCCCCGGAGCGCCCGTCGGGCCGCGGCGCGGTACCAGTGCAGCATGCCGCGCAGGCGTCCGGGTCGGCGCCAGGCCCGCCGGTAGGCGGCGAGGTCGGCCGCCGTGAACGTGTCCGGGCGGGCGCTCCCACGCAGTAGCAGCGCGAGGCCCTGGCCGTCGCCGAGGCCCAGCAGCCACTCCGGCAGGCGCGGCACCTGAAAGAAGAGCGCGTACAGGCTGCGGAGGGCCTGGCGGGGATCGGCGCGGAGGGTTTCTCGGAAGACGCCGGGGTGGGGGACGTTGAGGATGCCGAGCTGCCGAACCCGCCACGGGTGCGTCATCGCCAGCGTCCAGGCGACCATGGCGCCCCAGTCGTGCCCCACCACGTGGGCCCGGTCCCGGCCCGTGGCGTCGAGGAGGCGGCGCACGTCCGCGGTGAGGTGCTCCAGGTCGTAGGCGCCCACGGCGGCCGGGGCGTCGCTGCGGTTGTAGCCGCGCTGGTCGGGCACCAGGACGCGGTAGCCGGCCTCCGCGAGCGGGCCGATCTGGTGGCGCCAGCCGTACCAGAACTCCGGGAAGCCGTGGAGCAGCACCACGAGCGGGCTGTCGTCGGGGCCGGCGGCCCGCACGTGCAGACGCACGTCGCCGCTCTCCACCCAGTGGCGCTCGAGGGGCACCGAAAGGCGATCAGTCGAATCGGGCATGGGGGGTCACACCGAATCCTGTAGCGGGATGTACGTCGTCCGCCGGCCTCTCGTGGGGTTGGATGTGAGGACGGGCGGAGGGACGGAGGGAAAATATGTCCACACACCCACCCCGGCAGTTGCTCGGGACATGCTCTTCCAGACCTCCATCCCCGAACGGTGCGTGCACTCGGGGAGATCGAGCGCGAGCGGAGGTAGCATCAGTCGGTCATGGGGGTCGCGTCGGGGTCGTACACGGCGTCCTGGTGATGGGCTTTCGCCCGCCGGTACGCCGGGTCGTCGGTCAGGGCCTGCCAGGCGTCCCGGAAGACGACGGCCGCGGCCCGCTTCTCCGGGTCCGCCCACTGCTGGGGCGCCCGCTCGGTCCCGTCGTCGTCGTACTTCCGGCCGCCCGGATACTTGGCGTACCGCATGGCCCGCGTGAAGCCCATCTGGAGGTACTTCCGCGTCATGTCCATGCCCACGAAGTCGTCCTGTGCCCGGTAGGCCTCGTACTTCTCTCGGAGGGCCGCCACGGCCGCCTCGGCGGTCGCCTCGTCCTTGAATCCCCAGTGTGGGAGCAGCTCGTCCTTGTAGGGCTGCACCTTAAACGCGCCCTGCTCCCCGGACTGATACCGATAGCACTCGGGGCGCTCGCGAAAGTCGACGTCGTACTCGGCGGCCATGTTCGCGGACGGATTGCGTCGATGAGGCGTCACTGCCCGGACGGCCCCGCTTCGGAGGGAGAGGACGCGCGCCGCGGACGCCGCTGCTCGTCCGTCATGCGGGCCCACGCCCGTTCCGCGAAGTCGTAGAACGGGGCCTTCTGGTGGAGCCAGCCGAAGTGGAGGACGTACGGCGTGAACTCGGCGTACTCGCCCATCCGCGGCATCCACTCGGCCAGCCCCAGCAGGGCCTCCAGCGCCCCGGCGTGCGAGAGGCCGCGGAGGCTGTATACGAAGGGGGAGGTGTAGAAGCGGTAGGTGACGTCCGTGAAGTCCGGATCGTGGTCGACCAGCGCATCGATGTAGTCGAGCTGCGGGCTATTGCGGCCCTGCAGCCAGGGGAGAACGGGGAGCCCGAGGTCGCTCATGGCCATGGCGAGGCTCCACTCGCAGGTCTCCTCCGACCGTCCCTCGTCGAGGCGGCTCCGGAAGTGCGTCTCGTCGGACCGGTCCAGAAACTCGGCGGCCCGGTCCATCACCCCGCGGGTCACGTCGTCGTCCTGCGCGTAGATCATGCCGGCCTGGACGCGGGGCAGGTGCGTGAGCCCGAACCGGCGCAGCGTGCGCTGTCGGCGGCGCAGCAGCATGTCGACGAGCACGCCGAGCCCCTTGGGCCCGCCGAAGAAGTGGTCGGCGTTCTGCAGCCCGGTGGCCGTAAACGAAAACGGGGCGAGTTGCTGCCACAGCGGGTCCGGGTCCCGACACCAGATCATGTCGGCGTCGACGAAGAGCGCCCGCTCGAACGGCTTGAACCGGCCGAGGTGATGCTTGAAGCCCACGATGGACTGGTGCCGCGGCGGCAGGTCCCCGACCACCGCGAAGTGGGCGTCGAGCCCCCGACGCTCCAGGAGGGCCCGGTGCGACTCCGGGCAGAAGAGCGCCACCGGGCGGTCCGGGTCGTGCCGCCGGAGCGTGCGAAGCGACGCCACGGCATGCTTCACGTACCGGTCCGGGCCGTAGCTGTGAAGGACGTAGCCTTCGCGGGGGGAGGGCATGAAGCGGGGGAGACCGTATAGCGTGCCGGGCACCGTTGGGCCGGGCGGTGGGCGACCCTTCGTCCATCGCGTAGGAGTCTCCACCAGTTGCCCCGATGCAGGTTCCAGGGCGGGGCCGACTACTCGGCCCGGTAGGGCGGACGGAGGGTGATGTCGTCGAGGTCGACCGTGGCCCGGTCCCCCGTCGTGTCGGAGTCGCTCCAGAGCGTGATCGACACCGGCTCGTCGGGCGGCGACCCGCCGAAGACCTGGCGGTAGTCCTGCAAGACGTTCCGCTCGACCCGCTTCCACTCGCCCATGCGGGGCTCCCGGGCCGAGTCGACGACGATCACGTAGAGGTTTCCGAAGTCGACGACCGTTCCCACCGGCAACGAGGAGCTGTAGGTGTACTTGATGCTCTTCGGCCGCCCGAGCCAGTCGGTCCCGAACGTGACGTAGAGGGCGCCGCCCGTATCGTTTTGGCCGCGCTCGCTGGCCCCTTCCGGCAGGTGCAGGGCCCGCCAGCGCCAGCTCAGGCGCGGATGCGTCGTAAGGTCCCACTCGAAGTCGACGCCGTTGCGCTTGCTGAAGCGGAACGCCTCGTTCTCGGTGCGGAGCCGCACGAAATGGTTGCCGTTTTCCTGCCGGACCACCATCTCTTCGCCGGGTTCCCGGGCCTCCTCGTAGCTGAGGACTCGCTTGTTGGACTTGACGAATACCCACCCCTCCGGGGGCTCGCCCGACGGCTTGCCGTCGAAGTCGTCGACGACGATATTCCCCATCTCCTCCGCGGGCGCCGTGCTGTCCTGCGCGATACTGGTCGGGCCGCCGCCCAGAAACACCCCGCTCAACAACGTGGATACGAGCAGCCGTCGGACGAGCGGCATAGCCGTTGAGATAGAGAGAATCTGGCCCATAACCTGGATCTTCGGTGAGGATAAAAAGTTCCTGCCGCCCCGGCACTAGACGGTCGCCCCCAGTCCCGCACAAGTAACGGTCGTTGTCTCAGTAAAGGCTCCGTTGGAGTAGTGCAATTTTTGGGCCGCGCGTTTCTCTGCACGCGCCGTCCCGGGCACAAGACGCCCGCTTCTCCTCCGGCCGGACATCGAGCTCCGTCGAGCGACTGAAACGAATGCCGGAGTGAAAGCACGCAGATACATGCTTGTAGGCCAAGCCCCCGGTCGTTAACGGCCGCTTCGTCCTTCTCAAGGCCACAGGTCTGCACGGGCCGCTCCGGACGGCGCCCCCCGCGGGGCCACGGTCCGCATATCGTACAGACGCAACCTGTTCAACCACGGCCATGGGCACTCGCACGAACGCGCTCCGTCTCATCGGCATCGTACTGACGGCCTACGCCCTCCTCGTGGCCACCCACAAGGGGGAGTTCTGGCCCTTCAGCATCTACCCGATGTTCTCGCAGGCCGGCAATCCGTGGACCCGCGCCGTGGTCCGCGAGATGCCGCCGGATACGAAGGCCGAGTCGCTCGACTGGTCGGCCGTTCCGTTCCGGGAAGTCCCGGGCGAGCCGTACCCCCTCTCCCCTAAAAACATCAACCAAAACGACGTCGCCAACTACGTGTCGAAGACCGAGACGTGGACGGCCGATCGGGTCCACGGCCTCCGCAGCCTGTTTACCAAGAACCGGTCTCTAAGCGCCCCGCTCTACGTGTTTCGCGTACGCGGTGAACTGACCGGCGACTCCGTCGCGGTCGCGGCCACCCCGGTCATGCTGATCACCCCGGACTCGACCTACCTCAATCCATCTCCCCAGGCGCGAACGGCGGGCCGTACGGTGGCCAATCCCGCCGACGAGGAGTGACGGACCGGTTCCGCCTGCTTCTCCTGTCGCTGCACTCGCCGACAACGTCTCTCCCCGAATGTCTGCCCGCTCCTCCAATCAGTTCCTTGACACGCTGGGCCGCCATCTGTTTGGGGCCGACGGTCCCGAAACACGAGGCGACCGACTGTACTTTCGACTGGTCGAGTTCTTCATTCTCGCCTACGCCGTCTGGTTCTGCTGGGACTGGGGGCTCTACATCCAGCAGAACATCACCTCGGTGCTGTTGCCCCTGGGGCTCGCCAATTACGTCGACGTCGCTTTTCTCTTCGACCACAACGTGGCCCTGATCAACGCCGGCCTCGTGGCCCTGCTCGGTACCGCGGGCTTTTTCCGCCTCTGGCGCCCGGCCTACCTCCTTGCCCTCCTCGCCTTTCACTTCCAGTACGTCGCCCGGTACTCGCTCGGGGAAATCTCCCACGGGTCCAATCTCATCGGGATGGGCGTCCTCGGGCTCGGCGTGGCCCTCGTCGCCTTCCGCTCCCCGTCGATGCGGCGCCGGTTCACGTTCGGCTTTCTGTACTTCTTCATCGGGCTCGGGTACACCTCGGCCGCCGTCTGCAAGCTGATCGGGACGGGAATAATGTGGCCCGACGGGCGCCATCTCCTGATGTGGATCGCGGAGCGCAAGGTCGACACCCTCTCGAAATTCGGGGTCTTCGAGCCGAACGTCCTTCAGGAGTGGGTGCTCACCGACTACCGCGTCGGCACCGCCATCCTCCTCTTTGGACTGTTTACCGAGGCCGTAAGCTTTCTGATGTGGTGGCGCCCGTACCGGTACCCCGTCGTCCTGCTGGTGGTGGGCATGCACTTCGGCATCTACGTCACGATGAACATTTTCTTCGCGGCCTCCACCTATTTTCTGATCCTGCTGAGCCTTCCGTGGAACCGCGTCTTCGACGCCCTTCTGGGGACCGACGCCCCGGGGCTTTCGCTCTCCGACGTGCTCCCCCGCAGGCGAACGCGGGCTCCCCAGTAGGGACTGGCGCGTCCTCGGCCGCGCACCGGTCTCGCCTCACCGGCCCAGCCGGGAACGGACGTCGGGAGGCCCCGTGTTGAGTGTCCGCCCCGCGCGCGGACACCGGCGTCCGGCACGGCGCCGCCCGACGTCGCCTCGCTCGTGACCAGCAGTCCCCGAATGCGGCTCCTCGTCGTCACACAGGACTTTCCCCCCGACGTCGGAGGCATCCAGACCTACTCGTGGGAGCTGGCCCGCCGGCTGTCGGCAAAGGCGTCGGCCCTCGAGGTCGTGGCCCCGGCTCGCCCGGCGGCCGCGGCCGTCGACCGGGCGGCCCCGTTCCGCGTGACGCGAGTGTCGGGCCGTCCCGACCTGCTTCCGCTCACGGGCCTGCCCGCCGTGTATCGCCGGGCCCGCGCACTCCGGCCCGACCGGGCCCTCCACGCGCAGTGGCAGACCGTCGGCCTGTCGCTCCTTGCCCGCCGCCTCACAGGGTGGCCCCGCCGCATCGTGTGCGCCGCCCACGGGCGAGAGCTGCTCTTCAACCCGGCCGCCTCGGTGCCCGGCCTCCGCACGGCGTACGACGCCCTGCGCCGCGGGCTCCTGCGTCGGGTCGACACGTTTGTGCCCGTCAGCCACTACACGGCCCGCCTGCTCCACGACCGCGACGTGGCTCCCGAACGGACTCACGTCGTATCGAACGGCACGGACCCCGATCGCTTCTTTCCGCGGGACGCCACCGCCCTCCGGCAGGACCTGGGCCTGTCGGACCGCCCCCTGCTCCTG